>JAEULW010000288.1 GCA_016793505.1 Methylobacteriaceae bacterium | reverse complement strand
CTCGTGGTGCGTGGCGACAGACATATCGCCCGCCGTCGTGATCCAGCCGCGATACATGCCGAGCGTATTGAACGGGGCGACCGGATCGCCGGTTGGTCCGAGCGCAATCATGCCGGCGCCGATGCCGAAACCGCCAACGAGATCGTGGACAACGTCGCGACTGGCCTGCTCGAGGCTCTCTCCCTTGTAGCGGATGCGCGCAGCCAACTCGTGCGCCGCCACGCAACGGATGAATATTTCGCCTTGCCCGGTGCAGGACACGGCGCAGACGCCATCCGCCGCATATACGCCGGCGCCGACGACGGGGCTGTCCCCGATGCGCCCGACCGGCTTGTTGTTGAAGCCGCCGGTGGAGGTGGCGGCGGCCAGACGCCCGGCCACGTCACGCGCCACCGCGCCGACCGTCCCGTGCTTCTCAGCTTCGCTGGCGCGCAGCAATTGCCCGGACGCCGCCTTGCGCTTCAGGCTGGCCAGCGCGTCGATGCGACGTTGTGTGGTGAAGTAGGATGGATCGACCATCGCCAGCCCGCGCGCCGCGGCGAATGCGTCGGCGGCCTCGCCTCCCATCATGACAGCAAGACCGCTGTCCATGACGGCGCGCGCGGCGCGGACAGGATTGCGGACGCGACGCACGCCGGCGACCGCGCCGGCCTTCAACGTGGCGCCGTCCATGATGGAGGCGTCTAGCTCATGCGTGCCTTCCGAGGTCAAGGCGGCGCCATGGCCGGCGTTGAAATGCGGGCTGTCCTCCAGGGCGACGACCGTCGCCTCGACCGCATCGACGGCCGCTCCGCCAGCGATCAGCACCCGCCATCCAGCTCGCAAGGCAGCGTCGATATGAGCGCGCGCCTCGGCCCATTCCGCCTCGCTCATCAGGCTGCGCTCGAGTGTGCCGCAACCGCCATGCAGCCCGAGCGCAAGACCTGCGATATCGCCGGCGCTCACTGCGCCGGCTTGATGTTCATGGCGAGCGTGTCTTCATCGACCCGCGGGCTGATCTTCACCTTTGCCTTCTGCATCGCCCAGGCCGAGCCGACAGAGACGACCGGCAGGCGCGGCCGATCCTTTTCGACCAGGGTGTTGGCGTCCTCGAGCAACTGGCGTCGCTTGGCCTCGTCCATCTCGACGGCGGCGTCCTGCAGCAACTTGTCCATCGCCGCGTTCTTGTAGCCGAGCACGTTGAAGGCGCCCATCTTCTTGTCCTTGTCGTTGGAATGGGCGATCGACGACAATGTGTAGTGGGCTTCGCCGGTGAGCGTGCCCCAGCCCGACATCGAAACCGAATACTCGCCACGCGTGCGGGCCGGGAAGAACACCGTTGCCGGTTGCGCATTCGGCCGCGTATCGACGCCAATGGCCGCCCACATCTGGGCGATAGAGGCGCCGACCTGGCTGTCGCCTGGGAGACGATCCTGCGTGAAGTAGAACTGAACACGGAATCCGTTGGGGTATCCCGCATCCGCAAGCAGTTTCTTCGCTGCGGCAGGATCGTACTTCTTGTCGCCGACGGCCTTGCTGTAGCCGAAGATCGACGGCGTGACGAGCTGATTGGCGGGTTGGCCGAGGCCCTCCATGGCGATTTCCGCGAGAGCCTTGCGATCGATCGCCAGATCGAAGGCTTCGCGCACGCGCGGGTCCTGCAGTGGATTCTTGTCGAGCGCAGATCCGTCCTTGGCCGACACGCCAGGCGCCTTGTCGCGCATGTCCAGCTCGATGTTGAAGACATAGACCGTGGGAACGGTCTGCACCGAGAGCTTCGCATCGGTCTTCAGGGCGGCGACGTCAGTCGCCGGAACGCGCGTGATCAGATCGAGCTGGCCGGCCTTCAGTTGCGCGACGCGCGCGGCGTCATTCGGAATTTCCTTGCGCACGTGACGCGCCCAAGGCTCCTTCGGCCCCCAGTAACCGTCGAAGCGATCGAGAACGAGATCACCCTTGGGCTGCCATGACACGTATTTGTAGGGTCCGGTGCCGATCGCGGCCTTGCCCGAATTGAAGGCCTCGTTGGCGCTCTCCTTGGTCAGACCGGCGGCTGCCTTCGCCGAAACGACGAACAGGCGGATGAAATCGTTCGGCAGCGTCGGCGCCGGGCCGTCGGTGACAATATGCAGCGTGTGCGCATCGACGATCTTCACTTCCTTGACCCGACGCACGTAGATCGTCGTCGGATTGGGGCCGGCAACCATCGGAATCCGTTCTATCGAGAACTTCACGTCCTCCGCCGTCATGTCCGAGCCGTCATGGAACTTCACGCCCTTGCGGAGTTTGAACTCCCAGACCGTCGACTCGATCGGCTTCCAGCTCTCGGCCAGTCGCGGCTGCAACTCGAGGCCATCGCCGGACCAGACCAGCGTGTCGAAGATGTGCTTCAGCGCTTCGGCGTGCGTGCCGGTGGCGGTGAAATGCGGGTCGATGGAATCCGGCCCGCCGCGCACGCCGATGGTCAGGGTCTGGGCAGAAGCCGAACCGGCCAACGCAGCCAACAGAAGCCCGCCCGCCAGCGATTGGAAAACGCGCATGGATCAACCTCCCGATTGGCTGCGCGAGCTGCCTGATCGGCCGCGCGGACCGGATTGAAGGGCGCCGGCAAGCGCCAGTCAATTCCTTGTGGAACCATCCTGCGCCGCTATACTGCCTTTGGGCGCCAGGAACGTTCATGTTGGAACCATTGCAGCAGAACCAGTCGACAGCGCCCGGGAGCGGACCATCGCCGTCAAGGCAGCGGCTGGACGCCTTCACCCATGCGCGCCTGTGGCGCAATCCCTGCGGCTTCGCCGCACGGTTCAACTATCTCGCCCTGCGATACAACAGCGACGTCTACGGTTGGGTGAAGCAGCGTTTCGATCTGACCCGAATTGAATTCGTGGTGATCTACAGTCTCGGCCTGATGGACGGGGTGAGCGCCAGCGAGATTTCCTCTTCGACCGCTTTTCCGAAAAACACGCTCAGTCGCGCCGTGGCGCGCCTCGAATCGCTTGGCCTGGTGGCGCGCGGCGCCGGCTCCGATACTGGCGACCGGCGCGTTCAGCCTTTGTCACTGACGCGCGCCGGCCGCACGCTGCTCGATGAAGCCCTGCCGCGCTTCGTTGCGCTCGAAAAATCCATGCTCGCGCCGCTGACTCTGGTCGAGCGCGAGATGCTGTCGACCCTGCTCGCCAAGGTGGTCTTGTCGATGTTCGAAAACGAGAAGGGCGAGGCCGAAGACATCGGGGGGCGCTGACGATGCAAATCGCCGACATGAACTGGATGCAGGTCGAGGCGCAGGCGCGCCGCGACGATCGCGCCGCCCTGCCGATCGGCTCGACCGAACAGCATGCGCAACTCAGCCTGTGCGTCGACTGCATCCTCGCCGAGCGCGTCGCGAAAGACGCGGCGGGGCCGCTGGGCGTTCCAGTTTTTCCAACCATCAACTACGGCCTGACGCCGAACTTCGTCGCCTATCCCGGAACGGTCACGTTGCGGTTGTCGACTCTGTGCGCGGTGCTTACGGACGTGCTCGACGGAATCGCGCGCGCGGGCTTCAGACGGATCGTCATCGTCAATGGCCATGGCGGCAACGCCCCGGCGCATGGAGCGGCGCTCGAATGGCTCGACCGGCACCACGGCGCGCAGGTGAAATGGCACAACTGGTGGAACGCGCCGAAAACATGGGCGAAGGTGCAATCGATCGACCGCGTCGCCTCGCACGCTTCCTGGATGGAGAATTTTCCCTGGACGCGGCTTGCTGACGCGCCGGCTCCGGCGGGCGCCAAGCCGATGCTCGATCTTGCAAGATTCCAGTCGATCGACCCCGCTGCGAAGCGTCGGCTGCTTGGCGACGGAAACTATGGCGGGCTCTATCAGCGACCTGATGACGACATGCTCGCGATCTGGGACGTCGCAGTGGCCGAGACGCGCGACGTCATCGCCGACGGCTGGTCGTGAAGGCGATCGCGCGCAGGGGGAGCTGACGCAATGCCTGGCTATGCGTTGCAGCGGCTCGCTCAGGCCATCATCGTGATGATGGTCATTTCGGTAATGGTCTTCGCCGGCGTGCATGCTGTCGGCAATCCGATCGACGTGCTCATATCGCCCGACGCCACCCAGGCGATCCGCGAGCAGGCGATCCGCGCCTATGGTCTCGATCAACCGCTGTGGAGACAGTATCTGGATTTTCTGGGGCGACTTGCGCGCGGCGATTTCGGCCGCTCGTTCCTCTACAACATGCCCGTGCTCGATCTCATCGCCTCGCGGCTGCCCGCGACGCTCGAGCTGACGCTCGCGGCGGTGATCGGCGCGACAGCGCTGGGCGTGCCGCTTGGCATTTATGCCGGCTACAGGCCGAGTTCCATCCTCTCGCGCGCCATCATGGCGGCGTCCATCCTCGGCTTTTCGGTGCCTACATTCTGGATCGGACTCGTGCTGATCTTCGTCTTCGCGGTCAATCTGGGCTGGCTGCCCGCCGGAGGTCGCGGCGCGACGGTCTCTGTGCTCGGCGTCGAATGGAGCTTCCTGACGCTCGACGGATTGCGGCATCTGTTGCTGCCGGCGCTCAATCTTTCCCTCTTCAAGTTCGCCATGATGGTGAGGCTGGCGAGGGCCGGAACCCGGGAACTGATGCTGACGGATACGATCAAGTTCGCGCGCGCCGCGGGCGAAAGTGAATGGACCATTCTGTCGCGGCACGTGCTTCGTCTGATCGCCATTCCGATTGTCACAGTCTTCGGTCTCGAATTCGGATCGACCCTCGCCTTCGCGGTCGTCACGGAGACCATTTTCTCCTGGCCCGGCGTCGGCAAGCTGATCATCGACTCGATCAGCTCGCTCGATCGGCCTGTGATGGTGGCCTATCTGATGCTGGTCGCGCTGCTGTTCATCGTGATCAATCTTCTGGTCGATCTCGCCTATGCCGCGCTCGATCCGCGTCTGAGGGCGCAGCACGCATGACCGGCGAGGCGCCCCTCAGCGCGTTCTGGCTCGAGTTCCGGCGCAATCGCGTCGCCCTCGCAGCGCTCGGCGTCGTCGCCACCGTATTGCTCGTCGCCTTGTTGGCGCCATTGATTGCGCCCCAGGACCCCTATGATCTGTCCCGGCTCCGGCTGACGGATGCGCGGCGGCCGCCAGGCTTCATCGGTTCTGGCGGCTATGTCCACTGGCTCGGCACAGATGCGCAGGGACGCGACCTGTTGTCGGCGATCCTCTACGGATTGCGCATCTCGATACAGATGGGGCTGATTGCGGGCGCCATCGCCTTCACGATCGGCGCGACGCTCGGCGCTTTTGCGGCGTTTCGTGGCGGATGGGTCGAAGCTCTGATCATGCGCGTGGTCGATCTGCAGCTTTCGTTTCCGGCAATCCTTCTGGCGCTCGTCTTGGCAGCGTTGCTTGGTCAGGGCAAATGGCAGCTCATCGCCGCGCTTGTCGCCGCCCAGTATGCCTATTTCGCGCGCACGGCGCATGGCGCCGCTTCCGCCGAGCGCGCCAAAGACTATGTCGAGGCTGCGCTTTCGACGCCTCTGCCGACGCCTCGTGTCGTCATGCGGCATATTCTGCCGAATTGCCTGCCGCCGCTGATCGTCGTCGCGACGGTGCAGGTGGCCAATTCGATTGCGCTCGAGGCGACGCTATCCTTTCTCGGCCTTGGTTTGCCGGTGAGCGAGCCTTCGCTAGGCATGCTGATCGCCAACGGCTTCCAGTTCATGCTTTCGGGCCGCTACTGGATCTCGATCTATCCGGGCCTCGCACTGATCATCCTGATCGTGGCGATCAATCTCGTCGGTGATCAGATTCGCGATCAGCTAAATCCGAGACTCAGACGATGAGCCCGCTGCTCGAGGCGCGCGGCCTCACGACCGTGTTCGAGACCCGGGCCGGACTTCTGCCCGCGGTTCGCGACGTCTCCTTCACCGTCGCCGCCGGCGAGATTGTCGGACTGGTTGGCGAGTCGGGTTCGGGCAAGAGCGTCACCGGCTTCTCGCTGCTCGGACTGATCGATCCGCCGGGGCGCATCGCCGCCGGCTCGGTCCGGCTCGACGGTGAGGAGCTGATCGGGCTCGAGCAGGGCCGTCTGCGCGCCCTGCGTGGCCGCTCGATCGCCATGGTCTTCCAGGACCCCTCGACGACGCTCAATCCTTTGTTGACAATCGGAGCGCAAATGCGTCTTGCGCTCGAGGCGCATGGCGGGCGAGACGCGTCCGCCATGCGCGCGCGGGCGATCGAGACGCTGAGCCAGGTCGGCATCGCCGATCCGGCCGCCAGGCTGGGCGCCTATCCGCACCAGTTTTCGGGCGGCATGCGCCAACGTGTGGCCATCGCCATCGCCTTGCTGAACCGGCCGAAGCTGATTGTCTGCGACGAGCCGACGACCGCGCTCGACGTCTCCATCCAGGCGCAGATTCTCTCCGAAATGCGCGATCTCGCGCGCAACATCGGCACGGCGATGATCTGGATCAGCCACGATCTGGCCGTCGTCTCATCCATCGCGTCGCGGATCCTGGTGATGTATGCGGGACGCGTCCTGGAGACCGGGCCAACACGCGACGTTCTGTCAGCGCCGCGCCATCCCTACACGCAAGGGCTGCTCGACTCGCTTCCGGCCCATGCGACGCCCGGCACAGCGCTGAGGCAGATTCCGGGCTCGACGCCTTCGCTCGTCGACATCGGGCCTGGTTGCGCCTTCGCCCCTCGCTGCGCGCGCGCCAGCGAAGCCTGCGCCTCTGACCCTGCGGAAAGCGTAGCAGGCAATCGACGCTGGCGTTGCCATCATCCGATCGCGGCAGTCGCATGAGCGAACTCGTCCGGCTCGAAAAGGTATCGCGGCGCTTTGCACAGCCTGCCGGCCTGACGCGTCGATTGGCCGTGGCGGCTGGCCTGAGCCAACCTCCTTCTGTCGTGCGCGCCGTCAGCGACGTCGATCTGACGATCCGGGCAGGCGAGGCTCTTGGCCTGGTCGGCGAATCCGGCTGCGGCAAGTCGACGCTCGGCCGCATCATCGCGGGCATTCTGCCGCCCAGCGAAGGGCGCGCGATGCTCGACGGCGCACGCGTGATGGGCGAAGGTCGACGGCCGGTCAAGACGACAACGCGCGTGCAAATGATCTTCCAGGATCCTTTCGCCTCGCTCGATCCGCGGTGGAAGATCGGCGCGGCGATCTCGGAGGGTCCGATCGCGCATGGCCTCGTCGCGCCTTCGGAGGCTCGCGCCTTCGTCGTCGGCTGGCTGCAGGCTGTCGGACTTCCGCCGGACGTCGCTGATCGCTATCCGCACCAATTTTCCGGCGGCCAGCGTCAGCGTGTGGCGATCGCGCGAGCCCTGGCCATGAAGCCTGACGTGCTGGTTTGCGATGAGCCAGTCGCTTCGCTCGACGTTTCCATCCAGGCGCAGATCATCAATCTGTTTCTGACGTTGCGGCGCGAGCTCGACTTGACGCTGTTGTTCATCAGCCACGACCTCGGCGTCGTGCGCCATGTATGCGACCGCATCGCCATCATGTATCTCGGCAGAATCGTCGAGATGGGCCCGACGCAGGTTGTCATGAGCGCTCCGCTGCATCCTTACGCCCGCGCATTGCTCGACAGCATCCCGCGTCTGGCGCTCGAGGGAGACGAAGCCGCATTCCGTCCGATCGCTGGCGAGCTGCCGTCGCCCCTCGCCCCGCCGCCGGGATGTCATTTCCACGTCCGTTGTCGACGCGCAGCAGAGAGCTGCATCAGGCAATCACCCCTTCTGACGCCACGTGGTCCGTCACGCAGCGTCGCCTGTCATTTTCCGATCGAGGAGTGAGCCGAGATGGAGCCATGGCGTTGGCCTGAGGAAGAATGGCGGCGGCGCGTCGCGCAGGTCCGCGCCGGTCGGTCGCTGAAACCCGCGCGTTGGCCCGGCGGGGCGCGTTGCGCAGTTGCGCTGTCGTTCGACGCCGATCACGAGACCAACGAGCTGCGTGATGGCGGAGAGTCGATCGGCCGCATGTCCTGGGGGCAATACGGGCATCGGGTCGGCGTGCCACGCATCCGCGCGGCGCTGCGTCGCGAAGGTGTTCGCGCTTCATTTTTCGTGCCCGCAGTGGCCGCCCTGCTCTATCCTGATGAACAGCGCGCCCTCATCGACGACGGCCATGAGATCGCACTGCACGGCTGGATTCACGAGGTGAACTCGGCTTTGCCGGCCGCCGACGAACGCGAACTTCATCTTCGCGCCGCAGATGCGCTCGAGGTGATCACCGGTTCCCGACCCGTCGGCATGCGCACGCCGTCGTGGGATTTTTCGGCCGCGACGCTGTCGATCCAGCGCGAGCTGGGATTGCTCTACGACAGCTCGCTGATGGCTGACGATGACCCGTATGAGCTGGTCGAGAATGGCGAGGCAACCGGCATTGTCGAGCTCCCGGTAGAGTGGATTCGTGACGATGCGCCCTACTTCAACATGAACCGGTTCCAAGCGCTGCGGCCCTACACGCCGCCCACTGCGGTCCTCGACATCTTCCGTCGAGAATTCGACGGCGCCTATGCCGATGGCGGCCTGTTCCTGCTGACCATGCATCCGCATGTGACGGGATATCGCTCGCGCATGTTCATCCTCGAGGAGCTGATCCGTCACATCAAGGCAAGAGGCGATGTCTGGTTTGCAACGCATGCCGAGGTCGCGCGCTGGTGCCTGACCGAGTCGCGGGATGCGGCGCCCTGATTGCCAACAAGCTGTCAAATCCCTGAAGCAGGACTGGCTAGTATGCATGCAGCCCGGTGGGCGGGGCCAACTGTGACCGGCGGTGGCGCCGATTTCGCGCACAACTCGACTGCGTGGGCGCAACGGGTGCGAAACACACATCCCGACGGCGGATCTGCCGGGCTTGGCGGATCTCCCTTCAGAATCTCCCGCTTCCGCCGATCTGCGCGCGACAGCGTCGGCATCGCGGACAGAAGCGCGCGCGTGTAGGGATGACGGGGATTGGCGAAGACCTCGCGGGTCGGGCCTTCTTCCATCACGCGACCGAGATAGAGAACGACGATCCGATCGCACAGATGCCGCACCGCGGAAAGATCGTGACTGATGAAAAGCAGCGACAGGCCGAGTTCTGTGCGCAAATGCGCCAGAAGCTCGAGCACCTGGGCCTGAACAGATACGTCGAGCGCCGAGACGGGTTCGTCGGCGACCAGAAGCTCCGGCGCGATGGCGAGCGCTCGCGCGATGCCGATGCGCTGGCGCTGCCCGCCTGAAAACGCCGCCGGATAGCGAGAGGCATGTTCCGGCGAAAGACCGACATGCGCAAGCAGCTCGGCAACGCGAGCTTTTCGCGCCGCCGCATCGCCAAGACCATGGATGATAAGACCTTCGGCGATCTGATCGCCGACGGTCCGTCGCGGATCGAGGCTCGAATACGGATCCTGGAAGATGATCTGCATGCGCCGCCTCAGGCCGCGCATCGTCGCTGCGTCCGCCGTTGCGAGATCGACGTCGGCGAACCGGATCACGCCGGCCGTCGGACTGAGCAGACCGAGCGCAAGCCGTCCGACTGTGCTCTTGCCGGATCCCGATTCGCCGATCAGCCCGACCGCCTCGCCACGCCGCATGACAAGATCGACATCCGATACGGCGCGAATTGCGCGGCGGCCGCCGAAAAGGTTGAAGCCGGCGCTTTGAACAAAGGACTTCGTGAGGCCACGGGCCTCGATGAGCACGTCGCTCACAGGTCGCTCCACCGGATACAGCGCGAGCGGCGGCCCTCGCCGACACTGGCAAGCGGTGGGCGGGCCATGTCGCAGGCGGCAATGCGAAACGCGCAGCGCGGGGCGAATGCGCAGCCCGGCGGCAAGTCGTTCGGCTGCGGCACGACCCCTTCTATAGGCCGCGGCGCCTGCCCATCATCGCTCGGCGAGCAGGCGATCAGCGCAGCGCTGTAGGGATGGCGAGGACGCTCGAACAGCGCTGCGCCCGGCGCCTCCTCGACGATCTCGCCTGCATACATGACGACGACGCGATCCGCGATTTCGGCGACCACGGGCAGGCTGTGGCTGATGAAGACCATCGCCAGGCGCCGACGTTGCTTGAGTTCAGCGAGGAGATCGAGGACCTGCGCCTGGATCGTGACGTCCAACGCTGTGGTCGGCTCGTCGGCGATCAGCAGAATCGGATCATTGGCGATCGCCATGGCGATCATCACGCGCTGGCGCATGCCGCCGGACATCTGGTGCGGATAGGAGCGCGCGCGCGCCGCCGCATCCGGTATGCCGACGCTCGCCAGAAGATCGACCGCCCTGCGCCGCGCCTGAGCAGGCTCCCCGCCATGGGCGATGATGGCCTCGGCAATCTGGTCCCCGACACGGACGACCGGATTGAGACTCGACATCGGATCCTGAAAGATCATCGACGCAATCTTGCCGCGCAGT
>JAEULW010000244.1 GCA_016793505.1 Methylobacteriaceae bacterium | reverse complement strand
TGAGCCGCGCGCCGGCGAAGGCGGCGGCGCTGAGCACCGTCACCTCCGAGAGGAATTCGGACTCGCTCAGCAGCTTGCCGGCGTCCTGGCTCTGCCGGTCCGGCAGCAGCCACGGCCCGAGCAGCAGCATCAGCCCCGCGCCCGCCGCCGCGGCCACGAGACCGACCGGCGTGATCTCGAAGATCGAGAAGGGCGCGAGCCCCGCCTCGCGCACCACGCCGTCGACCAGCAGATTGGTCGAGGTGCCGATCAGCGTGCAGGTGCCCCCGAGGATCGCCGCATAGGAGAGCGGGATCAGCAGTCGCGTCGGCGCCATGCCGAGCGAGCCGGCGAGGCGGATCACCACCGGGATCAGCATCAGCACGACCGGCGTGTTGTTGAGAAAGGCGGACACCGCGATGACGCTGGCGAGCAGCATGGCGATCGCCAGGAAAGGCCGCGGCCCGGCGAGCCTCACCACCTGCGACGTCGCCGCCTCGAGCACGCCGGTGCGCACCAGCGCGCCCGACAACACGAACATCGCCGCGATGGTGATCGGCGCCGAGTTGGAGAACGCCGCCATGGTCTGCCTGGCGTCGACGAAGCCGAGCGCGATGAACGCTGCGGCGCCGCCCGCCGCCGTCACCTCCGGCGGATAGACTTCGGCCAGAAAGGCGGCGAACAGCGCCGCCAGCAGCGCCAGCGCGACATAGGCCTCGTAACCCGCGATCAGACTCTGCATGGCGCGACCCGCATCCGGCCGTCGCCCACCCGCCCGCCTCATGACTGCCCGAGCCCGATAGTTCGGTCAATCGCCGGACATTCGCTTGATTTGCGCGGTCGGGCGCGCCATCGTTCGCGCGAATCCCGCGTCGCGGCGCGCCGCGCGCTTACGGAGACGGACCGATGATTCTCCGCGCGCCTCTGCTCGCCGCGGCCCTGCTCGCCGGCCTCGCCGCGACGGCGCTCGCCCGGCCGCTGACGCCGGCCGAACGCCGCTATGAAGCCTATACGGGTCAGGTCGCGTCCTGCGACGATCCGGCCGTGCTGGCGCGCATCCGCGCACGCTTCGCGGCGAAGGAGAGCGAATACTGGAATTCGCGCCTCGAGATCGTCGCCATCGACCGCGTCCGCCAGATCGGTTTTCGCAGCTGGGGCGCCGACCATATTCCGCGCCGCTACTGCACGGCGCGCGCCCACATGAACGATCATCGCCTGCGCGCCGTCGACTACTGGGTCGGCGAGTCGCTCGGGATCATCGGCTGGGGTTTCGGCGTCGAATGGTGCGTGCGCGGTCTCGACCGCAACCTCGCCTATTCCCCCGGCTGCAAGATGGCGCGGCCATGAGGCGCGCGCTTTTCGCCGCGCTCGCCCTCGCATTCGCGATCGCCGCGCCGGGTCAGGCGCAGGAGCGGCGCGGCGGCGAGCCGGGCGATTTCGATTTCTACGTGCTGGCGCTGTCCTGGTCCTCCGGCTTCTGCGAGCTCGGCGGCGCGGAGAAGGCGCGCCGGCAATGCGCGCCCGGCGCCGGCCACGGCTTCGTCGTGCATGGCCTGTGGCCGCAATTCGAGCGCGGCTTTCCGACCGAATGCGGACCGGCCGGCCGCACGCCCTCGCGCAGCGCGCTGGACGCAGCGCGCGGCGTGTTCCCGGAGGAGGGCCTCGCCCGCTACGAATGGCGCAAGCACGGGACCTGCGCCGGCGGCAGCCCGACCGACTATTTCGCCGACGTGAAGCGCGCCCGCGCCGCAGTGGCGATCCCCAAACCCTTCGTCGCGCCGAAGGAGCCGCAGACCTGGGCGCCGATCGACATCGAACGCGCCTTCGTCGCCGCCAATCCGGGGCTGCGCGCCGATCACATGTCGGTGCAGTGCAAGCGCGGCGTGCTCGAGGAGGTGCGCATCTGCTTCACCAAGGATCTGCGCGGCTTCCGCCCCTGCCCCGAGGTCAACCGCAACGCCTGCCGCACACGCGAGATCATGGTGCCGCCGCCGCTGTGAGGCGCAGCGCGCGATGAATTACCGCCACGCCTTTCATGCCGGCAATTTCGCCGACGTCTTCAAGCACGCCTTTCTTGCGCTGATCCTGACGCATCTGACGCGCAAGGATGCGGCGTTGCGCTATCTCGACACCCATGCCGGCGTCGGCCTCTACGATCTCACCGGCGAGGAGGCGACGCGCTCGGGCGAGGCGGCGGACGGGATCGCCCGTCTCGACGCCGACCCGCCACAGGGCGAGGCCGAGCGTCTGCTTGCGCCCTATCTGGAGACGGTCGCCGCCGCGCGCGCCGCGCACGGGCCGACCATCTATCCCGGCTCGCCCTGGATCGCCGCGCGCCTGACCCGGCCGCAGGACCGGCTGACCCTGTGCGAACTCAATCCGCAGGAGCGCGAGACGCTGACGCGCGCGATGCGGCGCGACGCCCGCGTCGGCGTCGTCGGCGTCGACGGCTATGTCGCGCTGGGCGCCTATGTCCCGCCGAAGGAGCGTCGCGGCCTCGTCCTCGTCGATCCGCCCTTCGAGTCGCGCGACGAGTTTTCGCGCATGGCCGCGGCGCTGGTGAGAGCCCATCGCAAATGGCCGACCGGCGTTTATGCGCTCTGGCATCCGGTCAAGCATGTCGCTGAGGCCCGCGGCCTCGCCGACGCGATCGCCGCCGCGGGGGTGCGCCGCGTGCTGCGTCTCGAACTCGTCGTCGGCGCCGCCGGCCCGCCGCCGCGCGGCGGCGGCCCGCCGCTGATCGGCGCCGGCCTCGTCCTCGTCAATCCGCCCTTCGGCCTCGAGGCGCAAGCGCGCGCGCTGCTGCCGTTCCTCGCCGCGCGCCTCGGCCGCGACGGCGCGCCGTCCTGGCGCGTCGACGTTGTCGCCGGGGAATGAGCCGGCGCTTGCAAATGCCGCCGGTTTGATCGACGTTTGACGAGCCCCCGGCCCTGCCGCCGCGCACGATCGCATCGACAAGTCGATCGGCGCCGCCGCCCGCCGGGACGCCAGAAACCGGGGCCCGACGGTTCGCCGTCCGGTCCGTGACGTCGACGTCGCGCCGGGGAGGGCGCGGCGCCCCGGAAAGGAAGGCGCGCCATGGCGCAGAACGGCACGATCAAATTCTTCAATGTCGAAAAGGGCTACGGCTTCATCAAGCCGGACGACGGCGGTCGCGACATCTTCGTGCACATCTCGGCGGTCGAGCGCATCGGCCTGCAGAGCCTGAACGAGGGCCAGCGCATCGCCTTCGAGGTCGAGCCCGACAAGAAGGGCAAAGGCCCCAAGGCCGTCGACCTCAAGCTGATCTGACGCGGCGCGCATTGCGGCGACCGGACGAGGCGCTATGGTGCGCGGGCGATCGCGCGCCGGGATGCTTCGCGCGCCGGGAGATCATGCGTCGATGAAACTGCTCTGCGGACTGACCTCGCCCTTCGTGCGCAAGGTGCGCATCGTCGCCGCGCTCTCCGGCCTCGCCGACCGGATCGAACTCGTTCCCGCCGATCCGATGAATCCCGACGACCAGCTGCGAGTGCGCAATCCGCTCGGCAAGGTGCCGGCGCTGGCGCTCGACGACGGAACGACGATCTATGACAGTTCCGTCATCTGCCAATATCTGATCGGGCTTTCGGGCAACGCCGCGCTGCTGCCAGCCGAACCGGCGGCGCGCGCCCGCGTCCTCACCCTCGAGGCGCTCGGCGACGGCCTGCTCGACGCGCTGATCCTGCAACGCTACGAGGTCATCTTCCGCGAGCCGGCGATGCGCTCGCAGCGCTGGACCGATCATCAGGCCGGCAAGACCGCGCGCGCCCTCGCCGCGCTCGAGGCCGCCCCGCCCGCCGGCCCGCCCGATCTCGGCCAGATCGCGGTCGCCTGCGCGCTCGGCTATCTCGACTTCCGATTCGAGGGCGCCTGGCGCGCCGGCCATCCCCGGCTCGTCGCTTGGCTCGACGCCTTCGCCGCCCGCACGCCCGCCTGGGCCGCCGCCGCGCCGCCGCCCGCCTGAACCGAGCTCAAGCGACAGAAACATTTTTAATCTGCTCTAAACAATCCGATCTCATGACAGAAAAATAACGATGTCAATGGCTTGTCCGCCGAGCGGGCGCCCCGCCGGCGACGCCGCGGGCCAGATCACGATTGCGGAGACGAGAGATATTCCTATATTCTGCGCACTGGGGAAGCGCTGGCTGACAAGGAGGTCTCTCGCCGTGGCTCACCTTCGTTCTCGCAAGACCATGAAGGCGCTGGCCGTTGCGTCCGCTCTCATGCTGGTCGCCGCCAATGTCGCCGAGGCCCGCACGGGAGCCGGCCGCAACAGCGGCAGCCGCGGCTCGAACACCAATTCGCCGCCGCCGATCACCAACACGGCGCCGCGTCAGGCCCAGCCGCTGCCCGGCCCGGGCATGAACGCCCCGCGCCCCGGCATGCCGAATACGCCGGCCGCCCAGCCCAACCGCTGGGGCGGCTTCCTCGGCGGCCTCGGCGCCGGCCTGCTCGGCGCCGGCCTGATGGGCATGATGTTCGGCGGCGGCTTCATGAACGGCATCGGCTCGTTCATGGGCTTCCTCGGCTTCATCCTGCAGATGGCGCTGATCGCCGGCCTGGTGATGTTCGCCATCAGCTGGTTCCGTCGTCGCAACCAGCCGGCCATGGCCGCCGCCGCGCCGGGCTCGTTCCAGCGCAACGCCGCGCCCGGCTGGCCGCAGGCCGGCCCGGCCGCCGGCGGCATGTTCGGCGCGAGCGCCGCCGCGCCGCAGCCCGCCCCTGTGCAGACGCAGCCGCTCGAGGTCCAGCCCGCCGACTATGACCGCTTCGAGGCCATGCTCGGCGAGGTGCAGGCGAGCTACAGCGCCGCCGACCGCGTCGCGCTGACCCGCCTTGTCGCGCCGGAGCTCGCCAATGATCTGAACGCCGAGCTCGACGAGATGGCGCGCCGCGGCGTCGTCAACAAGCTGTCGGGCGTCAAGCTGCTGCAGGGCGACCTGTCGGAAGCCTGGAGCGAGCCGGGCGCCGACTACGCCACCGTGGCGATGCGCTACGCCATCGTCGACGCCACGATCGACAGGGCGACTGGCCGCGTCCTCGACGGCGACGAGAAGACGCCGCAGCAGGTCACCGAGCTGTGGACCTTCCGCCGCGAGCCCGGCGCCGGTCCGCAGGGCTGGGCCCTGTCGGCGATCCAGCAGGCCGCCTGACCCGCAACATCGGGCGCAACATCGGGGCCGCGCATCAGCGCGGCCCTTTTGCTTTGCGCATGTCGACTTCGGCGCCATGATGGACGCGGGCGCTCCGGGGAGGGAGTCCGCAATGTCCAGCGCGATGTTCGACACGGCGATAACCAATTTCTACAACGCCTCGGTGAACCGCGACGACGGCCTCGCCATCCGCCAGCTGGCGCTCGGCCTGCAACAGTTCTGCGCGGCGGTGAGGAACCAGGAATCCGGCAAGCGCGGCATGTTCGAGACGGCGATCACCAATTTCTACAACGCCTCGATCAATCGCGACGACGCCGCCGCCATCCGCCAGACGGCGCTCGGCTGCCAGCAGTTCTGCGCCGGCGTCAAAGCGCGGGACTGACGCGTCCAACGCGCGCGGCGCAGGCCCGCCTTCGCCGCGCCACAGCCCTGCGCCATCCTCGCGAGCAACGCGTGGAGGTGAGCCATGCCCTATCGCCGCAACGCCGATCTGCCGCCCTCCGTGCGCGCCCATCTGCCCGAACACGCGCAGGACATCTTTCGCGCCGCCTTCAACAACGTCTTCGACGAAGCCTCGGAGGAGACTGTCGACGAGCGCGAGACGCGCGCCTTCCGCATCGCCTGGGCGGCGGTCAAGCGCAGC
>JAEULW010000238.1 GCA_016793505.1 Methylobacteriaceae bacterium | reverse complement strand
CGAGGCGCCGCCGGGCGAGGGCGCGGGCGGTCCGCCGCCGGCGAGGCGACGGCGCGCCGCGTCCTCGGCGCGGCGTTTGGTCTCGGCGTCGGCGGCGCGGCGGGCGTCCTCCTCGCGCTTGCGGGCCTCGGCGGCCTCGCGCTCGAGCTTGTCGCGGGCCTCGCGCTCGGCGCGCAGCCTGGCGTCGGCCTCGGCGCGCCGACGGTCCTCGACCTCGCGCTCCTTGGCGCCGGCGAGGGCGCGGGCGCGGGCCTCGCGCTCTTCCTCGGTGAGGGTGCGCAGCACGACGCCCGAGGCCGGCGTCGGGCGCTGCGGTGCGGCCGGGCGGGCGGCGGGGCGCGCCTCTGCGCCGCGGACGGGGGCCGGCGCAGTCGCGGCGGGCTTCGCCGCAACGACAGGTTTGGCCGGCGCGACGGGCTTCGCCTGCGCCGGGCGCGGCGCTGCGGCGGCGACCGGCTCGGGCTTCGGCGCAGGCGCGACCTCGACCGGCGGCGCGGCGGGCGCGACCGGCGGCTCAGGCGCGACGGACGGACGGGCCGGCGCTTCGGCGACCGGCGGCGGCGCGGCGGGTCTGGGGGGCGGCGGCGCAGCCGCGGGCGTCGCAGGCGCGGCCGCCGGCCTTGCAGGCGTCGCCTTGACGGGCGCGGCGGGCGGAGGCGCCGGCGTCTCCGCCGGTCCGATCACGCGGCGCTTCACCTTCTCGACCACGACCGCCTTGGTGCGGCCGTGGGAGAAGCTCTGGCGCACCACGCCCTGCTCGACGGGACGCTTCAGCGTCAACGTCTTCGGGTTCGCGACGTGGAGCGTCTTGTCGCCGGTGTTCTTGGTTTCGGTCATTCGTTCTCGGTCCTCGGGCCAGGCCCGTCTGTCGCATCGTCGGCGTCCGGCGTCGGGCGGCCGGCCGCATGGTCGTCGTCCTGCGGCCCGCCCGGGCCATCGGTCTGCGGATCGTCCGCACGGTAGAAGCTCAACCGCCGGCAACGCGCAAGGAAATTCTCGGCCGCCCCGCCCGCGGCGAGCGCGGCATGTATCACATTCGAGCGGCCGAGCGCCATGTCGAGTTCGGCCGAGACGAACAGGTCGACGACCGGTGCGCCGGCAGCGTCGTTGCGCCGCAGAGCGGCGTCGAGCTTGCGCCCGCCGTCGGCCCCGCCGTCTGCGGCGCGCAGCAGCGCCGCCACGCCCCCGGCGGCGATCGCCGCCTCGACCTTGGCGAAGCCGGTCGTCACCGCCCCCGCCTTGTTGGCGAGCGAGAGCGCCTGCAGCGCGTCGCGCCGCAACAGGCCCTCGACGCGGGCGCCGAGATCGGCCGGCGCCGTCGCGGCGGTCTTCAGGCTGCGCGCGAAGGCCTTGCGGCGGACCGCCTCGTCGACCGCGGCGCGCCGGCCCGTCACCCAGACGCCGCGGCCGGGCAGGCGGGCGCGCAGATCGGGCGTGACGACGCCCTCGGGCGAGAGCGCAAAGCGGATCAGCTCGTCGACCGGCCGCGACTGGCGGGTGGCGACGCAGAGCCGGCGCGGCCCGCTCTCGTCATCGCTTTCCCGGCCGGCGGCGCGGCGCGTCATGCCTCGGCTCCCGCGGCTCAGGCCGTCTCGCCCTCCTCGGCCGGCGCCTCGGGCTGCGGCAGCTCGTCGATCCAGCCGGCCTTGAGCCGGGCGCGCATGATCAGGCCCTCGGCGTCGGCGCGCGACAGCTCGAAGCCGTCGAGGAAGCCGGCATGTTTGGTCGACTCGCCGTCCTTACGCTCGACCCAGCCGACCAGATCGTCGGTGGCGCAGCCCGCGAGATCCTCGAGGCTCTTCACGTCGTTCTCGCCGAGCTTGACCATCATCGCGGTGGTGACGCCATCGACCTCGCGCAGATCGTCGGCGACGCCGAGCTCCTTGCGGCGCGCGTCGTGCGCGGCCTCGACGGCGGCGAGATGGGCGAGCGCGCGGTTCTGGATCTCCTGCGCGGTGTCGGCGTCGAAGCCCTGGATCGAGGCGAGTTCGCGCAGGTCGACATAGGCGAGCTCCTCGACGGTGCGGAAACCTTCCGCCGCCAGCAGCTGGCCGACGGTCTCGTCGACGTCGAGCGCGTTCATGAATTCGTTGGTGCGCTCGACGAACTCCTTCTGGCGACGTTCGGACTCCTCCTGCTCGGTGAGGATGTCGATGTCCCAGCCCGACAGCTGCGAGGCGAGGCGGACGTTCTGGCCGCGGCGGCCGATGGCGAGCGAGAGCTGCTCGTCGGGCACGACGACCTCGATGCGCTCGCTGTCCTCGTCGAGCACCACCTTGACGACCTCGGCCGGCTGCAGCGCGTTGACGATGAAGGTCGCCGCATCCGCCGACCAGGGAATGATGTCGATCTTCTCGCCCTGCAATTCCTGCACGACGGCCTGCACGCGCGAGCCGCGCATGCCGACGCAGGCGCCGACCGGATCGATCGAGGAATCGCGCGACACCACGGCGATCTTGGCGCGCGAGCCGGGATCGCGGGCGACCGCTTTCACCTCGATGATGCCGTCGTAGATCTCCGGCACTTCCTGACCGAACAGGCGGGCCATGAACTGCGGATGGGTGCGCGACAGGAAGATCTGCGGGCCGCGCTGCTCGCGCCGCACGTCGTAGACATAGGCGCGGATGCGATCGCCGGGGCGGAAGGTCTCGCGCGGGATCAGCTCGTCGCGCCGCACCACCGCCTCGCCGCGGCCCAGATCGATGATGACGTTGCCGTATTCGACGCGCTTGACGAGGCCGTTGACGATCTCGCCGATGCGATCCTTGTAATCGTCGTACTGGCGGTCGCGCTCGGCCTCGCGCACCTTCTGCACGATCACCTGCTTGGCCGACTGGGCGGCGATGCGGCCGAAATCGAAGGGCGGCAGCGTCTCGGCGATCCAGTCGCCGACCTCGGCGGCCGGGTTCTTCTTGCGCGCCTCGGCGAGCGTGATCTGCGTCGCGTCGTTGTCGAGTTCGTCGACGACGAGCAGCAGCCGCGAAAAGCGCGTCTCGCCGGTCTTCGGGTTGATCTCGGCGCGCACCTCGGTCTCCTGGCCGTAGCGCGAACGGGCCGCCTTCTGCAGCGCCTCCTCCATCGAGGCGATGACGATCGATCGGTCGATCGACTTCTCGCGCGCGACCGCGTCGGCGATCTGCAGCAGTTCGAGTCGGTTGGCGCTGACGGCCATGTTGGTCTCCGTTGTCGTCTCGTGCGGCGCGTCGCGCCACGGGTCCAGAAAATCAGCGCGTCGGCGCGCGGGATGCGGCCTTGCGTTCGTTCTTGCGGGCGAAGCGGCCGGGGCCGCGTTCGGGCTTCTTCTTCGCGGCGGGCGAGGCGGGCGCATCCGTCGCCTCCTCCGCCGCCTCGATGGGCTCGGCGGCGCGCGCCTTCTCCTCCGCCTTGGCGGCGCGCAGCGCGTCGCGGATCAGCGCGTCGGTGAGCACGAGACGCGCCTCGGCCATTTCGGCGAGGGCGAGTTGCGCTTCCCCGGCCTCGTCCGGCTTGGCGTCGCTGCGCGACAGCGTGACGACAGGATGGCCGTCGACGGCGCCGAGGCCGGCGATCACGCCGCGGAAGCGCTTGCGATTGCCGACCAGCACGCTCATCTCGATCTTCGCCTCGTGACCGACGGCGCGCTCGAAATCCGAGACGCGGACCAGCGGCCGGTCGATGCCGGGCGAGGAGATCTCCAGCCGGTAAGGCTCCTTGATCGGATCCTCGAGATCGAGCGCGGGCGAGAGCGCCAGCGAGGCGGCCTCACAATCATCGACCGTCATCGACCCGTCCGGCCGCTCGGCCATGATCTGCACGATCCGGTCGCGGCCCGCCGAAATCTTCACCCGCACCAGACGCAGGCCGATGTCGGCGAGCGCCGGCGCGCAGATATTGGCGAGGCGCGCGGCAAGGCCGGTCTCGGCGATCAGCCGAGGCTCGGAAAGGGCGGCGTCGGGTTTCACTGCGCTCATGCTGCGCGGCGCGTCCTTGCGGCAACAAAAAAGAGCGGGTCCCGCGGGGCCCACTCTCCAGATTGATCGCTTGCACGATCCGGATGAGATGATTTTCGGAGCTTATATAGGGAAAACGGGGCTCGGCGCAAGGGAGTTGCAGGCCCGCGCGCGATGTCTGACTTTCGAGGCGGCACGCTGCGCAGGGTGCGCACAGGTTTGTTCAATTTTCTTGATTTGCGCACATTTTTGTGCGAGTATTCAAAAATGAAAGCCGGCGGCGGAGTTCATGAATCGGGATCAATTCATTCAGGCGCTTCGGAAGCACGCGAGAAGGACCGGAAAATCAATCGACGTGGACAAATCGAAGGGCAAAGGTTCGCATTACTGGGTCAGTCTGGATGGCCGCGAAACTGTCGTCCAACACAAACTCAATCCGGGGCGAATTCAAAGAATCCTGAAGCAGCTCGGACTTTCTCCGAGTGATCTCTAGGGACGATCGACGCATTCCCGTTGAAGGCGCGCATCGCGCGCAAGGCAGAAGATCTGGCGACACGGATGACGAGCGAACCGACCATGCATTGGATCTATGGAGTGCGGATCGACGAAGAGGACGGCGACTTTGTCGTGACGGTTCGCGATCTGCCGGAAGTCGTGACTTCCGGCGACAGCCGCGAAGAGGCGCTCGAACTCGCCAAGGATGCGATCGAGGTCGTCATCGCAAAATGGATCGAGCATGAGCGGGAACTTCCGCCGCCCTCCCAGGTGCGGCGCGCCGAGCAGGCAGTTGCGCTTGCGCCCCATCTGGCGGCGAAGGCCAGCGTTTACGCGCTCTGGAAGAAAGCCGGAATTTCGAAAAGGGAACTCGCGCGCCGGATCGGGCGACAGGAGACCGAGGCGCGGCGCATCCTCGACCCACGGTTCGGAACCAAGCTGGAACAGTTGGGCGAAGCCGCCGAAGCGCTTGGCGGCAAGCTTGTCGTCGGTCTGGCGTAGGATTTCGGCGCTGACGGCGCCGAGTCGAGCGCCGAGCCTTCACAGCCCCCGTTCCCAATTCTGCCCCACCAGATCGACCCCGAACGAATGGTGCCGCTCCTCGGCGACGAGTGAAAACCCCTCCGTCTCGTAGATGCGGCGCGCGGCATGCAGGATGTCGTTGGTCCACAGCGTCATGCGCCTGTAGCCTTTTTCGCGGGCGAAACCGATCGCGGCGCGGACCAGCTGTCGCCCGACGCCCTGCCCTCGCGCCGAGGGCTCGACATAGACGAGGCGCAGCTTGGCGACCTCGTCGTCCTGGCGCACGACGAAGGCCGAGCCGACGATGCGCCCGTCGATCTCGGCGATCCAGCAGACCTCGCGGGCCGGATCGAAATCGCGGATGAATTGCGCGCCGATCCCGGCGACCATCGCCTCGAACTCGCCGTTCCAGCCGTAGTCCTGCGCGTAAAGGATGGCGTGGCGGTGGATCACCCAGCCGACGTCGCCGATGCGATGGGTGCGCAGCGTGACGGTCACGGCTCGACGGTCACCTCGACCGTGATCCGCGTGCGGCCCTTGCCGCCGCGCGATTTCTCGCCGGCGATCTCGACGACGAAGGAATCGCGGCCGACGAAGCCGGGGTTGGAGCGATAGGCGTAGTTGCTGCGGCCGGAAATGCCGGCGAGGCCGTTCCGCGCCTTCTCGACGACGCGCAGCGAGTCGATCGAGGCGGCGCCGCTGTTGAGCGTGACCGCGCGCAGGCAGGGCTCGCCGGACTTCACGGTCATGCGGCTCGAGGCGTTCTCGCCGAGGAACCAGCGGCCGCCGCCGACGACGCAGTCAGCCGCCGCCGGCGTCGCGACGACGAGCGCGGCGGCCAGTCCTGAAGCGATCGAAACAGCGCGCATCGGCGGCTCCGCGAGAGACCGGGCGATCATGCGGCGCCGGCGGCGGCGCGCCAAGGCGTCTTCACAGCCGCTTGTCCGGCCAGGGGCAGAGATCGGCGAGCGGGCAGGTTCCGCAGAGGGGTTTGACGGCCTTGCAGACATAGCGGCCGTGCAGGATCAGCCAGTGATGCGCATGGCGGCGGAATTCGGCCGGGACGCGCTTTTCGAGGCCGAGTTCGACGGCGAGCGGCGTCGCGCCGGGGGCGAGGCGCAGCCGGTTCGACACCCGGAAGAGATGCGTGTCGACGGCGATCGTCTCCTGCCCGAAGGCGATGTTGAGCACGACGTTGGCCGTCTTGCGGCCGACGCCGGGCAGCGTCTCCAGCTCCTCGCGCGTGCGCGGCACCTCGCCGCCGAAGCGGGCGATCAGCTGGCGCGACAGTTCGGCGACGTTCTTCGCCTTGTTGCGGTAGAGGCCGATGGTGCGGATTTCCGCGGCGATCTTCTCTTCGCCGAGCGCCGCCATCTTCTGCGGCGCATCGGCGAGGGCGAAGAGACGCTTCGTCGCCTTGTTGACGCCGGCGTCGGTGGCCTGCGCCGACAGGACGACGGCGACGAGCAGGGTGAAGGGGTTGACGTAGTCGAGTTCGCCCTTCGGTTCGGGCCGGGCGGCGCGCAGGCGCGCGAACGCTTCGGCGACGGCGGCGTCGGGCAGACGGGCGGGCGGGCGCTTGCGCGGCGGGGCGGCGGCGCGCGCGAGGGGCTTCTTTGCCGGCATCGCCCCGGTATAATGGCCGCAATCACCGGCGCAAGCGGGGCCTGATGGAGGAGCATCCGGCAGATCGCGAACTGTTTGCGGCGCGGCTCTCGCCGCATCGCTCGCTGTCGCCTGCCGGCGTGCGCGTGCTGCTGATCCTGTTCGCGGCGGTCTCGGCGGCGGTGAGCGTGCCTTTCTTCCTGATGGGGGCCTGGCCGGTGGTCGGCTTCTTCGGGCTCGACGTCGCGGCGTTGTGGCTCGCGCTGAAGCTCAATGCCGACGCCGCGCGGGCCTATGAGGAGATTCGCCTGTCGGCGCTGCAGCTCGACCTCGCCCAGGTCTCGGCGCACGGGCTGCGGCGGGAATGGCGGTTCGCGCCGCTGTTCACCCGGCTCGAACGGCGCGAGGACGAGGAGTTCGGCGTGCTGCGCCTCGACGTCGCCAGTCGCGGCCAGCGCGTCGAGATCGCCCGCTGTCTCGGCCCGGCGGAGAAGGCGGACTTCGCCCACGCTCTCGGCGGCGCGCTGGCCGAAGCGCGGCGGGGGCCGCGCTATTCCTGAGGCAGACGCGCGGCGAGCCGGGCGTAGAGCCCGGATTCGGCCCGGAACAGATAGGCGAGCGCCGAGACCGCTACATCGGCGGCGCCGAGGCCGATCAGCCAGTCGGCGAGGGCGGCGGCCTGCCCGGCCGGGCAGACCAGCGCGACCCGCCCGTCGGCGGGCGGCCCGAAAGGCGCGCGGGCGCCGAAGCGGGCTTCGGCCTCGGCCGCCAGATCGGCCGGCGGGCGCGGCAGGAAGGCGCGCAGCTCGCGCGACTTGCGCGCCTCCTCCTCGGCGGCGATGCGGGCGAGCACGGCGCGCGCCGCCTCGCGCTGGGCCGGGCCCCATTCGGCGGTCAGAGAGGCGACGAGATTGGCCTCCGAGCGCAGGATGACGCCGTCCTCGAGCACCTTCAGCGCGTTGGCCTTCAGCGTCGCGCCGGTGGTGGTGATGTCGACGATCAGCTCGGCGCCGCCGGCGGCGGGGGCGCCCTCGGTCGCCCCCAGACTCTCGACGATGCGATAGTCGGCGACCCCGGCGCGGGCGAAGAAGGCGCGGGTCAGATTGACGTATTTGGTCGCCACGCGCATCCGCGCGCCGCGCCGGGCGCGGTAGGCGGCGGCGACGTCCTCGAGATCGGCCATGCCGCGCACGTCGATCCAGGCCTCGGGCACGGCGACGACGACATTGGCGTGGCCGAAGCCGAGCGGCGTCAGCAGTTCGAGCCGCGCGTCGGCGTCGGGCAGGCTCTCGCGGATCAGATCCTCGCCGGTGACGCCGAGATGGGCGGCGCCGCTGGCGAGCTGGGCGGCGATCTCGGAGGCCGACAGGAAGGCGACCTCGACGCCGGGCGCGCCGATCAGCGCGCCGCGGTAGTCGCGGGCGCCGCGCCCCTGCGTCAGCTCCAGCCCGGCGCGGGCGAAGAAGGCGGCGGCGTTCTCCTGCAGCCGGCCCTTGGAGGGCACGGCGAGAACCAGCCTGGACGACGAGCCGCTCATGCCGCGCCTCCCAGACGGTCGAGCCAGATCGCCGCGCCGACGGCGGGAATGTCGGCCTTCGCGCCGAGGGTGCGCAGCAGCCGGTCGTAGCGGCCGCCGCCAATCACCGGCTTGCCGTCGGCGCGACGCGGATCACGCGCCTCGAAGACGAAGCCGGTGTAGTAGTCGAGATTGCGGTGGAAGGCGGCGGCGAAATCGAGCCGTCCCACATCGACGCCGCGGGCCGCCAGAAAGCCGGTGCGGGCGTCGAGCGAATCGAGCGCGGCGGCGATGTCGAGCCCGGCGTCGTCGGCGAGGCCGCGCAGATCGGCCGAGGCCTGATCGGGATCGCCGCGCACGGCGAAAAAGCGGTCGAGCGCGGCGCGCTGCTCGGCGCCGACCGGCGGGCCGGAGCGCGTCGCCGACTGTTCGAGGAAGCGCTCGGCGATCTCGCCGGCGGTGCGCCCGCCGACCGCGGCGATGCCGGCGATCGACAGCAGATCCTCGACGAGGGCGCGCGCGCCCTGGCGGTCGACGCCCTCCAGCGCGGCGAGGACGCCGGAATGATCGTGCTCGCGGCCATTGGCCGCGGGGGCGAAAATCTCGGCGAGGGAACGCCCGCGCATCAGGCCGCGGCGCAGGCGGCGCAGCCAGACCGGCGGCAGCGCCAGCGCCTCGAGAAAGGCGGCGACGAGGCCGGCGTCGCCGATCAGCACCTGCGGTTCGGCGAGGCCGGCGGCGGCCGCCGCCTCGAGGGCGAGGGCGAGAATCTCGGCGTCGGCCGCCTCGGCGTCGGGCCGGCCGAAGCTTTCGAGCCCGGCCTGGGCGAATTCGCCGGACTGGCCGGGGCGGACGCGGAACACCGGCCCGGCATAGGAGAAGGCCGCCTCGGCGCCCGCCTGCGGCGAGGCGAGATAGGCGCGGCAGACCGGGATCGTATATTCCGGGCGCAGGCAGAATTCGGCCCCGGAGGCGTCGCTCGTCAGATAGAGGCGGCCGCGGATGTCCTCGCCCGACTGGTCGAGAAACACCTGGGCGGGCTGCAGCACCGGCGGCTCGACGCGCGGATAGCCGGCGGCGACGAGAGTCGCCGTCACCTGTCCGGCGAGGCCGCCCGGCTCGCCCGCTTCCGTCTCCGACATGCCGCCGTCGTCCCTGTTGCGCCGCGGCGCCTGTCTAGCAAGCCGGGGCTGACGGGGCGACTCCCTTCGCCGCGCAGGGTGAAGGGCCGCGCCGCCCGGCGCTTCCGGACCTCAGCGGTTCTGGAACTTGGCCGCCCGCTTCTCGACGAAGGCGGTCATGCCCTCGGTCTGGTCGTCGAAGGCGAACATCGAGTGGAACACGCGCCGCTCGAAGCGGATGCCCTCGGCGAGCGTCGTCTCGTAGGCGCGGTTGACCGACTCCTTGGTCAGCATGGCGATGGGCAACGACATGCCGGCGACGGCGGCGGCGGTCTTCAGCGCCTCGTCGACGAGACTGGCCGCCGGCACGACGCGCGAGACGAGGCCGGCGCGCTCGGCCTCGGCGGCGTCCATCATGCGCCCGGTCAGGCACATCTCCATCGCCTTGGACTTGCCGACGAAGCGGGTGAGGCGCTGCGTGCCTCCGGCGCCCGGCATGACGCCGAGCTTGATCTCGGGCTGGCCGAATTTCGCGGTGTCGGCGGCGAGGATGAAGTCGCACATCATCGCCAGTTCGCAGCCGCCGCCGAGGGCGAAGCCGGCGACCGCGGCGATGATCGGCTTGCGGGCGCGGGCGACGCGATCCCAGGTGGTGATGAAGTCGTCGAGATAGGCGCCGATATAGGACTTCGACTGCATCTCCTTGATGTCGGCGCCGGCGGCGAAGGCCTTCTCCGAGCCGGTGAGGACGATGCAGCCGATGTGCTCGTCGCGCTCCCACTTGTCGAGCTGCTCGTTGAGCTCGGCGATCAGGGCGGAGTTGAGCGCGTTCAGCGCCTGCGGCCGGTTGAGGCGGATGAGCCCGACCTTGCCGTGCGTTTCGACGAGGATGTTCTGGTAGCTCATGGCGCGCCTCCGGAATGATCGTCGTGAGCTAGCCGAGACGCGGGCAAATGGGAAGAGCGGCGGCGCCGCGCCGGCCGGTTGAGTTCGCCGCACAAATAGGTTTAGCTCGCTGCGGCGTCCACAATCGCTCCAAGAACTTGCGTCCGGGAGGAACCATGCTCCGTCGCCTCGTCCTGAAATCCACGTTCGCCGCCGCCGCCTTCGCGCTCGGCCTCGTCTCGGCGTCCGCCCAGCAGATCGTGCTGAAATCGGCCGACACGCATCCCGACGGCTACCCGACCGTCGAGGCGGTGAAGTTCATGGCCAAGCTGGTCGCCGAACGCTCCGGCGGACGCATCAAGATCGAGATGTATCCGGCCTCGACGCTCGGTCAGGAGAAGGACACGATCGAGCAGACGCGCTTCGGCGTCATCCACATGAACCGCGTCAACATGGCGCCGCTCAACAATCTGATCCCCGAGACGGCTGTGCCGGGCCTGCCCTTCGTGTTCCGCTCCGTCGCGCACATGCGCAAGGTGATGGACGGTCCGATCGGCGACGGCATCCTGAAAGCCTTCGAGAAGCACGGCATGGTCGGCCTCGCCTTCTACGATTCCGGCGCGCGCTCGATCTACAACGCCAAGCGGCCGGTGACGAAGCTCGAGGATCTGAAGGGCCTGAAGATCCGCGTGCAGCAGTCCGACATGTTCATCGCGCTGATCAACGCGCTCGGCGCCAATGCGACGCCGATGCCGTTCGGCGAGGTCTATTCGGGCCTGCAGACCGGCGTCATCGACGGGGCGGAGAACAACTGGCCGTCCTACGAATCGACCCGGCATTTCGAGGTGGCCAAGCACTATTCGCAGACCGAGCATTCGATGACGCCGGAAGTGCTTGTGTTCTCGAAGATCGCCTTCGACAAGCTCGCCCCCGCCGATCAGGAGATCATCCGCAAGGCGGCGAAGGAATCGGTCGCCGAGATGCGCAAGCTGTGGGAGGCGCGCGAACAGGCCGCCGAGAAGCTGGTCAAGGACAAGGGCGCGCAGATCACCAATGTCGACAAGAAGCCGTTCATCGACGCGATGAAGCCGGTCTACGAGAAGTTCGTGAAGGACGCCGCGCAGAAGGAGCTGCTGGCGAAGATCCAGGCGGTGCAGAACTGACATTCAGGCCGCCCCTCGCCGCCCGGGCGAGGGGCGTTTCGCGCTCTCGAGGCCGCCATGACCGCCTTCGCCTCCGCTCTCGCACGCGCACTGGCGCCGATCGCCGCCTTCGCGCTTTGGCTGTCGGCGGCGGGACTGGTGGCGATGACGGGCTTCGTCGCCTGGCAGATTTTCGGGCGCTACATCCTCAACGACTCGCCGAGCTGGACGGAGCCCGGCGCGCTGCTGCTGATGAGCTGGTTCATCGTGCTCGGCGCCGCCGTCGGCGTTCGCGAGGGCGATCACATGGGCTTCGACGTCGGGCTGCATTACGCCCCGCCCGGCGCGCGGCTGGCGATGCAGGCGCTGACCTTCGTCCTGGTGCTGGGCTTCGGCCTCGCCATGGCCTGGTACGGCTTCGAGCTGACCGCCGGCACCTGGAACTCCAAAATGGCCGGCGTCGACATGCCGCAGGGCATGGAATACCTGCCGCTGGTCGGCGGCGGGCTGCTGATCGGCCTGTTCTCGCTCGAGAAGCTGGCGCAGCTCTTCGCCGGGAATGATCTGATGGCCGACAAGTCCGGCCGGGCCGGGCTGGAGTAGGCGCCATGGAATACTGGATCCTGTTCGGCGTCTTCTCGCTGCTTCTGCTCAACGGCACGCCGGTCGCCTTCTGCCTCGGCATCGCCTCGGTGGCGACGGCGCTCTGGCTCGGCCTGCCGCCGCTGGTCGTGTTCCAGCAGATCAATTCGGGCATGAACGTCTTCGCCATGATGGCGATCCCGTTCTTCATCTTCGCCGGCGACCTGATGATCCGCGGCGGCATCGCCGACCGGCTGATCGGCTTCGCGGCCTCGATGTTCGGCCATCTGCGCGGCGGGCTCGGCCAGGTGAACGTCGTCACCTCGACTCTGTTCGGCGGCATCTCGGGCTCGGCGGTGGCCGACGCCTCGGCGGTCGGCGGCATCATGATCCCGCAGATGAAGGCGCGCGGCTACGACGCCGACTACGCCGTCAACGTCACCGCCAACGCCGCGATCATCGCGCTGCTGATCCCGCCCTCGCACAACATGATCATCTATTCGATCGCGGCGGGCGGGAACCTGTCGGTCGCCGATCTGTTCACCGCCGGCATCGTGCCGGGCCTGCTGCTCGCGCTGTCTCTGATGATCACGGCCTACATCGTCGCCGTGAGGCGCGGCTATCCGACCGGGGCCTTTCCCGGCTTCGCCATGATCGGCCGCTCGCTGCTGCGCGCCCTGCCGGGCATCCTCTTGATCGGCATCATCTTCGGCGGCGTGCGCTCGGGCGTCTTCACCGCCACCGAGAGCTCCTGCGTCGCGGTGATCTATGCGGCGATCGTCGCCTCGCTCGTCTATCGCGAGATGGGCTGGGCGAGCTTCTGGCAGGCGACGCTCGGGGCGGTGCGCACCACGGCGATGGTGCTGCTGGTGATCGGCGCGGCGGGCGCCTTCGGCTGGCTGATGGCCTTCCTGCAGGTGCCGCAGAAGCTGGTGCTGGCGATGCGCGGGGTCTCGGACGATCCCTTCGTCGTGCTGCTGATGATCAACGTCATCCTGATCGTGCTCGGCACCTTCATGGACATGGCGCCGATGATCATCATCTGCACGCCGATCTTCCTGCCGGTGGTCAAGGCCTTCGCCATCGACCCGATCCATTTCGGCGTGATCCTGATCCTCAACGCCGGCATCGGGCTGAACACGCCGCCGGTCGGCTCGGTGCAGTTCGTCGCCTGTGCGGTCGGAAAGATATCGATCGGCGAGTCGATGCGAACGATCTGGCCGTTCTACGGGGCGAGCATGCTGGTGCTGCTGCTCGTCACCTACATTCCCGCCCTGTCGCTCTGGCTGCCCGCCCTGTTCCGGTGAGGGGCGGCGGGCGGGCCGCGTCGCCGTGACCTGCGGCGCCGCCCTTGACCGGCTGCGCCGGCGCGCCCGATAACCCGCCGGCCGCATTGCGCGGCGCTTCCTTCGCTGGTCCCCATTCCGATGCCCGATCTGCTGCTCGAACTGTTTTCCGAGGAAATCCCTGCGCGGATGCAGCGGCAGGCGGCGGCCGACCTGAAGAAGCTCGTCACCGACGCGCTGGTCGAGCGCGGGCTGACCTATGAAGGCGCCGAGAGTTTCGCGACGCCGCGGCGTCTGGCGCTGGCGGTCATCGGCCTGCCGGCGCGCCAGCCGGACCAGCGCGAGGAGCGCAAGGGGCCGCGCGTCGGCGCGCCGCAGCCGGCGATCGACGGATTCCTGAAAGCCGCCGGCCTCGCCTCGCTCGATCAGGCGAAGATCGAGAAGGACCCCAAGAAGGGCGAGTTCTACGTCGCCGTGGTCGAGCGGCCGGGGCGGGCGACGACGGAAGTCCTGGCCGAATTTCTGCCCGGCGTGATCCGCAGCTTCCCGTGGCCGAAATCGATGCGCTGGGGCGCGGCGTCGGCCGGGGCCGGCGCGCTGACCTGGGTGCGGCCGCTGCATTCGATCGTCTGTGCGTTCGGGCCGGAGACGGAGGAGCCGGAGATCGTGCGCTTCGAGGTCGGCGGGGTCGCGGCGGGCAACGTCACGCGCGGCCATCGCTTCATGGCGCCGGCCGCCTTCACGGTGCGCCGGCTCGAGGATTACGAGGCGAAGCTGCGCGACGCGAAGGTCGTGCTCGACGCCGACCGGCGCAAGCAGATCATCCTCGCCGACGCGAAAAATCTGGCGCTGGCGCAGGGGCTGGAGCTGATCGAGGACGAGGGCCTGCTCGAGGAGGTGGCCGGGCTCGTCGAATGGCCGGTGGCGCTGATCGGCGAATTCGAGGAGCGCTTCCTCGACATTCCGGGCGAGGTGATCCGCGCCACGATCCGCGCCAACCAGAAATGCTTCGTGCTGAAGCGGCCGGATGGCGGCCTCGCCAACCGCTTCGTGCTGGTTTCGAACATCGAGGCGTCGGATGGCGGCGCGGCGATCGCCGCCGGCAATGGCCGCGTGGTGCGGGCCCGGCTCTCGGACGCGCTCTACTTCTGGCAGACCGACCGCAAGCCGCTGCCCGACGCGAAGGACTATGCGGCCGCCGCCGCGCCGCTCGGGCTCGACCTCGCCAAACCGCTCGACCAGCGCATGGCCAAGCTCGCCCATCTCGGCGTGATCTTTCATGAGAAGCTCGGCACGCAGGGGGCGCGGGCGCAGCGCATCGTCGCGCTGGCGAAGGAACTCGCGCCCAGGGTCGGGGCCGATCCGGCGCTGGCGGCGCGCGCCGCCGCGCTCGCCAAGGCCGATCTGATGACGGAAGTCGTCGGCGAATTCCCCGAGACGCAGGGGCTGATGGGCCGGCGCTATGCGACGCTGCAGGGCGAGGATGCGCGCGTCGCGGCGGCGATCGAGGAGCATTACAGGCCGCAGGGGCCGGGCGACCGGGTTCCGGCCGATCCCGTGGCGATCGCCGTGGCGCTCGCCGACAAGCTCGACACGCTGACCGGCTTCTGGGCGATCGACGAGAAGCCGACGGGGAGCAAGGACCCGTTCGCGCTGCGCAGGGCGGCGCTCGGGGTGATCAGGATCGTGCTGGAGAACGGGCGCCAGCTCGCTCTGCTGCCGATCCTAGTTCAACAGATTGGCTACAATAATCAAACTGTTAGCAGTGAGGGCGGCAGTCGTCGGGCGCAGCTTCCCATATCCGAGCTGTTCAAGGAGGTGACTGATGAGAAAGCCGCCGACCTCCTCGCCTTCCTCCACGATCGCCTGAAAGTCTATCTCCGCGACAAGGGCGCGCGGCATGATCTCATCGACGCCGCCCTCGGCTCGGGCGCGGCGGGCGACGACCTGCTGATGATCGTCCGCCGCGTCGAGGCGCTCGCCGCCTTCCTCGATTCGGAGGACGGCAGGAACCTGCTCGCCGGGGCGAAGCGCGCGGCGAACATCCTGCGCGCCGAGGCGAAGAAGGAGAAGGCGGCCGACGGCGCCTTCGCGCAGCCGCATGCGCCGCATCTGCGCGTCGCGCATGAGGAGCACGCGCTGGCTGCGGCGATCGACCGCGCCCGCGGGGAAGCGGGCGCCGCCATCGGCGCCGAGGATTTTTCCGGCGCGATGCGCGCGCTGGCGAAGCTGCGCGCGCCGGTCGACGCCTTCTTCGAAAAGGTGACGGTCAACGCCGACGATCCGGCGCTGCGGCTCAACCGGCTGCGGCTGCTCGAGGAGCTGCGCGCGGCGACGCGCGGCGTCGCCGACTTCTCGAAGATCGCGGGCTGAGCCGGCGCGGCGTCAGGCCGCGTCGGTCAGCAATTCGTGCGTGCGGCGCAGCCGCGAGATCGCCGAATCGAGGTCCGCCCGCTGACGTTCGAGGCGCTCCAGCTGTTCGCGCAGCTGCGCCGGCGTCAACGCCCGCTCGATCGCCGGCTGATGCGTCGACGGATCCTCGAGCGTCTGGCCCGATTCGAGCAGCTGGCGGATCTGCACCAGGGTGAAGCCGAGCTTCTTGCCGGTGAGGATGAGCTGCAACCTGCGCTTGTCCTCGGGCCGGTATAGCCGCGTCGCGCCCTGGCGCAGCGGGCTCAGCATGCCCTTGTCCTCGTAGAATCGCAGCGTGCGCAGCGTGACGCCGAATTCGCGCGCCAGATCGCCGATCGTCCAAAGGCGGTCGGCCGGCGCCGCGGCGTCCCGCGCGGCGACGGCCTGGTCGATAGCTCCCATTTCAAGTCTCCCGCATCCGCCGCGGTTCACCCTGCGGCGCCGCTCGATATTGAGACTGATTTGCTTAAAAATGCAACTAAAGGTTGTGTTCACAACCAAAGAAAAGGCCGGCGTCGCCGCCGGCCCGATTGGCGTGACGCCGGCGGCGTCAGTGCGCGGCGATCTTCGCCCCGGCCGAGGCCCAGACGTAGATGCAGGCGAACAGGAACAGCCACACCACGTCGACGAAATGCCAGTACCAGGCGGCGAATTCGAAGCCGAGATGCTGCTTGGGCGTGAAATGGCCCTTCATGGCGCGGAACAGGCAGACGATCAGGAAGATCGTGCCGATGATGACATGCGCGCCATGGAAGCCGGTGGCCATGAAGAAGGTCGCGCCATAGATCGAGTTCTTGAAGCCGAAGGGCGCGTGAACGTACTCGTAGGCCTGGATGGCGGTGAAGATCACGCCGAGCAGGATGGTCAGGAACAGGCCCTTCTTGAGGCCCTCGCGATCGTCGTGCAGCAGCGCGTGATGGGCCCAGGTCACCGTCGTGCCCGAGGTCAAGAGGATCAGCGTGTTGAGCAGCGGCAGGCTCCACGGGTCCATGACGCTGACGCCGCTCGGCGGCCAGTGGCCGCCGGTATGCTCGACGCGGGAATACTGGATCGCCTCGTTGGCGAAGAGCGAAGCGTCGAAGAAGGCCCAGAACCAGGCGACGAAGAACATCACCTCCGAGGCGATGAACAGGATCATGCCGTAGCGGTGATGCATCTGGACGACGCGGGTGTGGTAGCCCGTCTCGGCCTCGCGCACCACGTCGGCCCACCAGGCGGCGGCGACGTAGCACAGCGCGATGAACGAGGCGCCGAACAGATAGGGCCCGAGCTTCAGGCCGCCGACGGACAGGCCCTTCATCCACATGATCGCGCCGATCGCCGTGAAGAAGGCGGCGATGGCGCCGAACAGCGGCCAGGGGCTCGGATCGACGAGGTGATAATCGTGGTTCGGCTTGGCGTGGTGGGCGTCAGCCATCTGTGTTTCCTTTTGCCTGCGGACTCGCCGCGGGTTGCAACTGCGCCGCGCCGGCCTTCGGCTGCGTCTTCGCGGCGAAGAACGTGTAGGAGAGCGTCACGTCGGCGACGCCGCGCATCCGCTCGTCCTTTTCGAGGTCCGGATCAAGAAAGAACACGACCGGCATGTCCATCGACTCGCCCGCCTCCAGCGTCTGCTCGGTGAAGCAGAAGCAGGCGATCTTGTTGAAGAAGCCGCCGGCGGCCTCGGGCGCCACGTTGTAGCTGGCGATGCCGGTCGAGGCGGTCTTGCCGGTGTTGGTGACCTTGTAGAACACGGTCTTCGTCTCGCCGGCGCGCAGCGTGACGGTCGCCGTCTCGCTCTCGAAGCGCCAGCCGAGACCGGGGGCGACATTGGCGTCGAAGCGCACGCGGATGTCGCGCGTTCCGCGCGCCTGAGGCGCGGCGGTCGCGACCTGCGTCGTGCCGCCGTAGCCGGTCACGCGGCAGAACAGGTCGTAGAGCGGCACGGCTGCGAAGGACAGGCCGAGCATGGCGAAGGCGCCGGCGGCGACGGACAGGGCCACCCAACGCCGGCGCGCTTCGGCGCGGGGTCCGGAGCGGAGCGTCGCGGGCGCGCTCACAGCGGCTGCCTCAAGATGCCGGGGCCGAGCTTGGCGATGGTCACGACGTAGAACAGCACGACCATCAACGCGATCGACAGGCCAAGCGCGACATTGCGGGCGCGGCGGCTGCGCACTGCGAGCTCGCGCATCTTGTCGGGGCTGAGGGCGTCGGGCTCGGCCATGCGTCAGCCCCGCAGCGCCGCGACCAGCGGCTCGGCCGCCAGCGCGGCGAACAGCAGGAAGAGATAGAGGATCGAGAAACCGAACAGCTGCATCGCCTGCTTCGGCGCGCCGACGCGCCAGACGCGCAAGGCGCCGATGATCATGCCGAGGCCGCCGGCCGCCGCCAGCGCGCCATGGGCGGGCCCGGCGAAGCCGAGCGCCCAGGGCAGCAGCCCGGTCGGCGCGAGAACCAGCGAATAGACGAGAATCTCGAAGCGGGTGCGCGCCGCCCCGTGGACATTCGGCATCATCGGCACGCCGGCGCGCTCGTAGTCGCCGGCCTTGACCAGCGCCAGCGCCCAGAAATGCGGCGGCGTCCAGATGAAGATGATGGCGAAGAGAACGAGGCTCTCGAGCGTCACCGAACCGCTGACCGCGGCGTAGCCGATCATCGGCGGGAAGGCGCCGGCGGCGCCGCCGATGACGATGTTCTGCGGCGTCGAGCGCTTCAGCCACATCGTGTAGACGACGGCGTAGAAGAAGATGGTGAAAGCGAGCAGGCCGGCGGCCAGCCAGTTGGCGACGACGCCGAGCAGCAGCACCGAAAAGGCCGAGAGGATGAGGCCGAAGGCCAGCGCCTCGTCGCCGCGGATGCGGCCGGAGGGAATCGGCCGGCGCGCGGTGCGCTTCATGACGGCGTCGATGTCGGCGTCGTACCACATGTTGAGCGCGCCCGACGCGCCGGCGCCGACGGCGATCGCCAGCAGAATGGCGAAGCCGATGACCGGATGGGTCTTGCCCGGCGCGACGAGCATGCCGGCGAAGGCGGTGAAGACGACGAGCGACATCACGCGCGGCTTGAGCAGCGCAAAAAAGTCGCCCGGCGAGGCCAGCGACAGATGTTCGGACGCGCGCGTCTGGAAGTGACTCAACTCATTCGTCTCCCGTGCCGGGCGGCGCCGATCCCTATGCCTGGCCGCCGCACCGCGCCGGCCGGCGGCGGGATTTCATCGCCATGGCGTCGATCGCGCGCGTCGCGCCGGCGGAGCGGCGCGACGCACCGGTTTCAGTGATCCGAGCCCGTGATGCGGGGCAGGGTCTCGTACTGGTGGAAGGGCGGCGGCGAAGGCAGCGTCCATTCCAGCGTCGTGGCGCCGACGCCCCACGGATTGTCGCCGGCGACGCGCTTCTTCGAGAACGCCTCCCACACCAGATAGAAGAACAGCACGAGGCCGATCGCCGTGATGTAGGAGCCGAAGGAGGACCAGCGGTTCCACAGCGCGAAGGCGTCCGGATAGTCGATGTAGCGGCGCGGCATGCCGGCGAGGCCGAGGAAATGCTGCGGGAAGAACACCATGTTGACGCCGATGAAGGTCAGCCAGAAATGCGCCTTGCCGAGCTTCTCGTCATACATGTAGCCGGTGATCTTCGGGAACCAGTAGTAGAAGCCGGCGAAGACCGCGAAGGTCGCGCCGAGCGACATCGTGTAATGGAAATGCGCGACGACGTAGTAGGTCTCGTGCAGCGCCCGGTCGACCGAGGCGTTGGCGAGCACCACGCCGGTGACGCCGCCGACGGTGAACAGGAAGATGAAGCCGATCGCCCACACCATCGGCGTGCGGAACGAGATCGACCCGCCCCACATCGTCGCGATCCAGGAGAAGATCTTCACGCCCGTCGGCACGGCGATGACCATGGTCGCGAACACGAAATAGCGCTGCGTGTTGAGCGACAGGCCGACCGTGTACATGTGGTGCGCCCACACGATGAAGCCGACGACGCCGATCGCCACCATGGCGTAGGCCATGCCGAGATAGCCGAAGACGGGCTTCCTCGAGAAGGTCGACACGATGTGGCTGACCAGGCCGAAGCCGGGCAGGATGAGGATGTAGACCTCGGGGTGGCCGAAGAACCAGAACAGATGCTGGAACAGGATCGGATCGCCGCCGCCCGAGGGATCGAAGAAGGTGGTGCCGAAGTTGCGGTCGGTCAGCAGCATGGTGATGGCGCCGGCCAGAACCGGCAGCGACAGCACCAGCAGGAACGCCGTCACCAGCACCGACCAGGCGAAGAGCGGCATCTTGTGCAGCGTCATCCCCGGGGCGCGCATGTTGAAGATGGTGGTGATGAAGTTGATGGCGCCGAGGATCGACGAGGCGCCGGCGATGTGCAGCGCCAGGATGACGAAGTCCATCGCCGGGCCGGGATGGCCGGTATTGGCCGACAGCGGCGGATAGAACACCCAGCCGCCGCCGAAGCCGACGCCATTGGCCGGCCCCTCGACGAACATCGAGATGACGAGCAGCAGGAAGGCGGCCGGAAGCAGCCAGAACGAGATGTTGTTCATCCGCGGGAAGGCCATGTCCGGCGCGCCGATCATCAGCGGCACGAACCAGTTGCCGAAGCCGCCGATCAGCGCCGGCATGACCATGAAGAAGATCATGATCACGCCATGGGCGGTGATGAACACGTTGTAGAGATGCTTGCCGGCGTCGAACGCGGTCTCGGGGCTCGCGCCCGCCATGATCTGGGCGAGACCCTTGAAGATCTGAACGCCCGGCTCCTGCAGCTCGAGGCGCATGCCGAGCGACAGCAGGAAGCCGACGACGCCCGCCATGACCGCGAAGATCAGGTAGAGCGTGCCGATGTCCTTGTGGTTGGTCGAATAGAGGTAACGCCGCCAGCCATGCGGGTGGTCGTGGGCGTCGTGGGCGGTCGCGTGCGCAGCCATCGTCACAGATCCTCGATTCGGGCGCGTTACTGACGGACCGACGCGGCGGCGTCGGCATAATGAGCGGGCGCGCCCGCGAACTTCTTCTTCGCCTCGCCGAGCCAGGCCGTATAGGCCTGTTCGCTGACGACGCGCACGGCGATCGGCATATAGGCGTGATCCTTGCCGCAGATCTTCGAGCACTGGCCGTAATACATGCCCTCGCGCTCGGCCTTGAACCAGGTCTCGTTGAGACGGCCGGGCACGGCGTCGATGCGGATGCCGAAGGACGGCACGGTGAAGGAGTGGATGACGTCCGAGGCGGTGACCTGCATGCGCACCACCTTGCCGACCGGCACGACGACCTCGTTGTCGACCGACAGGAGTCGCACGTCGCCCTTGGCGACGTCGATATCCTTCTCCGGCTTCATCAGCGAATCGAAGCCGAAGCCGCCGCCCTGGTCCTTGGGATATTCATAGCTCCAGTACCACTGCTTGCCGGTCACCTTCACCGTCACGTCGGCGGGCGGGATGACGAGCTGGTCGCGCAGCAGGCGGAAGGAGGGAATGGCGATGACCACGAGGATCAGGACGGGAATCACCGTCCAGGCCACTTCGAGGCCGGTGTGGTGGGTCAGCCTCGAGGGCGTCGGATTGGCCTTCTCGTTGAACTTGACCATCACGTAGACGAGCAGGCCGAGCACGAACAGGCTGATGATGATGCACAGCGGCAGCAAGAGCCCGTCGTGGAACCAGTTGATGTAGGCGGCGATCGGCGTCACCGGGACCTGCAGCCCCATCTGGCCGGGCGCGGGCTGGCCGACGCCGGAGGCCAGAGCCGCGCCGGCGCCGAGCGTCGCGACAAGTCCGGCGGCGAGGCTCGCAGGCGCGAGAGATCGAACGGAAAACATCTGGAATCGCATCGACTCTTCGCTCCTCAAGGGCCGGTCCGCCGACGCTCGACCCCACGCGTCGCAGGGGCGGATTCGCGCGAGCGGCCAGACTCCGATCGGGTCTTCCAAATCACAATCTCGCCATCAGCGCAATGGCGTGACGCAGGTCCAAAAGCAGCAGCCGCGGCGCGCCGATTCCGCGACGCCGGCGCGGCCTTCGCCAGGTCGGCGCTTGACAGGGCGCCGGCATTTGCTACCCCGACGGCGCGCGCGGAATCCGGCGGACCGGGGCGACGCGGCGATCAGGACAGGATTTTCGCGATGCTCTTGCCGAAGCGGCCGGCCGGACGTGCGTTGCGGTGGGTCGGCGCGGCCCTGGCGGCCATGGCGGCGACCGGCGCAGGGGCGCCCGCCCTGGCGCAGGGCGCGGTCAAATCCAAGCATGGCGACTGGGAAATGCGTTGCGAAACGCCGCCCGGCGCGACGCGCGAGCAATGCGCCCTGCTGCAAAGCGTCGCGGCCGAGGACCGCCCCAACGTCAATCTCGTCGTCATCGTGCTGAAGACGGCCGACGGCAAGAGCCGGCTGCTGCGCGTCGTCGCTCCGCTCGGCGTGCTGCTGCCCTCCGGCCTCGGGCTGAAGATCGACACGGCCGACATCGGCCGCGCCGGCTTCGTGCGCTGCCTGCCGACGGGCTGTGTCGCCGAGGTGGTCATGGAGGACAAGCTGGTCGACCAGCTCAAGGTGGGCGAGACGGCCACCTTCATCATTTTCCAGACCCCGGAGGAGGGCGTCGGCATCCCGCTGGCGCTCGCCGGCTTCCGCGACGGATTCGACAAGTTGCCGTGACCGGCCGCGGTCTGGCGATTCGGAGACAGGCATGACAGGCATCGGATTCGGGCCGCAGCTCAGGTCGGCCATGGCGGCGACGGCCCTCGCCGCCCTGCTCGCGGGCTGCGGCGGCGGCGCGCCGACGACGGCGGGCGGCGGGGCGAGCTCGACGCTCGCCACTCTCATCGCCTTCAATACGCCCTCCGCCCCGCCGGCGCCGGCGGCGGTCGATCCCAACGCCCGCAAGATCATCTCCTGCCCCGAGGTCGAGGTGCTGGACGGCGGCGGCGCGCTGCGCGTCGGCGGGCCGGGCGCGGGCGTGCGCCACCAGTTCTCGATGGGCGAGGTGGTGCGCGAGTGCCAGCTGCAGGGCGGCCAGATCGCCATCCGCGTCGGCCTCGACGGCAATCTGCTGATCGGTCCGGCGGGCGGGCCTGGCTCGTTCTCGGCGCCGGTACGCATCGCCATCCGTCGCGAATCGGACCAGGCGATCGTCGCCTCGCGCGTCCATCGCGTCGCGGCGACGGTGCCCTCGGGCGGCGCCCAGGCGCCGTTCCAGCTGATCGCCGAGCCGCTGACCGTGCCGTTCGTCAGCGAGGAGGCGGGCACGGACTATTCGGTGCTGGTGCAGTTCGGCGGCGCGGGCGCGGAGCAGCGGGAGCGCCGGCGCAGGCGGCGATGAAGGCGTCGCGCGGCCGATTGACTTCGCCGGCCGCGCCTCTAGCCTGCCAGGGTCAGTCAAACTCCCCAGCGGAAGAGTCCGACGGCGCTCGCGCGCCGGCGGCGCCGAAGGCGCAACCGCCCCGGAAACGCTCAGGCCCACGGACCGCGACGGGATGACGCTCTGGAAAGCGGCCGCGGCGCCAGCCACGGCCCACCGACGGGGGCAACCCCGGCCGCGCCGAAGGGCCGGACGGGGGAAATCTCTCAGGTGCCGGGACAGAGGGGGCGCGCGCCGGGCATTCCGCCCGGACGATGACGCGCGCAACCGCAGACCCGGGGTTCCATGACCGACTCGCCGCCCACCGAACCGCTCCGCCGCACGCCGCTGCACGCCCTGCATCTGCGGCTCGGGGCCAGGACCGCGCCCTTCGCCGGCTACGAGATGCCGATCCAGTATCCGGCCGGCATCCTGCAGGAGCATCTGCACACGCGGGCGGCCGCCGGCCTGTTCGACGTGTCGCACATGGGCCAGGCGAGGCTGACCGGCAAGAATGCGGCGAAGCGGCTGGAATCGCTCGTCCCGGGCGACATTCAGGCGCTCGAGCCGGGGCGCACGCGCTACACGCAGTTCCTCGACGGCGAGGGGAACATCCTCGACGATCTGATGGCGACGCGACTGGCGACGACGGCCGGCGACGAGGAGGCGCTGTTCCTCGTCGTCAACGCCGGCTGCAAGGCGCAGGATTTCGCCCTGCTGCAGGCCGCCCTGCCCGATCTGGAGCTGACCATCCTCGAGGATCGGGCGCTGATCGCCGTGCAGGGGCCGAGGGCGGCCGCGGCCTTCGCTCGCGTCATCCCGGGGTTTGAAGCTGCTCCGTTCATGTCGATGCGCGAGGCGGACTGGCGCGGGGCGACGCTGTTCGTCTCGCGCTCGGGCTACACCGGCGAGGACGGCTACGAGATCTCCGTGCCGGCCGCGCTGGCCGAAGATTTCGCCGCGACGCTGCTCGCCGATCCGAACGTCAAGCCGATCGGGCTCGGGGCGCGCGATTCGCTCAGGCTCGAGGCCGGGCTCTGCCTTTATGGTCGCGACATCGACGCGACGACGACGCCGGTCGAGGCCGGCCTGTTGTGGTCGATCTCCAAGCGCCGGCGCGCAGAGGGCGGTTTTCCCGGCGCAGCGCGCGTGCAGGCGCAGATCGCGCAGGGGCCGGCGCGCAAGCGCGTCGGAATCCGGCCCGAGGGCAAGGCGCCGGCGCGCGAAGGGACGGAGATATTGTCCGAAGGCGGCGCGCTGATCGGCCGCATCACGTCGGGCGGCTACGGGCCGAGCGTCGGCGGGCCGATGGCGATGGGCTATGTGGAGAGCGCCCATGCCGCGCCGGGGACGCGCCTGTCGCTGATGGTGCGCGGCAAGGCGCTGCCCGCCGCCGTCGCGCCGCTGCCTTTCGTCCCCGCCCGCTTCTATCGCGGAGCGTGAGGCGATGATGGCGGTCATCTTCGAGGTCTGGCCGGCCGAGGGTCGGCGCGAGGATTATCTGCGACTGGCGGCCGCGCTGCGCGACGACGTGATGAAGATCGACGGCTTCCTCTCCGTCGAGCGATTCGAATCGCTCTACGAGGAGGGCAAGCTGCTGTCGCTGCAATTCTGGCGCGACGACGAATCGATCGCGCGCTGGCGCGACCATCTCGAGCACCGCAAGATGCAGCGCGCCGGACGGGCCGGACTGTTCCGCGACTACAGGCTCCGCGTCGCGCAGGTGGTGCGAGACTACGGCATGAACGCGCGCGCCGGCGCCCCCGCCGATCTGCGCGCCCGCAACGACTGATCGTTCAGCGTCACGAGGAGGCTCGCTTGGCCGACATCCGCTACACCAGAGATCATGAATATGTGCGGCTCGACGGCGACGTCGCCACGGTCGGCATCACCGACTACGCCCAGCGCCAGCTCGGCGACGTGGTGTTCGTCGATCTGCCGGCCATCGGCAAGAAGGTGACCAAGGGGGGCGACGCCGCCGTCGTCGAAAGCGTCAAGGCGGCGAGCGAAGTCTATGCGCCGCTGACCGGCGAGATCGTCGCCGTGAACGCGGCGCTCTCAGACGCGCCGGCGACGGTCAACGAGGACGCCACCGGCAAGGGCTGGTTCGTCAAGATCAGGATCGCCGATACGGGCGAACTCGCCGATCTGATGGATCAGGCGGCCTATGACGCCTATGTCGCCTCGCTCGGCTGAGAAAAGGCATGCGCTATCTGCCGCTCACCGACGACGACCGCGCCGCGATGCTGGCGCGGATCGGCGTCGACTCGATCGACGCGCTGTTCGCCGACATTCCCGCTGCGCAGCGCCTGACGGACCTCGTCGATCTGCCGAAGGCCAGGAGCGAGATGGAGGTCGAGCGCCTGCTCGGCCGCATGGCGGCGCGCAACATGCCGGCCTCGGCGCAGCCGTTCTTCGTCGGCTGCGGCGCCTACAAGCATCACGTGCCGGCGAGCGTCGATCACCTGATCCAGCGCTCGGAATTTCTGACCAGCTACACGCCCTATCAGCCGGAGATCGCGCAGGGCACGCTGCAATACCTGTTCGAGTTCCAGACGCAGGTCGCCGCGCTGACCGGCATGGATGTCGCCAACGCCTCGATGTATGACGGTTCGACCAGCGCCGGCGAAGCCGTGCTGATGGCCCATCGCGTGACGAAGCGGCGCAAGGCGGCGCTTTCGGGCGGGCTGCATCCGCATTACGCCGAGGTGATCCGCACGCTGTCTCATATGGCCGGCGACACGGTGGTCACGCTTGCCCCCGACATGCAGGCGCGCGAGGATGTCGCCGCCGCGATCGACGGCGACACATCCTGCGTCGTCGTGCAGACGCCCGACATATTCGGCAATCTGCGCGATCTGACGAAGATCGCCGAGGCGGCCCACGCGAAAGGCGCGCTGCTCATCGCCGTGTTCACCGAAGCCGTCTCGCTCGGCCTCGTGCAGCCGCCGGGCGCGATGGGCGCCGACATCGTCGTCGGCGAGGGCCAGTCGATCGGCAACGGGCTGAATTTCGGCGGGCCTTACGTCGGCCTGTTCGCGACGCGGCGCTCATATGTGCGGCAGATGCCGGGGCGCCTGGCCGGCGAGACGGTCGACGCGGAGGGCAAGCGCGGCTTCGTGCTGACGCTGTCGACGCGCGAGCAGCACATCCGCCGCGAGAAGGCGACCTCGAACATCTGCACCAATTCGGGCCTGTGCGCGCTCGCTTTCACGATCCATATGACGCTGCTCGGCGAGGCCGGGCTGAAGCGGCTCGCCGCGATCAACCACGCCAACGCCTGCGATCTGGCCGAGCGGCTCGACGGCGTGAAGGGCGTCGAAATTCTCAACCCGACTTTCTTCAACGAGTTCACCATCCGCACGCCGAACACCGCCTTCGCCGTGCTGGAGGGCATGCACAGGCGCGGCGTGATCGGCGGCGTGCGCGTCTCGCGCCTCCTGCCCAAGGCGGGGCTCGACGATCTGATCATCGTCGCCAACACGGAGGTGAACAGCGACGAGGATCGCGGCGCCTACGTCGAAGCGCTGAAGGCGAGTCTGTAGCGTGGCGTCGGCGACCGCGATCATGCAGGAACGCAGGCGCGCGCTGATCCGCGCCTGGATGCGCGATCCGCTGATTCTGGTTCAGGCGGAGGCGCCGGGCGCGCTCGCCGGTCTCGTCTTTCTCGACGATCGCGGCGCCGGCGCGACGACGGCGCGGGCGGGACGCATCGATGCGCAATCCGCCGCGATCGTGCGCCGCCCGGGCGATGCGCACGACAATGCGAGCCTGTGGGTCGCGGCCAGCTATGACGGTTATCGCCGCGCCTATCTGCGGTTTCTGGCCGATGTCTACGGGGCGCGGGCGAGCGAGGCCGAACTCGACGGCTGGGACATCGATCACCTGCTCAATCGCGCCCGCGCGCCGCTGGCGACAAGCTTCGTGCGGCTCGAGGCGATTCCGGCCGAGGCCAACCGGCGCTGGGGCGCGCTGTTCGAGAAGGCGGCGTCGGACGAGCGCTTCTATGCGAACCGGCGCCGCGAGCGGCGCACGATGAGCTGGATGATCTGCGCCAAGCTCGCCGGCAAACCGCCGCCGAAGGATCCGGACGATGCGGCGCAGATCGAACATCTCGTCGCCTTCTTCGCCTCGATCGGACTCAATCCGGGCGAGGCGCGGCGCGGCGTCGGCGAGATGCTCGACTTCGTCTATCGCGCATGAGGGAGGGTATGCAGATGAGGCGTCACGCTCCGCTATTGGGCGCACTTGCGGCCTTGTGGGCCGCTGCTCCAGCCTTCGCGCAGTCGGACGGGGTGACGATCAGCGCCACTTACACGCTCGTCATGGATCGTTTGCGACCCGACCCGCGACCCGATGTCCGCACGGTGCAGTCGCTTGTCCTGCGGCTGTCGGGCGTTCGCCGCGTCGATGAGAATTGGCAAGCGCGCAGCGGCCGCTTCTCGAGTGAGACACGGCGCGTGCGCGCGATCGGCGGCTCCGCGCAGGAGGGACGCGGCGTCTGGCGTGTCCTGCCCGGCAACCGGATCCAGCGCCAGGTTCAACATCCCCAGAGCGTGACGACGCTGACGATCATGGTCGACCGCGGCGACCGGTGCGTGCTCGACGTGACGAGCGCGCTGAAGCCCGGCTTCTCGGAATACAAGTTTCGTCGTCAGTCCACCGGCGGCATGGGCTATTTCGCCAACCGCCGCGTTGTCGACGTCGCTTGCACAGTGGTCAAGTAGCGCGCCTGCGCCATGGCTGCCTACCCGAACTGGAACGTCGGATGAGCATGAACACGCAAGGCCGGCCGTCGACGCCGGGCGAGACCGCCAGCCGAGGCGCGCGCAAGACGTTCACCGGCAACCGCGCGCTCGACATGGAGGAGCCGCTGATCTTCGAGATCGGGCGGACGGAGGTGACGGGCGTCGACTTGGCGCCGCCCAAACCGGTGAAGACGCGGCTCGGCGCGATGGCGCGCACGGCGCCGATCGATCTGCCCGGCCTCACCGAGCCCGAGGCGATGCGCCACTATGTGCGTCTGTCGCGCAACAACTACGCCATCGACGCCGGGCTGTATCCGCTCGGCTCCTGCACGATGAAGCACAATCCGCGGCTCAACGAGAAGATGGCGCGACTGCCGGGCTTCGGCGACGTGCATCCCTTGCAGCCGCAGGCGACCTGCCAGGGCGCGCTCGAACTGATCCACGAACTCGGCCGCTGGCTGTGCGAGCTCACCGGCATGGCGAGCGTGGCGATGTCGCCGAGGGCCGGCGCGCATGGCGAGCTCGCCGGCATGATGGCGATCAAGGCGGCGATCGCGGCGAAAGGCGAGGCGGCGACGCGCACCGTCGCGCTCGTGCCCGACAGCGCGCACGGCACCAATCCGGCGACGGCGGCTCTGATCGGCTTTTCGGTGAAGCCGGTGCCGGCGGCCGAGGACGGAACGGTGCGCGCCGAGGCGGTGAAGGCTGCGCTCGGGCCGGACGTCGCGGCGATCATGCTGACCAACCCGAACACCTGCGGCCTGTTCGAGCCGCAGATCGTCGAGATCGCCGCGGCGGTGCGCGAGGCGGGCGCGTATTTCTATTGCGACGGCGCCAATTTCAACGCGATCGTCGGCAAGACGAAGCCGGGCGATCTCGGCGTCGACGCGATGCACATCAACCTGCACAAGACCTTTTCGACGCCGCATGGCGGCGGCGGGCCGGGCGCGGGGCCTGTGGTTCTGTCGAAGAGGCTCGCGCCCTTCGCGCCCGTGCCCTTCGTGCGCAAGGAGGGCGAGAGGTTCGCGCTGGTCGAGCATGCGGAGGGCGCGCAGTCGCTCGGCCGCGTCGCGGCGTTTCATGGGCAGATGGGCATGTTCGTGCGCGCCTTCGCCTACATGCTCTCGCATGGCGCAGACGGCATGCGGCAGGCCTCCGAGGATGCGGTGCTGTCGGCCAACTACATCCGCGCCAGCCTCGTCGACCTGATGTCGGCGCCGTTCGGCGACCGGCCCTGCATGCACGAGGCGTTGTTCGACGATTCCTGGCTGAAAGGCGCGGGGGTGACGACGCTCGATTTCGCCAAAGCGATGATCGACGAGGGCTATCATCCGATGACGATGTATTTCCCGCTGGTCGCGCACGGGGCGATGCTGATCGAGCCGACCGAATCGGAGTCGAAGGCCTCGCTCGATCTGTTCATCGCCACGCTGCGCGATCTCGCCATGAGCGCGAGGCGGGGCGAGACCGAGCGTTTCGCCGGCGCGCCCTATCACGCCCCGCGGCGCCGTCTCGACGAGACGCGCGCGGCGCGCGAGCCCGTCCTGAAATGGACGAAGCCGGCGCCGCGGCCGCAGGCGAGGGAATAGAGCGGGAGAGCGCGGCGGCCGGGCGGGCCCGTTCCGCGACGATCAGTGCGCAGCGTCGGCGAAGACGCGGTCGATGTCGCCGCGCCATTCGCCATGATATTTTTCAAGCAGCGCCTGCGCGCCGACGCGGCCGCTCTCGACAATCGCGTCGAGCGGAGCGAGGAAGCGCGTCTCGTCGCGTCCTTGCGAATCGAGACGGCGGCGCGCGGCGAGGCCGGCGCGGGCGAGATCGAGAACCTCGCGGGCGAGATCGCGCACGGCCCGGCCGCGGATCGTCGCCTCGAGCGCCAGACGCGGGACGTCGTCGCGCAGCTTCTGGCGTTCGGCGGCGCTCCAGTCCTTGACCAGATCCCAGGCGGCGTCGAGCGCCGGGCGATGATAGAAGAGGCCGACGAACAGCGCCGGCATGGCGCAGATCATGGCGGCGTCGCCGGCGTCGGCGCCGCGCATCTCGAGATAGCGCTTCAGCCGCACCTCGGGAAAGATCGTCGACAGGTGATTGGCCCAGTCCGAGATCGACGCCCGCTCGCCGGGCAGTTGCGCCAGCCGGCCGGCGAGCAGATCGCGGAACGAGGCGCCGGCGACGTCGTGATAGGTCGCGCCGCGCTTGACGAAATACATCGGCACATCGAGCGCGTAGTCGACATAGCGCTCGAAGCCCATGCCGTCCTCGAAGGCGAAGGGCAGCATGCCGGCGCGGGCGTTGTCGGTGTCGCGCCAGATTTCCGAGCGCATCGACAGGAAGCCGTTCGGCCGTCCGTCGGTGAAGGGCGAATTGGCGAACAGCGCGGTGGCGACGGGCTGCAGGGCGAGGCTGACGCGCAGCTTCCTCACCATGTCGGCCTCGTTCGAAAAATCGAGATTGGCCTGCACGGTGGCGGTGCGGAACATCATGTCGAGGCCGAGTCTGCCGACTTTCGGCATGTAGGCGGACATGATCTTGTAGCGGCCCTTGGGCATCACCGGCGTCCCGGCGCGCGTCCAGACCGGGCTCATGCCGAGGTTGAGGAAGCCGATGCCGAGCGGATCGGCGATCTCCTTCACCTGCGCCAGGTGGGCGTGCAGCTCGGCGCAGGTCTGATGCACGGTCTCGACCGGCGCGCCCGACAGTTCAAACTGGCCGCCCGGCTCCAGCGAGATGGCGCCGCCGCCGGTGACGTCGAGGAGGCCGATGATGGTCTCGCCCTCCATGATCGGCTCCCAGCCGAGCAGTCCCTGCATGCCCTCCAGCAGGGCGCGCACGCCGCGCGGGCCGGCATAGGGCACGGGCGCATGATCGGCGAGATAGAAAGGGACCTTCTCGTGCTCCGTGCCGACGCGGAACGCGCTGTCCGGCTTGTTGCCTTTCTCGATCCAGCCGACGAGCTCGTCGCGCGATTCGATCGGCGTTGCATCGGTGACGTCGCGCGCCATGGCCCCCTCGAACGAAAACGGCCGGGTCAAGGCCGGCCGCTGACTGCTACATAGGCC
>JAEULW010000201.1 GCA_016793505.1 Methylobacteriaceae bacterium | reverse complement strand
CATTTCGATTTTCACGAACGCATCGTCGCGGCCTGCGGCAACCGGCGCATCGTCGACGGGTTGTGCGGCGACGTCTATCATCTGCTGCGCATGTATCGGCGCATGTCGGGCGCGGCGCCCGAGCGCAAGGAGCTCGCCTTTACCGAGCACTGGCAGATCCTGCGCGCCATCCGGGCGCGCGACGCGGACCTCGCCGAGTCGCTGATGCGCGCCCATGTGGCGCGCGCCGGCCAGCATGTGCTGGCCCAGCTCGCCGACGCGCATCCTGAAGCCGGGGAGGGCCGCCGCCCATGACCGACACGCGTTCCGCGCCCGCCCGCTTGCGCGCCCTGCTCGGGTCCGGCGAGTTCATCGTTTCGCCCGGCGTCTATGACGGCTACAGCGCCCGCCTCGTCGAGGCCGCGGGTTTCCGCAGCGCCTGCACCAGCGGCGCGGCGATCGCCAACGCCATCCTCGGCGTCGAGGATCTGGGCATGATGGGGCTGAGCGAGAACGTCAATCACTGCCGGCATCTGGCCCGCGCGATCTCGATCCCGCTGACCTGCGACGCCGACAATGGCTACGGCAATCCGTTGAACGTGCATTACACCGTGCGCCTGTTCGAGGAGGCGGGCGTCGCCGGCGTCAACATCGAGGATCAGGTCAGCCCCAAGCGCTGCGGACACATGCCGGGCAAGGAGGTCGTCTCCAAGGACGAGATGGTCAAGAAGATCGAGGCGGCGTGCCTGGCCCGGCGCGACGATGATTTCGTCATCATCGCGCGCACCGACGCGCTGGCGGTCGAGGGGCTCGACGCCACGCTCGATCGCATCGCGGCCTATGTCGCGGCCGGCGCCGACGCCATCTTCCCCGACGCGGTCAAGACAGAAGATCAGATCGCCCGCGTCGTCGAGGCGGCGCGCGGCAGGCCGGTGTCGATCAATATGGGTTTCGGCATCCGGGCGCGGCCGACGACGCCGCTGATCCCCCTGCCGCGCCTGAAGGCGCTCGGCGTGCGGCGCATCTCCTTGCCCAGGATGCTGCCCGCCGCCGCGATCAAGGCGATGCGCGAGGCGCTCGGCGTGATGCGCGAGGCGATGGAGTCCGGCGTTCCGGCGGATCGGCCCGACCTGCTCGTCGGCATCGACGAAATCTGGGCGCTGATGGGTTTCGGCGAGATGCAGGCGCTGGAAAAGCGCCTGCTGACCGTCGGCGGCTACGAGGCCAAGTACAAGGCGACCTCCGCATGACCGCGCCTGCCTTCATCGCCGTGGACTGGGGCACGACGTCGATGCGCGCGGCGCTCGTCTCGCGCGAGGGCGACGCGCTGGCGCGGGCGCCGGCGGGCGAGGGGATTCTGAAAGCCGCCGAACGCGGCTTCGAGGCGACCTTGTTCGACGCCGTCGCCGCGCTCGCCGCGCCGGCCGAGGCGCCGATCCTGCTCGCCGGCATGATCGGCAGCCGCAACGGCTGGGTCGAGGTTCCCTATGCCGTCTGCCCGGCGGGGCCGGAGGCGCTGGTCGCCGGCGCGGCGCGGCGCGAGGTCCGCGGCCGGACGCTCGTCTTCATCCCCGGCCTGTCCTGCGAACATGACGGCCGGCCCGACGTGATGCGCGGCGAGGAGACGCAGATTTTCGGCGCCTGCGTCGGGCCGGGGGCCGAGATCGTCCTGCCCGGCACGCATTCGAAATGGGCGAGCCTGTCGGGCGGGCGGATCGCCGGCTTTCGCACCTACATGACGGGCGAGCTCTATGCGGCGCTGCGCGGCCACACCATTCTGGGCGCGCTGGCGCGGGGCGAGGCGGCGGACGAGGCGGCATTCGCCCGCGGCGTCGAGACCGGGGCGGGCGAGGCGGCGCTGACCCATGCGCTGTTCTCGGCGCGCACGCTGGCCCTGTTCGGACGGCTCGCGGCCGAGGCCGTGCCGTCCTACCTGTCCGGCCTGCTGATCGGGGCCGAACTCGCCGACGCCCGCCGCCGCATCGCGCCGGGGGCGCGGGTGCTGGTGGTCGGCGAGGCGAGGCTGACGGCGCGCTATGTCGCCGCAGGGCGTCTGCTCGGGCTCGACCTCGCGCCGGGGCCGGAGGATGCGGCGTTCCGCGGGCTGGCGCGGCTCCATGCCGCCATGGGAGAGATCGCATGAGCTGGACCGCGGCCGCCGGCGACCTGCCGCTCGTCGCCATCCTGCGCGGGGTGAAGCCGGACGAGGTCGTCGGCATCGGCGCGGCGCTGGTCGAGGCCGGCTTCCGGCTGATCGAGGTGCCGCTGAACTCGCCGGCGCCGTTCGACTCGATCGCCCGGCTGCAGGCGCGCTTCGGCGGGCAGGCGACGATCGGCGCCGGCACGGTGACGACAGGCGACGAGGTCGCCGCCCTCGTCGCGACCGGGGCGAAGCTGTGCGTTTCGCCGCATTTCG
>JAEULW010000156.1 GCA_016793505.1 Methylobacteriaceae bacterium | reverse complement strand
CGGCTTTCCAGAGGCGGGCGCTCACCATTGCGTGTGCGCGCCCTGTGCGGGCGGGGCGGCATGGCGTAGCATCGCGGCATGGCAGACCCCGCCCGCACCGCGCCGACCGGATTCGACGCGCTCGCCGCCGCCCGCGCCCTGACGCCGGCGCTCAGGGCGCGCGCGGCGGACACCGAGGCGCGGGCCGGCCTGCCGCCGGAAACCATGGCGGATCTGGCCGCCAGCCGCCTCTACCGGCTGCTGCAGCCCGCCCGTCGCGGCGGCGCAGAGGCGGCGTTCGAGACACTGGTCGACGTCACCGCCGAACTGGCGCGCGGCGACGCCTCGGTCGCCTGGACCTACGCCTCGATCGCCTCGCGGCACTGGGCGCTCGGCATGTTTGCGGCGCCGGCGCAGGCGGCGGTGTGGGACCAGGACCCCGACGCGGCGATCGCCTCGTCCCTGGTGTTTTCCGGCGGCCGGGCGCGGCGGGTCGAGGGCGGCTGGCGCGTCTCGGGGCGCTGGCCTTTCGCCTCCGGGGCGGCGCAGTCGGACTGGCTGATGCTCGGCGGCGTGGCGACGCTGGAGGCGGCGCTCGGCGAGGACGCCGACTACCGGCTGTTCCTGTTGCCGCGCGCGGCCGGGCGCGTCGTCGACACATGGCGGTCGGCGGGGCTGCGCGGCACCGGCTCAAACGACGTCGAGATCGACGACGCCTTCGCCTCCGACGCCTTCTCGATCGGCGTGCACGAGGTCGGCGGCGGGCCCTCGCCGGGCTCGGCGGTCAATCCGGGGCCGCTGTGGCGGCTGCCGCTGTTCGCGCTGCTGCCCTTCACGCTGGCCGGCGTCGCGCTCGGCAACGCCCAGGCCTGTCTCGAGGATTTCGTCGCCGAGGCGCGGCGGCGCGCGTCGCGCCAGAACATGGCGCGGATGGCCGACTTCCAGTCCGTGCAGCTGCGCATCGCCAGCGCGGCGGCGCAGATCGACGCGGCCGGGCTGACGCTGCGCGCGCCGTGCCGCGAGGCCGGCGAGATCGCCGCCGCCGGCGGCGTTCCGGATCTGCGCCGCAAGACGCGCTGGCGGCGCGACGCGGCCTTCGCCGTCGGGCTGTGCACGCAGGCGGTGTCGCAGCTCGTGGCGGCGAGCGGGGCGGGGGGCCTCGCCGCCGATGGGGCGCTGCAACGCCGCTTCCGCGACGCGCATGCGGCGGCGGCGCACATAGACTTCAATTTCGACGTCGCGGGCGCCCATTACGGCCGCGTCGTGCTCGGACTGCCGTCCGAAAACCCGGTCCTGTGACATGACGCGCGACGAGCCGGGGGCGCCGGACGCCGATTATCTGCGCCTCGACCCGCTGGATTTCCGCGCCGCGCTCGGCGCGTTTACGACCGGCGTCGCGATCATCGCCGCGGCGACGCCGGACGGGCGGCGGGCCGGCCTGACGGCCAATTCCTTCGCCTCGGTGTCGCTCGCCCCGCCGCTGGTGCTGTGGAGTCTGAGCCTGCATTCGCAGTCGCTGGCGATCTTCCAGGAGGCGAGCCATTTCGCCGTCAACGTGCTCGGGCGTCATCAGGCGGAGCTGGCGACGCGCTTTGCGCGGCCGTCCGAAGACCGTTTCTCCGGCGTCGCGACGGACGCCGGGCTCGGCGGGGCGCCGCTGATCGCCGATTGCGTGGCGCAGTTCCAGTGCCGCAACGCCATGCGCCATTACGGCGGCGATCACGTCATCTTCCTCGGCGCGGTCGAGGCCTATGCGCATGACGGACGGCCGCCGCTGGTGTTCAGCCGCGGCCGCTTCGGCGATTTCGCGCCGCTCGGGTGAGGCGCCGATGACAGGCAACGCCAGCCGCATCCTGCACCGGCGCATCGAGAGCGGCGACGCCATGCCGGTCGTCGTCGGCGGCCGCGGGCTCGAACTCGTCGACGCGCAGGGCCGCGTCTATCTCGACGCCAGCGGCGGGGCGGCGGTGTCCTGCCTCGGCCATGGCGAGGCGCGCGTCGCCGCGGCGATGAAGGCGCAGATCGACCGCATCGCCTACGCCCACACCTCGTTCTTCACCAGCGAGCCGGCCGAAGCGCTGGCGGCGCGGCTGGTCGCCGACGCGCCGGCGGGGATCGAGCGGGCGCTGTTCGTCTCCGGCGGCTCGGAGGCGATGGAGGCGGCGCTGAAGTTGACGCGCCAGTTCCATCTCGAGCGCGGCGAGGGCGAACGCGAGGTCTTCGTGGCGCGCCGCCAGAGCTATCACGGGGCGACGCTCGGGGCGCTCGCGGTCGGCGGCAACGCCATGCGGCGTTCGCAGTTCGCGCCGCTGCTGTTCGAGGCCCGGCATGTCGCCCCGCCCTACGCCTATCGCGACCGGCGCGCCGGCGAGAGTGAGGCGGCCTATGGCGACCGGCTGGTCGACGAGATCGAGGAGGCCTTCGCGGCGATCGGGCCGGGCCGCGTCGCGGCCTTCGTCGCCGAGACGGTGGGCGGGGCGACGCAGGGCTGCACCTGCCCGCCGCCCGGCTATTTCGCCCGCATCCGGGCGCTGTGCGACCGGGCGGGGGCGCTGCTCGTGCTCGACGAGGTGATGTGCGGCATGGGCCGCACCGGGACGCTGCACGCCTGCGCGCAGGAGGGCGCCGCGCCCGACATTCTCGCCGTCGCCAAGGGCCTCGGCGGCGGCTATCAGCCGATTGGCGCGCTGCTGATCGCCGGACGCGTCGTCGAGGCGCTGGCGCAGGGATCGGGCGCCTTCCTGCACGGCCACACCTATCTCGCCCATCCCGTGGCCTGCGCCGCCGCGCTCGCCGTGCAGGAGGCGATCGCGGCGGACGGGCTTCTCGACAATGTCCGGGCGCGGGGGGCGCAGCTCGAGGCGGCGCTGCGGGCGCGGCTCGGCGGCCATCGCCATGTCGGCGACATTCGCGGCCGCGGGCTGTTCTTCGCCTGCGAATTCGTCGCCGACCGCGCCAGCAAGGCGCCGTTCGCGCCGGAGCGCGGCGTCGCCGCGCGCGTCAAGGCTGAGGCGATGGCGCGCGGGCTGCTGTGCTACGCGATGGCCGGGACGATCGACGGGCGAACCGGCGACCACGCCATGCTGGCGCCGCCCTTCATCGTCACGGCGGCGCAGATCGAGGAGATCGTCGGGCGCTTCGCCGAGGCGGTCGAGGCGGGGACAGGCGCGGCCTGAAGTCAGCGCAGGCCGGCGCCGGCGCCGAGGTCGGCCGCCGCGGCGGCGCGCTCGGCCGGCGTCGCGGCGAGCAGGTGCAGATGCACCTCGCAGGCCTCGCCCTCGGCGGCGACCAGCGCCGCGGCGAGGCGGCGGCGGGCCGGCGCGTCCGGATCGACATGCGCGGCGAGGATGCGGCGGCGCCCGTCGGGCGCGACGGCGACGACCAGCGCCAGAGCGGCGTCCAAATCCAGCCAGCCGGTCTCGCCCGCGGCGTAGACGGTGACGACGTAGCGCCGGCCCGAGGCGCCGCGCCAGGCGCGGAACCGCCGGGCCAGCGCGCCGCCCGCAAGCGATGCGAGCGGCGCGCCGGCCGGGTTTGCGGAGCGCGGCGGGGGACCTTCCGCACGCTCCGCTGACGCGGGACGGGAGGCGGGGAGGCGACCCGCGTCACGCCCGCCGGGAATCCGGATCGAACCGCCGCCGGCGGCGCCGTCGACGTCCGGAAAAACGAAAAACGCATCGCGCAACGCCATCATCGCGCCGCCTCTTCAGCTCGCCGTTCGGGTATGGAACAAAACTAGAACAAGAGGCGCGGGCTGTCAAGCAGGGCGTCGGCCCGTCATGGCGAGCGCCGCGAAGCGATCCGCCGGCCGGGCTGCGGCGCGGTGCGGATTGCTTCGTCGGCTTCGCCTCCTCGCAATGACGACGCCGGCGGCGTGCAGCTTGCCTGCGCGGCGGCCGCGCTCTAAGCAGCGGCCGCACCCTGCGACGAGGATTTCTCCATGGCGACCTACAAGCTGCTTCTCCTGCCCGGCGACGGCATCGGCCCGGAGGTGATGGCGGAGGTCGAGAAGGTGGCGCGCGCCCTCGCGGCGATGGGCGCGGCGCGCTTCGAGATGGAGCGCGGCCTCGTCGGCGGCAGCGCCTACGACGCGCATGGCAAGGCGATCAGCGAGGGCGACATGGCGCTGGCGATGGCCGCCGACGCCGTCATCTTCGGCGCCGTCGGCGGGCCGAAATGGGACGGCGTGCCCTACGACGTCAGGCCCGAGGCGGGCCTGCTGCGCCTGCGCAAGGATCTGGCGCTGTTCGCCAACCTGCGCCCGGCGATCTGCTATCCGGCGCTCGCCGACGCCTCCTCGCTGAAGCGCGAGATCGTCGAGGGGCTCGACATCATGATCGTGCGCGAATTGACCGGCGGCGTCTATTTCGGCGAGCCGAAGGAGATCATCGATCTCGGCAACGGCCAGAAGCGCGGCATCGACACGCAGGTCTACGACACGTTCGAGATCGAGCGCATCGGCCGCGTCGCCTTCGAGCTGGCCCGCAAGCGGCGCAACAAGGTGACCTCGAGCGAGAAGCGCAACGTGATGAAGTCCGGCGTGCTCTGGCACGAGGTGATCACCGCGCTGCACAAGCGCGAATATCCCGACGTTCAGCTCGAGCATCAGCTCGCCGACGCGCTCGGCATGCAGCTGGTGCGCTGGCCCAAGCAGTTCGACGTGATCGTCACCGACAATCTGTTCGGCGACATGCTGTCGGACGTCGCCGCGATGCTCACCGGCTCGCTCGGCATGCTGCCCTCCGCTTCGCTCGGCGCGGTCGACAAGGTCACCGACAAGCGCAAGGCGCTGTATGAGCCGGTGCATGGCTCGGCCCCCGACATCGCCGGCAAGGGCATGGCCAATCCGATCGCGATGATCGGCTCCTTCGCGATGGCGCTGCGCTACTCCTTCGGCCTCGGCGATCTCGCCGACCGGATCGAGAAGGCGATCGCCGACACGCTCGACGAGGGCCTGCGCACCGCCGACATCAAGGCGGGGGCGACGACGATCGTCTCGACCGCGCAGATGGGCGACGCGATCGTCGCGAAGCTGAACGCGGCGGCCTGACCGGGCGCGAGGGCGCGCCCGGCCGGCGATCCCTCAAGTCAGAACGGCGGCGACGCTGCGGGCAAGCGGCGTCGTCGGTCGGTCGATGAGGCGGGAAAGCTGTCGGCCCTCGTCGAACAGCGCGCCGCGCGCGGCCGCGACGTCCCAACTGGCGATCGCTTTGGCGAAGGCTTCGGGCAGGCCGAAGCCGGCCAACGCGGCTGCGTAGTCCGCCTCCGGCAGGTTGCGATAGGGGATCGTCTTGCCGCTCTGGCGCGACAGCTCGGCGGCGAGCTCGGCCAGCGTGAAAGCGCTGTCGCCGGCCAGTTCGTAGGTCTTGCCGGCATGCGCCTCGTCAAGCAGCGCGACGGCCGCCGCCTCGGCGTAGTCGGCCCGCGCCGCCGCGGCGATCCGGCCTTCGCCAGCCGCGCCGACGAAGGCGCCGCCGGCGAGCGCGCCGGGGATCGAGCCCGTATGGTTCTCCGCGTACCAGCCGTTGCGCAGAATCGTGAAGGAGAGGCCCGAGGCCTTCAGCGTTGATTCGGTCTCCGCATGTTCCGGCGCGAGGCTGAGCGGCGAGGAGTCGGCGCGCAGCAGGCTCGTGTAGACGACGCGCTTCACGCCTGCGGCGCGGGCGGCGGCGATGACATTGGCGTGCTGGCGCGCCCGCTTGCCGATCTCGTTCGAGGAGATCAGCAGCAAGGCGTCGATGCCGACGAGCGCGGCGCGCAGGCCTTCGGCGTCGTCATAATCGGCGCGGCGCAGCTCGACGCCGAGATCGCCCGCCTTGTCGGGCGAACGCACGAGGGCGACGAGGCGCGCCGCCGGAGCGCGGCGTTTGATGGCGGCGATGACGAGGCGGCCGAGCTGTCCGCTGGCGCCGGTGACGGCGATGGTCATGGGGAACGTCCTCTGCTTCTTCGAGGACGCCCACATAGACGCCTTGCTTATTTTTCGTAAGTACGTACATTTTTGTTAGTATGAAGCGCCTCGTTCCTGCCCCCTCCGCCACGCCCGCCGCCTCGCTGACCGACAGGCTGGCGCGCGGCGACCTGATGGCCGCCGCCTGCCCCTCGCGCGAGGTGCTGCGTCACGTCACCAGTCGCTGGGGCGTGCTCGTGCTGATCGCGCTCGAAGGGCGGACGCGGCGCTTCGGCGACATCCGCCGGGCGATCGGTGGCGTCAGCGAGCGCATGCTGGCGCAGACGCTGCAATGGCTGGAGCATGACGGCATGGTCGATCGCCGGGCTCGCGACGTCGTGCCGCCGCATGTCGAATACAGCCTGACGCCGCTCGGCCGCGAGGCGGCCGAGAAGGTGCGGGCGCTCGCGGACTGGATCGAGATCAACCTGCCGCGCATCGCCGAGAGCCGGCCGCGCGCCGGGCGGGGCGTTGCAACCTAGGCGCGCAAAATCCTTTCGTCGCTTGCATCGGCTATCAGCCGCTTTGCCTGTCGCCTGTGACCATGTGATCGCGACTTGAAAGACAGACGCTCGACCACCCGCAACTGCAAATATCGAACCGCATGACTGTGATATCAGAGCGCTGTATATTTTTTCATATGGGACTCTTGACCTTCACCACCAACATCACGCTGGACGGCTGCGTCGACCACACGGAAGGAATCGCCGACAGTGAGACGCACGCATTTTTCACCCGCCTCATGGACGAGTGCGGGTCGATGCTGTGGGGCCGCATCACCTACGAGATGATGGAAAGCTACTGGCCCGCGGTTGCGCGCGGCGACGTCGAGGCGCCGCCTGCGATGCGCGAGTGGGCGGTCAAGTTGGAGGCCAAGCCAAAGTACGTGGTTTCGTCAACGCGAGATGACTTCTCGTGGACCAATAGCCACCACATCGCGGGTGATCTCCGAACGGGCGTGCAGAAGCTGAAGGATGCGACCGAGGCGGGCGTACTCCTCGGCAGCTGCAAGCTCGCGGCTCAGCTGGATCGGCTGGATATGATCGACGATTACAAGTTCCTCATCCACCCCAGGATCGCAGGCCATGGCCCGACCCTGCACGAAAGCGGGTTGCAGAGCACGCGACAGCTCGAGCTGGTTTCGGCGAAGCCGCTCAGCAGCGGCGTTGTCGCCATGCATTACAGGCGCATGCGCTGACGAAGGTCGCAAGGCGGGAAAAGCGCATGGACAGCTTTTCCAGGGGCGCGCGTGTTCTCACGGCGTCGAAATGCTGACGAGCATGCGACCTAGTACAGCGAACGCGGCGGGCCGGGCATGAAATTGCGCTCGGGCAGCGGGCCGCGGAAGCGCGCGTCGTAGCTCCACACCGGCGCGGCGACGTTGGCGGCGCCGGCCCAGGTCGGCAGGCTGCCCGGCGCGACGACGCGCGTTCCGGTCAGCGCGCTCTGTTTGCGGATGGTCAGCGGCGGGGCGCCCTGCGCCAGGGCCGGCGCGGCGGCGGCGATCAGGGCGGCGAGGGACAGGCGAAGCAGCATGGCGGCGTCCTCCTGCCGCGCAAGATAGCGCGCCGGCGTTCAGCGGGAAGGGCGCTTGCCCCGGGCCGGCGCGGCGACGGGCGCAGGTTCGGTCGCCTCCTTGGCGCCGCGCAGGGCGGGGGCCGCGCCGCGCGGCTCCAGCCAGGACGCCTTCGCGGTCTGCTGGCGGGACGGGGCGCAGCGCAGGTCGCGCCTGCGCTCGGCGGCGACGAAGACGGCGCGCAGCGCCGCGTCGTCGCCGGCGGCGCGCAGGTCGATGCGATCGAGCTGGCAGGCGAGCGTCGCGCGGTCGACCGGCTGGCCCTCCGCGCCGCAGGACAGGCCCGAGATGCGCAGCACGTCTTCGCCCGCCGTCAGGCGGAAGGCGAGACAGGCGGCTTCGGCCGGCCCGCGCTCCAGCCGCACATCGGAAACCTCGAAGTCGCCGAAGCGCGTCGTCAGCGAGTCAGGCGCGCCGGCGCCCGCGGCGGCGAAGCCGATCTCGCCGGCCCGGCGCGCCGCTTCGACGAACAGCGTCGTCGGCGGGGCCGGCTCGGCGCCGCGACGATAGAAGGCGATGCGCAGAAAGGCCGTTTCGCCCGGCTTGCCATGGGTCAGCGTGTCGCGGCGGCCGCCGCCCGGCTCGTGCCGGCGCGCCTCGTAGAGCGCGGGCTGGGCGAAGTCGGGCAGATCGAGCGCGAAGAGTTCGAGCGGCCGGCCGACGTCGATCCAGGCCGGCTTCGGCGCCGGCGGTTCGGGGGCCGCCGCGACAGCGGCGTCGGAGGGGCCCTGACTCATCGCCGCAAGGCCGACGGCGACGGCGCCGACGAGGCCGAAGGCGAGGCGCCGGCTCATCGGCCGCGCGGGCCGCGACGCCCAGTAGTCGATGCGTCCGTCCTGTGATGATCCGAACCAAGCCATGACGCCCGTCCCGGCCCGTTGTGGGCTCTCTCGGGGGGCAACATGCGTCCGTCGGGTTGAGTCGAATCTTACCGACGCCGGTCATTCGGCGGAGACCGTTAACGCTGCGTAAATCGGCTCGCACGGTCAATAAGCACTTAATCTAGCAGAAAATTCACGTTTTGTCCAGCGCGCAGCCCATGGCCGCGCAATCGCCGCGGCGCTTGGCTTCCACCAAGTCCGGCGCCTTCCGCGCCGATGGAGGATGGTCATGCCTGCGCCGTTCAAATGGACGCCCGACAGATTCCTCGCTCCCGTGACCAATGGCGGCGAGCCCGAAGTCCTCGGTCTCGACAATGGCCGGCTGGCGATCGCCGTGACGCAGGGCGCCGGGCCGGAGCGTTTCATCAGCTTCCACTTCAACAGTTCCTACGTGGCGTCGCTGAACACCGCGATGCAGATCGCGTCCGATCCGGACGTCGTGTATGGCGCACCCGGCGTCGCGCAGACGAGCGGCGGCGAGATCGTCGTCGCCTATGGCGCCGAACTGACCATCGGCGGCGGCAGTCTCGAGGACGTCCGCTATCTGAAGATGCACAAGCCCGGCGACGACGCGCCCGGGTTCCGCTTCGCCAATGTCGGCGTCGGCGACGGTCCGGATCAGCAGCTGCATCAGGCCGTCGCGGCGGGGCTGCACGATCAGTATGCGATCGCCTGGGCTGACTATGTCGGCGCGGACACCGCCTATATGCGCATCTACAGCTGGCGGGACGGCGCGCTGGCGACCGTCGCCGTCAACACGACCCCAGGCCTCTATGCGCAGAACGTCGGCACGACGTCCTACCGTCCGCTCGCGATCGAGGGGCTGAGCAATGGCGACTATGTCGTCGCCTGGACAGGTCTCGACTTCACCTCCCGCATCCGCGTGATGTCCGCCTCGGGGACGCCGCAAACGCCTGAAATTCCGCTGGCGGGCGGCTCCACCAGCATCTGGCCCGACATCACCGAACTCGCCGACGGGCGTTTCGTCGCCACCTCCTTCGTCGGCGGCGCGATCCACTTCGGCATCTTCAACGCCGACGGGACGACGTCTGTCGCCGACACGACCTTCGCCACCACGGTGTCCGGCTCGTTCGGCCAGCGTGTGTCGACCGCGGCGCTGCCGGACGGGCGTTTCGTCGTCGTCTGGGTGAACGCGGCGCTCGAGACGCGCGGCCAGATGTTCCTGCCCGACGGGACGGCCGACGGCGCGGAGTTCGCTATTGCCGACGTGACCACCGGCGTGCAAACCCGGCCGAGCGTCGATGCGC
>JAEULW010000140.1 GCA_016793505.1 Methylobacteriaceae bacterium | reverse complement strand
GATCGCCAAAACGATCGCCTTCGTGCAGACGATCACGCCGGCGCAGCTCGAGGGCGCGGACGACCGGATGCTGGATCTGACCATCGCGCGCCAGCCGGCGCGGCTGTCGGGCCGCGACTATCTGCTCAATCAGGCGACGCCGAACTTCTATTTCCACGTCACCACCGCCTACGCGATCCTGCGCCATTGCGGCGTCGAGATCGGCAAGGGCGACTTCATGGGCCGCGGCTGAGCGGGCCCCGGGCGGGAGCGATCGCGATGGGACTGAAGCGCGTCGGCGCGGGGCCGCGGATGAGCGAAGCGGTGATCGCCGGCGGCTTCGCGCATCTTGCCGGTCAGGTCGCCGAGAAGAGCGTCGGGCGGCCGGTGGCCGAGCAGACCGCCGAGGTTCTCGCCTTCATCGACGAATTCCTCGCCGAGGCGGGAACCGACAAGACGCGCCTCGTGCGCGCGACGATCTGGCTGTCGGACATCGCGAGCTTCGGCGAGATGAACGCGGTGTGGGACGCCTGGGTCGCGCCGGGCAATGCCCCGGCGCGCGCCACCGTGCAGGCGCGGCTCGCCTCGCCCGGACACGATGTCGAGATCATGGTCGTCGCCGCGCTGTGACGGCGCGCGATTTTTTCAGGAGAGGACGGAAAGCATGAGCATCAAGCGCATCGGCGTCGGGCCGCGCATGTCGAAGGCGGTGATCGCCAACGGCATGGTCTTCCTCGCCGGTCAGGTCGCCGACAAGGCGGCGGGCAAGAGCGTCGGCGAACAGACGCGCGACATTCTGGCGACGATCGACGCGCTGCTGGCGCAGGCCGGCGCCGACAAGACGAAGCTGGTCAGCGCCAACATCTGGCTGACCGACATCGGCACGTTCGCGGAGATGAACGCGGCGTGGGACGCCTGGGTGTCGCCGGGCAACACGCCGGCGCGCGCCACCGTCGAGGCGAAGCTCGCCGCGCCGCAATACGCCGTCGAGATCATGGTGACGGCGGCGCTGTGACCGCGCCGCGCCTGCGCGCGCCGTGAGCGGCGCAGGCGCGTCGTCTCACTGACGGCCGTCGTCCCACTCGTCGTCGCCGAGCGGGCGCTGGACCCAGCGCGGGCCGGCGCCCATGCGCTGCGGGCCGCCCATGCGGTCGCCCTGATCGCCGCGCCAGCCGCCGCGCGGGCCATCCCAATCCTGCCCGCCCATGCGCGGCCGGCGCATGCCGTCGCTGACGCCGTCCTGGAAGCCGCCCTGGCCGCCGGCGCCGCGCATGCGACCCATGCCCATGCCGTGATGCATGCCGTGGTCCATGCCGCGACCGCCCATCTGGCCGCCCATGTGATGGCCCATGTGATGGCCGCGGTGATCCCCGCCCATCATGCCCATGCCCATGCCCATGCCCACGCCCATGCCCATCCCCATGCCGCCGCCGGTGAGGGCGCGCAGGCGGGTCTTCTGCTCGTCGCTGAGCGAGGCGTAGAGCGGCGCGGCGGCGTCGGCGAGGCGGGTCATGGCGTCGGCGCGGGCGCGGGCGCGGTCGGCCCCGGCGCGCAGCCGGGCGATCGGATCGTCGGCGGCGGGCGGCGCGGCCTGGCGCATCGCCGGCATGGCGCGCAGCGCCTCCTCCACCGGCTTCCACAGCCGCTCCTGATCGGCGGTGAGGCGCAGGCCGCCGCGCAGCCCGGCGATGCGGCCCTCGGCCATCATGGCGCGGCGGGCGTCGCGATGCGCCTCGCGGGCGATGCGCCGCTCCTCCATGCGACGGGGATCCATGCCGCCCGGGTTCATCTGCCCGTGAGTCATGCCGCCTTGGTTCATGCCTTGCCCGGCGCCCGGCGCGGGCTGCTGGAAGGGCGGCGCCGGCGGCGCGCCGGGGGGCGCGGCGGTCTGGGCGATCGCGGCGGCGCCGGCGATCAGCGCGCCGGCCGCGGTCGCGGCGAGGATGAAGCGGGACAGTCTCATGGCGGCGTCTCCCTGGCGCGGTCGGCGGCAGTCTATCAGCGCACGCGCCAGACCAGGAGCGGGCCCGCGCCGGGCCTTCGCTCCAGCCAGTCGGGCGTCTCGCCCGCCATCAGGCGCGCCGCCAATCCCGCCGGCGCATCTTCCGCATATATCTGAACATCGACGAGATCACGGCAGATCGCGACGAATGTCGCGCCGCTTCGCGTCACGATGTCGCGCGCCGCCGCCGGCTCGGCCATCAGGGCGCGGATCGCGGCGAGATTGCCGACGCGGTTGCGGTGATAGGCGCCGGCCAGCGCCGCATGACGGGTGTAGGCGAGGATGAAGGCCCCGGCGTCGACCGAGCTGAGCGCGATCCCCGGCGGCTCGGCCGCCAGCGCGCCATAGGCGGCGGGGGCGAAGCAGGCGGCGGGAGAGGCGGCCGGCGCGGCGGCGAGGCGGGCCGGCGCGGGGATGGCGGCGAGCCAGACGAGGCTGGCGAAGGGCGCGGCGGCGAGCGCGGGCGCGAGCCGCGCCAGCGGCCGGTCGATCGCCGCCAGCCGGTCGGCGACGGCAAGCGCTGCAAAGGCGCCGGCGAGGGCGGCGAGCGGCAGAGTCGAGGAGGCGGCGCGCACCTGCCAGAAGGTCGCCGCAAGGCCGGCCGCCAGCAGCGCGGCGAGGGCCGCCCAGCGGGCGCGTGCGAGGCCTGTTCCCCGGGCGGCGGCGAACAGCGCGGCGAGCAGGCCGGCGACGATCGGCGCGGCGACGGGCAGGCCGAGATCGGGCCGGCGGGCGAGCAGGATCGACAAGGGCCGCGCCTCGGTGACGTGATCGAGCCAGTGGCGGCGCAGCTCGTCCGGCAGGTCGGCGAGCGGGCTGCCGAGACAGGCCGGAAAGGCCCGCCCCAGGGCGAGGGCGAGGCCGAGGCCGATCAGCGCGGCGAGGCCGGCGCGGACCGCCGGCGCGGCGCCGGCGCGGGCGGCGAGGGCAAGCGCGACGAGGCCGCCGCCGCCGCCGATCGCGGCGGAGAGGTGGAACAGCGAAAAGGCGTCGCAGGCGCGCGCGGCGGGATCGACGGCGAAGAACGCATGAGCTAGCGCCGCACCGATCGCCAGCGCGCCGCCGAACAGCGCGGCCGCCGGCGCGCGCGCGGTCGAAATCACGGCGGCGAGGCCGAAGACGAGGCCGGCGGCGGCGATGAAGGGGACGTTCTCGACGCTGATCGCCAGCGACAGCGCGGCGGCGAGCCCGGCCGCCGCGCCGGCGCGAGGGCGGGCGGGATCGAGCGCGACGATCATGCCGAGCGCCATGGCGAGCATGAGCGCGATCTGCGGCGCGTGATGATCGATGCGGCCGGGGTCGAACTGATGGTTCGTCGCGATAGCGCAGACCGCGATCAGCACGGCGACGAGGCCGCCGCGGGCGTCGGTCAGGCGACGGGCGAGCGCGACGAGCAGCGTGAGGTAGATCGCCGCCACGAGGGCCGGAAAGGCGAGCCGCGTCGCCCGCGCGCCGACGTCGGGGCCGAGCCAGGCGGAGAAGGCGGTCAGCAGCGCCGCCAGCGGCAGATCGACGACGCGCGACCAGTGCATCGCGACGCCCGTCGGCGGGTCCATGCGATGCTGGACGAGATCGCCGAATGCCTGCCCGGCCTGCCAGTCGCGCAGCTGGACGAGGCGCATGGCGTCGTCGGTGTCGAAGAAGATTCCGGTCCTCCACACCGCGACGGCCTTGCCGTAGCCGAGCAACGCCATCAGGGCGAGGCCGAGGACGACGCTCGGCCCGGGCCGGCGCAGCCAGTCGAGCGCCTCGCGCGGCGAAATCGAGGCCCGGGGCGGGCGGCCGGCGACCTCGCTCATCGGCGCTCCGCGGCGCCGGCGCGCTCATGGCCGATCCAGACCGTCATGCCGTGTCCGCCTTCCGTCCGCCGCCGCGCCCGTTCATCGCCGCTCAACCTTTGTCAGCGAAAGATTGACGGCGGGTGAAATCCACCCGGCGCGGGCAGGCGATGGCGCGAGTTCAACCGATGGCGATCGAGGCCGGCGAGACCCCGGCCGAGGAACCCGGCGCGGCGGCGCTGGCGGCGGCGCTGCGCGAGGCGGCGCGGCAGATGCGCGCCGTCCACGCCTTCGACGAGCCGCGGGTGGCGGTGCTCCTGCCCTGCTACAACGAGGCGGCGAGCATCGCGCAGGTGATCGCCGATTTCCGCGCCGCGCTGCCGAAGGCGCGCATCTGCGTCTTCGACAACGCCTCCAGCGACGGGACGGGCGACGTCGCCCGCGCCGCCGGGGCCGACGTGTTCTTCGTCGCCGCGCGCGGCAAGGGCAATGTCGTCCGGGCGATGTTCGCCGACGTCGACGCCGACATCTATCTGATGGCCGACGGCGACGGCACCTATGACGCGGCCTCGGCGCCGCGTCTCGTGGCGGCGGTGCGCGACGATCATGTCGACATGGCGATCGGGGCGCGCGCCAATGTGCGCCAGAACGCCCACCGGCGCGGCCACGCCGTCGGCAACCGGCTGTTCAACGCGCTCTATGCGCGGCTGTTCGGCGCGGAATATGGCGACATCTTTTCCGGCTACCGGGCCTTTTCGCGTCGCTTCGTCAAGAGTTTCCCGGCGCTGTCCGCCGGCTTCGAGATCGAGACCGAACTGTCGGTGCACGCCAGCCAGATGAAGCTGCCGACGAGCGAGATCGAGACGCCCTATGGCAAGCGCGTCGAGGGCTCGCCGTCGAAGCTGAACAGTCTGCGCGACGGCTGGCGCATCCTGATGACCTTCGCCTATCTGCTGAAGGAGACGCGGCCGGGCCTGTTCTTCGGGGCGCCGGCGCTCGGCGTCGCGGCGGCGGCGATCGCGCTGGCCATTCCGCTGATCGAGACATGGCTCGCCACGGGCCTCGTGCCGCGCATGCCGACGGCGATCCTGTGCACCGGGCTGATGCTGCTCGCCGGCCTGCTCGGCGCCTGCGGGCTGATCCTCGACAGCCTGGCGCGCTCGCGCGCCGAGCACAAACGCATGCTCTATCTGGCCTTGTCCGGTCGCCGCTGAAGGCTGCAGGCGCGCCGCCCTCGACAGATGCGGCGCAGCATTGCATGGTGCGCCGCGTCAACGGGGCCTGACATGACGACCTTCACGCTCGAGGCGCTGGCCGCCATCGTCGCCAAGCGCGCCGGAGCGGAGGCCGGCGCATCCTACACGCGCACGCTGCTCGAGGCCGGGCCGGCGCGGGCGGCGCGCAAATTCGGCGAGGAGGCGCTGGAGACGGTCATCGCCGCCGTCGAGGGCGACCGGGCGGCGCTGACCGCGGAGGCGGCCGACGCGCTCTATCATCTCTTGGTCGTGCTACAATCGCGCGGCGTCGCGTTGCAGGATGTGCTGGGCGAGCTCGAACGGCGCACGGCGCAGTCCGGCCTCGCCGAGAAGGCCGCGCGCGGGCGCGCGCCGGGGGCGGGTTGAGATGGATCAGAAGGTCTCCGACAAGGGACTCTCGCCCGAACTGTCGCCCTATCTGCGGTTCACGCGCGAGGAATGGGCGAAGCTGCGCGCCGACACGCCGCTGACGCTCGGGGCCGACGACATCCATCGCCTGCAATCGCTCAACGATCCGCTGTCGCTCGACGAGGTGATCGAGATCTACCTGCCGCTGTCGCGGCTGCTGTCGCTCTACGTCGCCGCCGCGCAGGGTCTGTTCAAGGCGACGCAACGCTTCCTCGGGGCGGCCGACGGCAAGATGCCCTACATCATCGGCGTCGCCGGCTCGGTGGCGGTCGGCAAGTCGACCACGGCGCGCATCATGAAGGCGCTGCTGTCGCGCTGGCCGAACACGCCGAAGGTCGAGCTGGTGACGACCGACGGCTTCCTCCATCCCAACGCCGTGCTCGAGCGCGACGGTCTGATGGAGCGCAAGGGTTTCCCGGAGAGCTATGACGGCTCGGCGCTGGTGCGCTTCCTCGCCGACGTCAAGGCGGGGCGGCGCAACGTCGTCGCGCCGGTCTATTCGCACCTCGTCTACGACGTCGTGCCGGGCGAGACGATCACCGTGGACCGGCCCGACATCCTGATCGTCGAGGGGCTCAACGTGCTGCTGCCGGGCCTCGTCCGCTCCGACCGCGAGGCGCCGGTGGTGTCGGACTTCTTCGACTTCTCGGTCTATCTGCACGCCGAGGAGGAGCTGCTCGAAAAATGGTACGTGCAGCGCTTCATGCGGCTGCGCGAGACGGCGTTCCGCGATCCGCGCTCCTTCTTCAAGAAATATTCGACGCTGACCGACGAACAGGCGGTCGAGACCGCGCTGTCGATCTGGCGGCGCATCAACCTCGTCAATCTGCGCGAGAATGTGCGGCCGACGCGGGCGCGGGCCAGCCTCGTTCTGACCAAGGGCGCCTCGCACCGGATCGAGGCCGTGGCGTTGAGGAAGCTGTAAGGCCGGCGCGGCTAGGATCGCCGGCCTCGTTCCGCCAGCACGC
>JAEULW010000087.1 GCA_016793505.1 Methylobacteriaceae bacterium | reverse complement strand
GCGCATGCCAGACCGGCTTCGGCCGGCCGCGATGATCGATCAGGCCCCAGCCGGCGCCGGGCGCGGCGACGTCCTGGAAGAACAGCGTCAGGGCGCCGCGCGTCGGCGAACCCGCCGAGCGCCATTCGGCGAACAGTTCGGTCGCCACCTCGCAGGTCGCGGCCCGCGACAGATCGAGATAGCGCGCCGGATCGGCGGCGCGCAGCGCCGCGCAATCGACCCCGTAGAGCTGCGCGACATAGTGGTTGCGCACGCCCTCGAAATGCCAGATCGCGCCGGTGTCGCCCGCGATGCGCTCGCCATGGATCGGCTGGGCGATCGCCGCCTCGTCGGCGAGCGGCGGATCGTCGGCCGGCGGATGGGCGAGGCCGAGACATTCCGTCGCAAAGCGCACCTGCGATCGGCGGATGTCGTCGAAGCCGCGCAGATGCGCCGTCACGCCGTAGTAGTGGCAGAGCCCCGCATCGGTCGAAAACGGCAGATCGCCGCCCTGCGGACTGTGTGCGACATAGATCGCGCCCGGTCGCCCGACCGCCACCGCGTCCGGCAGAAGCGCGTCGAACAGCGGATGGCGCCAGCTCTCTTCCGGCAGGCCCAGCATCGCCGCCTGCTGCGCGATCTCGGCGCCGCCGCAGAACACCGCGAGCGACGGCGACCAGCGCGTGCGCGTCAGGAAAGCCTCCGCCTCGGCTCTCGCGCCGGCGAGAAAGGCCTCGTCGCGCGGATAGTCGAGATTGGCGAACATGAAGTCCTGCCAGACGAGAAGGCCGAGCTCGTCGCACAGCGCATAGAAATCGTCGCTCTCGTAGACGGTCGAGCCCGGGCAGCGCAGCATGTTGAAGCCGGCCTCGCGCGCCAGTTCGAGCTGCGCGCGCAGGCTCTCGCGCGACGCGTTGAGCGAGACGATGTCGGCCGAAATCCAGTTCGCGCCGCGACAGAAGAGCGGCTCGCCATTGACGATCAGCCCGAAGCCGCGCCCGTCCGCGCCGCGATCGAGCGCAATCGAGCGGAAGCCGACGCGCCCGAGCCGGACAATGCGGCCGCCGATCTCGGCCTCGACCGGATGCAGCGCCGGCTCGCCCTGCGTCTGCGGCCGCCATGGCGCGGCGCCTGGGGCCTTGAGCGTCACCTCGCGCGGCGCGTCGGACGCCGCGACGCGCAGCTCGGCGCCGGCGCAGCGTAGCGTCAGCGCAGGGCCGGCGGCAAGCCGCAACTCCAGAACGCCCGTGGCGCGTTCGAGCCGGGCGCGGACGGACAGAACCTCCGGCGCGCGGGCGCGCGACGGACGCAGCTCGACGGCGCGCCACGGCCCGACCGCGCGGATCGGCGGGCACCAGCCCGGCATGCGGCCGATCAGCGTCGAGCGCACGAAACGCATCGCGGCGGGCTGCACGGCGCGCGACCGCCAGCGCGCCCGCGGGCCCTTGGCCGCCAGCTTCGGCCCCATGGCGCGGAACACGATGTCGATGCGCAGGCGCCCGCGCGCCGCGACCTCGATCGCCAGCGGCGTGAACATGCTGTCGCTGCGCGCGACATGCGCGCCGTCGACGAAAATCTCCGCCAGCGTCGCCAGCCCGTGGAAGACGAGACGCCGCGTCCCATCGGCGACGACCTCGGCGCGATACCAGTGATCGAAGCCGTCGAGATCGACCGGCGCATCGCGATCGAAACGGCCCGCCGCCTCCAGCGCCGCCGCGACCGTTCCGGGCGCGCGCGCGGCGATCCAGTCCTCGTTCTCGCCGATCTCGACCGGCGCGATGTAGCGCCAGGGCGGCGTCTGCAGCAGCCGCCACTCGGCGATCAGGCGCGGCTCGTCGTCGAGTTCGGCCGGGGCGATATGCACGGTCATGGCGCGATCTCCCGCCGCAGCGCGCCGATGGCGCGCGTCCAGGCCTGCTCCAGCGGTTCGACCTGCGCGGCGAGGCCCTGCGTGCGTCGCCGCGTCACGGCCCGCGCCAGCTGGAACTGCAACGCCTTCGCGCGCGCCGCGATGGCGAGGGCGCCCTCGCGCGCGGCGCTGAAATCGCCCTGCCCGTTCTGCGCCAGCCAGTCGAGGTGGGCGGCGAGCAGTTCGAAATTCGCGCCGGCCTGCCTGAGCGTGTTGAAGGCGTATTTGTGGAACGCCGCCGGGGCGCGTCCGGCCAGCGCCGCCGCGTCCTGGTCGAGCCGCGCCGCAAACTCTGCGAACGGATTGTCGCGCGGCGCGCGCGAAACATGTCCGGCTAGACGCCGCGCGGCGAGCGCCGCGACATCGCCCGAGGGCGGAGCGCCGATGCGGGCGATCTCGCAATAGGGAAACAGCGGCAGCCCGTCGCGCGCCGACGGAAACAGGCCGTCGAAATCCTCGCCTTCGAGATCGAAATAGCCGGCGTTGTGGAAATAGCCGATCGACCGCGCCGCCCGGTCGAGCCGGTTGACGCCGATCGTCGTCTTGGAATGTTCGAGCCGATAGGAGACGCCCGCCGTGTCCGGCAGGCGCCAGGCGTCGACCTCGACCAGCACGACGCGGCCGCGCGCGATCTGCGTCTCCATGTGGCCGAGGAGATCGTCGTAGAGCGACAATTCCTGAATCTCGATCCCGCACAGATCGCGCAGATCTTCGCTCGCCAGCTTGAAGAAGGTGAACTGGTCGCCCTCGAAATCGAGCGCCGCGGTGACGCCGAGCGCCGCCTCCGGCGCGCGGCCGAGCGAAGCGACGAGTTCGATCATCAGATCGACCGAACAGTTCGTCTCCGCCCAGTCGCGACTCGCCCCGTGCAGCGGATGCGGCGCATAGACGCGCGCCTCGAGGCCGGCGATCGCCTGCATCCTCACCCCCACAAGGCGCGGCGCACGTCGTCCGGCCAGCGCGCCGTCTCGAGCCCGTGATGCTTGAACAGCGCCAGCGCGACGCGCTCCATGCCGAAGCCGACGCAGGCCGTGTGCGCCGTCTCCTCGCCGGACGTGCGGATGCCCCACAAGGCGCCGAAATGATCCTGATGATAGTTGAACGACAGGCAGGCCGTCGGCTTCTCCTCGCTGTCGATCGGCACGAGCAGCTCGAATTTCAGCCGCTGGTCGCGCTGGTTGTTGGCCAGCAGCCGCCCGGCGCGGCCGAAGAAGGGATCATTGGCGACGTCGAGATGGAACGGCAGACCGAGCGAGCCCACCAGCGCCTGACCGCGGTCGAGCCAGGTCTGGCGGAATTCCGTCACCTGCTCCGGCGTTCCGACGCGCACATATTCGCGCATCCGGAACATCTGCAGGCGCGCCGGATCCTTCGACGGCTCGTGGCGGAAGCAGTAGGAGTTGAGGTCGAACAGCCGCCCCTGCGGCGGCAGCGGCCCGCGTTTGGCGACGACCGGATAGAGCGGATAGCAGGCCGCCGGCGCCAGCACGACGTCGGTCAGCGCCTGATGCTGCGTCCAGTCCTCGCCCTTGGCGAGGCGCTCGACGAGACCGGCATGCGCCGCATCGTCGCCGCCGAAGGCGTGGATCGTGCCGGCGAGGTTCGGAAAACTTTTCAGATAGCCGCTCTTCTCGAACAGCGCGCGGTTCATGCCGGGCGGAAAGCGGATCACTTCGGCGCCGTCGCCGCCGCCGATGCGGCTGATCGCCGCGTCGAAGCCGTCGATCACCGACTCGAAGGCGCCGGAGCGTCCGTAGAGTCCGTCGACGCCGGTTTCGATCAGCAGGCCGCGGTCGATCAGCCGGTCGAGGAAGGTGTTGCAGGCAGTGCACATCGTCACACCGCCAGTCGCTGTTCGACGCGATGCGCCAGCAGCAGCGTCGCCGAATTGGAAAGAATGCGGTCGTTGTTGATCATGATCGGCGCCGACAGCGCGTCGCGCAGCTCGCGCCCGAGCGAAAACGGCGTGTCGTTCTTGTAACCGGCGATGCCGCAGATCATCAGGCAGAGATTGACCACCTCGATCATCGTCTGCGAGGCGGCGGTCTTGACGTTGTTCATGGCGAGCACGAACGACATCGAACCGAGATCGTCGCCGCCCGCCTTCGCCTCTTCGTAGCGTCGCAGGCCATCGAGAATGGTCGAACGCATCACCTGCAGCTTCTCGCCGGCCTCGGCGAGGCGCAGCGCGCCCGGCGGCGTCTTGCCCGGCGCCCGTCGCGCCTCGGCGCGCACGAAGGCCTGCGCCTTGCCGAAGGCGCTGGAGGCGATGCCGAACCACAGGCTCGACCACAAAAGATGCGCCATCGCCAGCATCGACTGCGCGGCGATCTCGGCGAAGGGTTGCGGCAGGACCTGCGCCGTCGCGCCGGCGCTCTTCAGGAGATAGCCGTCCGAGCAGGTGCCGCGCATGCCCAGCGTGTCCCAGCCCGACGTCTTTTCCAGCGTGTAGTCCTGCTTGCGCAGGACGACCATCACCTGGTCGGACGAGGCCGCCTCCAGCGCGCGCCGCGCGGTGACGAGAATGGCGTCGGCGTCCGCGCCATAGGAGATGACGGTGGCGTTCTTCTCCAGCGTGAAGCGCTCGCCCTCGGTCACGACGGCGCAGATCGAATTGCGCAGATCGCCGCCGATGCCGCCTTCCGTCGTCGCCGAGCCGAGCAGCAGCTGCTCGGTCGCGACGCGGCGCATGAAGTCCTCGTGCCAGGGCGCGCCGGCCCCATGCTCGATCAGGCTCGAGGCCTTGATCTGGTGCATGGCGTAGATCATCCCCGTCGAGGCGCAGGCCTGCGCCAGCTGACAGCAGATTTCCGCGATGTCGGAGAGCGCGGCGCCCTCCCCGCCATGCTCTTTCGGAATCATCGCGCCGAACAGCCGCGCATCCGCGAGCGCGCGCCGCGCCTCGTGCGGGAAGCGGCCTTCGCGGTCGACGCTGTCGGCGTGGCGGGCGGCGACGGCGGCGACATGCGCCGCCCGCTCGATCAGCGAATTGGCGACATAGGTCATCACGCAGGCTCCTTCTCGCCGACGAGCCCGGCGACGCAGCTCTCGAGCGCGGCGAGGCTGGCGAAGGTGCGGCGGTTGAGCAGCCGGTCCGGAATCTCGATGTCGAAGGCGTCCTCGATCGCCAGCATCAGCTGCACGGTCGCAAACGAGGTCAGCCCGGCGGCGTAGAGATCGTCGGTCTCGCCGAGGGACGCGGCGTCGACCGCGAGTTTGCCGTGCTGGGCGAGAATGCGACGAAGTGTTTCATTCATGGACACGCGCTCCTGTCGATCGACCGGTTCGCCCGGTTTGTGTCGATTTCGATGCAACAGTCGCGCCGCCCGCTTAACGACTCCTTCGCAAATTAGGCGAGACCCCGGGGGCCGGCGGCGATGGTTGAGGCCGCCCTGCCGCGATCTTCGAAAGTCGGCCCTGTCGCCCGCTCAGTCGGCCTCGGCCGCGGCGGCGTAGTCGGCGACGATCCAGGCGAGCGCCGCCTCGCACCCGGCCCGGCCCGACGCGCCCGCGCGCTGCGCGAAGAAGCGCGTCGCCGCCTCGGCGCGCGTCGGCCCGGCCAGCGCCAGCGCGCCGGCCTCGATCGCCTCGCGCGCCAGCGCCAGACGCGTCAGCGCAACGCCGAGGCCGAGCCGCGCCGCCTCCAGCGCCGCCCATGCATCCGGCGCGGCGATGCGAACGGCGTCCGCGAGGCGCAACCCGCCGCGCCCCTCGAAGGCGCTCCACGCCGCCGCCTCGTCGGGCGCCTCCAGCAGCGTCACGCGCGTCCCGGCGCGCAGCGACGCGCGCAGCGCCGGCGCGCAGACCGCGACCACCACATCTTCGGCGAGCGCCGCGGCGTCCGGCGCCGGCGCCTCTGCGGCCTCGACGACGCGGATGTCGGCGGGCTCAGCGGCGCCGACAAGCGTCACGGCCGGCCCCGATCCGGCGCGATTGCGCCGCGCCGCGCGCGGGGCGAGCCAGAGCCGCGCGAAGGCGGCGGGCGCCGCGATCCGCACGACGGCGCCGTCGTCGCGTCCGGCCTGCGCCTCGATCGTCGCGGCGGCGATCTGGTCGAACGCCGCGCCGAGACGCCGCGCCAGTTCCTCGCCTGCGGGCGTCAGCCGCAGCCGGTTGCCCTCGCGCATGTGCAGCGACGCGCCGAGCGCCTCTTCCAGTCGCCGGATATGCTGGCTCACCGCCGAGGGCGAGACGTTCAGCTCCCGCGCGCCCTGGCTGACGCCCGCCGCGCGCGCCGCCGCCTCGAAGGCGCGCAGCCAGTTGAGCGGAGGGATTCGAACCATGGCGCAGCAAAGGCCATTTTGGCCGGCGCCGCAATTCCATGACGGCCGCGACCGTTGACCGGCGGGCGCGGCCGGCCGTTAATGCGCGCCGGCGCCGCCGGGACGCGCGCCGCACGGCCAATCGGGGGGCGGAATGCAGCCATCAACGGTCCGCACGGCGGCGGAGGCGCGCGAGCTCGTCGACGCGCGCGGCCTCAGCCACGTCAAGCTCGGCGTCGTCGACGTCGACGGCGTCATGCGCGGCAAGTACCTCGCCCGCGACAAGTTCTTCTCCGCCCTCGATGACGGTTTCGGCTTCTGCGACGTGGTGCTCGGCTGGGATTCCAACGACCAGCTCTACGACAACGTCTCCTACACCGGCTGGCACACCGCCTATCCCGACGCGCGCTGCCGCGTCCTGCCCGAGACCTGCCGGCCCATCCCCTTCGAGGGGAACATGCTGTTCTTCCTCGGCGAGTTCGCCGATGCGGCCGAGGCGATCTGCCCGCGCGGCGTCTTGCGCCGCGTGCTCGATCGCGCCGCCTGGCTCGGCTATTCGGTGACCTCCTCGGCCGAGTTCGAGTTCTTCCTCTTCGCCGAGACGCCGGACTCGGTGCGCAGGAAGCACTATCGCGACCTGACGACGATGACGCCGGGCTTCTTCGGCTACTCGCTGCTGCGCGCCGGCGCGCATGCCGAATATTACGCCGAGCTGCTCGCCCTGTGCGAACAGATGCGCATCCCGATCGAGGGCCTGCACACCGAGACCGGGCCCGGCGTGCTCGAGGCTGCGATCCGTTATTCCGGCGCGCTCGAGGCGGCCGATCGCGCCGCGCTGTTCAAGACCTTCACCAAGATCTTTTCCCAGCGCCGCGGCCTGATGGCGACCTTCATGGCCAAATGGTCGCGCGACTGGCCGGGCCAGTCCGGCCATCTGCACGTCTCGCTGAAGGATCGCGACGGCAAGGCCGTCTTCCACGATTCGGGCAAGCCGCAGGCGATCTCCGACGTCATGCGCTGGTTCATCGGCGGCCAGCAGGCGCTGATGCCCGAACTGCTCGCCATGGTCGCCTCGACGGTGAATTCCTACACCCGCCTCATCCCCGGCTACTGGGCGCCGACCGTGGCGGCGTGGGGAGTCGAGAACCGCACCTGCGCGCTGCGCGCCATTCCGGGCAGCCCCTCGGCGCAGCGCGTCGAGTACCGGATCGCGGCGGCCGACATCAATCCCTACCTCGCCCTCGCCGCCGCCATCGCCTCGGGCCTGTGGGGCGTCGAGAACCGCATTGATCCGGGCGATCCGATCACCGGCAACGCCTATGATCGCGAGTACCCGGCCGAACGTCAGCTGCCGCGCTCGCTCGGCGAGGCGGCGGCGCGCCTCGCCGCCTCGAAGACGGCGCGCGAACTGTTCGGCGACGCCTTCGTCGATCACTATGCGGCGACGCGCGAATGGGAGGAGCGCGAATCCCGCAAGGCGATCACCGACTGGCAGCTCGCCCGCTATTTCGAGATCATCTGAGGCCTCATGTCCGACATCGTCTGCGTCTCTCCCATCGACGGCCGCATCGTCGCGCGCCGCGTCTCCGCCTCGCCGACGCACATCGCCTCCTCGCTCGAGCGCGCCCGCGACGCGCAGCGCGACTGGGCGCGCGTCCCGCTCGCCGGACGGGCGGAGCTGTGCGCCGCCTTCGTCGACGCCATGCTCGCCATGGAATCTGAGATCGCGCCCGAACTCGCCCTGCAGATGGGCCGGCCCGTGCGCTACGGCGGCGGCGAGTTGCGCGGCCTCGCCGAGCGCGCCCGCTACATGATCGACATCGCCGACGAGGCGCTCGCCGACATCGACCCCGGTCCGAAAGACGGTTTCCGCCGCTTCATCCGCCGCGCCCCGCTCGGCCTCGTCTTCACCATCGCGCCGTGGAACTATCCCTATCTGACCGCCGTCAACTCGATCGTTCCGGCGCTGATGGCGGGCAACGCCGTGATCCTCAAACACGCCGCGCAGACCATTCTCGTCGGCGAGCGCTTCCAGAAAGCCTTCGACGCCGCCGGCCTGCCCGAGGGCCTGTTCCAGACCCTCGTGCTCACCCATGACGACACGCTGGCGATCATCGCCGGCGGCGAGGTCGATCATGTCTGCTTCACCGGCTCGGTCGAGGCGGGCCGCGCCATCGAGCGCGCGGCGGCCGGAACCTTTACCGGCGTCGGCCTCGAACTCGGCGGCAAGGACCCGGCCTATGTCCGCGCCGACTGTCACTTCGATCATGCCGTGGAAAATGTCGTCGACGGCGCCTTCTTCAATTCCGGCCAGAGCTGCTGCGGCATCGAGCGCGTCTATGTCGCCGCGCCGATCCACGACCGTTTCGTCGAGGCGGCGACCGCGCTCGCCCGGCAATATGTGCTCGACGATCCGTTGAAGCCGGCGACGACGCTCGGCCCGATGGCCCGCGCCTCGCTCGCCGAAACCGTGCGCGGCCAGACGCGCGCCGCGCTCGCCGCCGGCGCCCGCGCCACGATGGACGAGAAGGCCTTCGCCGCGAGCCGCGCCGGCACGCCCTGGCTCGCCCCGCAGATTCTCGTGAACGTCGATCATTCGATGCAGGTGATGACCGAGGAGAGCTTCGGCCCCGTCCTCGGGATCATGAAGGTCGACAGCGACGACGAGGCGATCGCCTTGATGAACGACTCCCGCTACGGTCTCACCGCCTCGATCTGGACCGCCGACGGCGAGGCCGCCGAGCGCATCGGCGACAGGCTCAAGACCGGCACGGTCTTCCTCAACCGCGCCGACTATCTCGATCCCGCCCTCGCCTGGACGGGGGTGAAGGACACCGGCCGCGGCGCGACGCTGTCGCGCGTCGGCTACGAACAGCTGACGCGGCCGAAGAGTTTCCACCTGCGTCTGAAGGTGTAGCGCGAGGCCTGCAGCGGACGCCTTGTTACTGACACGTTTACGTGCTAGGCATTCCGGATCGAGGACGGCCGACGACTTGGCCTCGGTTTCGCGCGAGCGGACCTTGCTGACGACCCCCCACCATCGATGACGAGCGGCCGCGCGCCCACGCGCGCGCCTTCCTGCATGACTGACGTAAGGCGAAATCACATGGCGACCGGAACCGTGAAGTGGTTCAACAGCACCAAGGGCTATGGCTTCATCCAGCCCGATGATGGCGGCAAGGACGTTTTCGTCCACATCTCCGCCGTCGAACGCGCCGGCTTGCGCGACCTTCAGGAGGGCCAGAAGGTCTCCTTCGAGGTGATCGCCGACAAGCGCACGGGCAAGTCCTCGGCCGGCAACCTCGTCGCGGCCTGAGCGGCGCGACCGTCGACGATCGAGCCCCGGCCATGGCCGGGGCTTTTTTTTGGCCGCCGCGCCGCGCAGGGCGGCGATTGCGCGCCGGGCCGCCGCGGCGCTAGATCGTTCCGGACACGGCTGGAAGCGCGGGGACAGGGAATGAACAGGCTCGATCTCGAAGGTCGCGTGGCGATCGTCACCGGCGGAGCGCGCGGCATCGGCTATGCGACGGCCGCCCGGATGCTCGACTCCGGCGCCTCGGTGGCCTTGTGGGATCTCGACGCCGAGCGCCTCCGGCGGGCTGAGGGCGAACTCGCCGCCCGCGGCGCCGTTCTGGCGCAGACGCTCGAACTGACCGACGAGGCGGCGGTGAACGCCGCGACGCAGGCGGTCATGGCCCGCTTCGGCCGGCTCGACATCCTCGTCAACAACGCCGGGATCACCGGCGGCAACGGCCGGCTCTGGGAGCTGGCGCCCGATGTCTGGCGCAAGGTGATCGACGTCAATCTGGTCGCGCCCTACCTCGCCTGCCGCGCCGTCGTTCCGCACATGATCGCCGGCGGCTGGGGCCGCATCGTCAACATCGCCTCGATCGCCGGCAAGGAAGGCAATCCCAACGCCTCGCATTATTCGGCCTCGAAGGCCGGCCTGATCGGCCTCACCAAGTCGCTGGCCAAGGAGCTGGCGACGTCCGGCGTGCTGGTCAACGCGGTGACGCCGGCGGCGGCGCGCACCGAGATCTTCGACCAGATGAAGCAGGAGCATATCGACTTCATGCTCTCGAAGATCCCGATGAACCGCTTCCTGCAGGTCGAGGAGGCGGCCGGCCTGATCTGTTGGCTCGCCTCGCCCGACTGCGCCTTCTCGACCGGCGCGGTGTTCGACATCTCGGGCGGCCGGGCGACCTATTGAGCGGCGGCCGCCCGCCGCGCCAACTGGCGCGGCGATCGCAAATGCACTAAGTCCCCGGTCGCGCCGGCGAGCCGGACGCATCGACGTCAGTCGCCCACCGGCGCGCCGTCAGGTTCGGGCCGCAATTCAGAGATCGGAACATGGACATCCGCGGAAGCAAGATAGTCGTCATCGGCGGCGCCGGCCTGATCGGCTCCCATACCGTCGACCAGCTGACGAGGACCGATGCGCGCGAGATCGTCATTTACGACAACTTCGTGCGAGGGGCCCGCGACAGCCTCGCCGGCGCCCTGCGCGATCCGCGCGTGCGGATCCACGATGTCGGCGGCGACATCCTGCAGACGGACATTCTCGCCGGCGCGCTGGAAGGCGCAGACGGCGTGTTTCACTTCGCCGCGCTGTGGCTTCTGCAGTGCCACGAATTTCCGCGCTCGGCCTTCGACGTCAACATAAGAGGCACGTTCAACGTGCTCGAGGCCTGCGTAGCGAAGGGCGTCGGGCGGCTCGTCTATTCCTCCTCCGCCTCGGTCTACGGCGACGCCGTCGAGGAGCCGATGGACGAGGACCATCCATTCAACAACAAGAATTTCTATGGCGCCACCAAGATCGCCGGCGAGGCGATGGCGCGCGCCTTCCACCACCGCTATGGCCTCAACGTCGTCGGGCTGCGCTACATGAATGTCTACGGCCCGCGGCAGGACTACCGTGGCGCCTACATCGCCGTGATCATGAAGATGCTCGACGCCATCGACCGCGGCGAGGGGCCGACGATTCTCGGCGACGGCTCCGAGGCGTTTGATTTCGTCGCCGTCGAGGACTGCGCGCGGGCCAATCTGTGCGCCATGTCGGCGACGACGGTCGATCGATTCTACAATGTCGGCACCGGCAAGCGCACGTCGCTGCGGGAGCTGGCCGAGCGCCTGTGCCACCTCACAGGCTGCAATCAGGAAATCCGCTACGCGCCGCGTAGCCAGGCGACGCTGGTTCGCAACCGCATCGGCGACCCGCGTCGCGCCGCCGAGGAGATCGGCTTTTCCGCCGAGATCGATCTGGACGAGGGGCTGCGCCGGCTGATCGCCTGGCGCAGGAACCATCTCGCCGCTCTGGCGCGCTGAGCGATCGCGGCCATGCACCGCGCCCGGCTGGACCCGCCAGCCTTGCCCGAATAACGTCGCCCGCACGGCGTATCGCGCATGGGCGCCGCAGAGCCCCTGCACGGATGGCCAGCAAGGCGCGAGCCCTGAGGACCAGATGCCGATTTCGCGCTTCAATCTGCTGAGCCGCGGCAAGAAGTGGAAAGCGCATGTCGAACAGACGACGGCGGCCAGCGCCGGTCGCCTGACGGAGCTCGACGCCCGGATCGACGACCTCACGACCAGGTTCGAGAAGGAACTAGCGGCCGAAAAGGCCCTCCGGGCAGCGCTCGAGGAGCGCAACGTCATCCTCGAGCGCGCGATCGCCGAGATGGCGGAGCTGGCCTCGGGCTCGACCCTGCCGCTAGACCGCGCCCGGCGCGTTGCCGCGGCCCGGCGCGGCCACGTGATTCGGCTGCTGGACTATCCCAGGGCCCCCGACTTTCCATTCCCGATCGGCAGCCTGTCCGGCGCGGATGTGGCCTCGGACGTCGCCGCCGGGAGGGTCACGCGAATCGAGAAGGCCAGCCTGTCCGCGGAGGGCGAAGTGGGCGTCTGGACGGAGGCGCCCGATCTGCTCGCCTTCTTTTCCCGAAAGAGCGCAATTGCGCACATCCTGATCGATGAGTTGCGCGCGCCGGCCGAAGCGGCGAAACAGGCGCGCGCCCCACAGTTCTACGAGGCGGCGTCAGCGGCGCTTCGAAAAGCGCCCGAGCTGATCGACTTCCTGGCGATCGGCTGGGCTGGCGCAGTCCCGGATCAGGCCGGCGCGCCGGCGCGGCCGCCCGAACCGTTCGCCGACGCCGACGCGCTGCCGCCCTTCACGGTCGCCGCCGAGCCGAAGGTTCGTTCCGCCCTTTTCGTCCACAACAGCTACTATCACTTCGAGAATTTGGCCGAGGCCTTGAAGGCGCGCGGCTGGGACGCGCTCACAGTCTCGACCGAGGATCCGAACTCGCCTCAACAACAATTCTACCACGGCGAAGACGTCAATCTGTTCGATCCCGACCCTGACCGGATGCGCCGAAAGGTGCGCGCTTTCTTCGCCTCGGCGCCTGAAAGGTTCGGCGCCGTGCATTTCTACGGCATGGGCATGGCGAGCCTGTTTCCTGAAAATTGCGAGGCGAATCGAACGAACGCCCGGATCCCGTGGGACTTCCTCGAGCTGCGCCGCCACCGCACGATTATCGGCTACATGCCGAGCGGTTGCCTCGAGGGCGCGTCTCCCGCGTCCATTTTCAAAGTTTCCGGAGGCGTCTGCTCGCACTGCGTGTGGCAGCTCGACGGCTCGGTTTGTTCCGAGGCTCGCAGCGCGGCCTGGATCGCCAAACTCGACCTGGTCTGCGACTGGATCGGGCTGGAAGGCGACTGGATCACGCCCGAGAGAAGGACGAGCCGGCATGTCCCGATGCCTGTCGTCACCGCGTTGTCGGCCGAACGGTGGCGACCCGGTCTCGACATCCCCGACGCGCACCGGATCGCGCGCGAGCCCGGCGAAATCCTCCTCTACCATGCGGTCGGCAACTACGAGACGCGGCGCAAGGCGGGTCGCGACATCAAAGGCACGGGGGCGGTGCTCGCGGCGGTCGACCGGCTGCGAAGCGAAGGCGCGCCGGTGAAGCTGTTTTTCGCGACCGACGTGCCGAGCCGGGACGTGCGCTTCTATCAGGCGCAGGCCGACATCGTCGTCGACCAGCTCAATTATGGGCGTATCGGCGCCAATGCCAGGGAAGCAATGATGCTCGGGCGCCCGCTGGTCACCTCGCTGCGGCAGGCTGAGGACGAAGGTTCGCCCTGGATAGCCGAATGCCCCGCCCTCAATGCGCGGGAGGACACGATCTATGATGTCTTGCGCGATCTCCTGCTTGACGACGCCCGGCGCCGGCAGATGGCGAAGGCCTCCCGCGACTTCGCGCTGCGCTGGCACGACGCCGACGTCTGCGCCCGCCGCTACGAGGCGATAATCGAGCGTATTCGCAATGGCTTGCCCGTCGACGCCGATGATCTGCGCCCGCCTCCCCTGACGTGAGCGTTCGTCCGGCGGCCGCACCGCCGCTGCTTGCGCCGTCCTGCCCTACGGTCTAGTTGCTTGGCGCGCTCGGCCGGGCGGTTTCCCCCGCCCCGAGGCGCCCGAGAGACCCCATGTCCATGACAGAGCCCTTCCTGCCCATCGCCCGGCCCTCCATGGGAGAGGAAGAACTGGCGGCGGTGCGCCAGGTTCTCGAGTCGGGCTGGCTGACGCAGGGCCCGTGGGTCCGGAAACTCGAGGCGGCCTTCGCCGCGAGGCATGGCGTCAAGCACGCCTTTGCCGTCACCTCCTGCACCACGGCGCTGCATCTGGCCCTCGTGGCGGCCGGCATAGGGCCAGGCGACGAGGTCATCGTCCCGGCCTTCACATGGGTGGCGACCGCCAATGTCGTGGTGCATTGCGGCGCGACGCCGGTCTTCGCCGATATCCGTCCCGACACCTTCAATATCGACCCGGCGGCTGTCGCCCGACTGGTCGGCCCCCGCACGCGGGCGATCATACCTGTCCACCTTTTCGGACTCGCCGCCGATATGGACGCTCTGTCCGCCGTCCTGCCGGCCGACATCGTGATCATCGAGGACGCAGCCTGCGCCGCGGGCGGCGGCTATCATGGGCGGCCCGCCGGTTCGCTCGGACATATGGGCTGCTTCTCGCTGCACCCCAGGAAATCGATCACCTGCGGCGAGGGCGGACTTGTCACCACCAATGACGACGCGCTCGCCGCCAGACTGGACATGTACCGCAATCACGGCGCCACGCTGTCAGAAGAGGCCCGACATCGCGGGCCGCGCCCCTGGGAGCTGCCGGAATTCCCTGTTTTCGGTTTCAACTACCGCCTGACCGATCTGCAGGCCGCGGTCGCCACGGTGCAGATGGGCAAACTCGATCGTTTCATCACGGAACGCCTAGCGCTGGCCCAGCGCTTCGACGAACAGCTGCGCCGCGTCCCGTGGCTTGCGCCGCCACTGCGCCCGCAAGGTTACGACCATGCGCTTCAGGCCTATGTGGTGATGGTGGACCCGGCGCGGGCCCCGCGCAGCCGCAATGATGTGCTCGCCCACCTGCAGGAGCGCGGCGTCGCCGGCCGTCCGGGCACGCATTCGGTCGTCGCGCTCGCCGCCTATTGCGAGCGTTTCGGCACTTCAGCCGCCATGTTCCCCGTCGCAACCCATGTCGAGGCGCAGAGCATGGCCCTGCCGCTGCACAATCACATGGGGCCGGGCGACGTCGATCGCGTCGTCGCCGCGCTGGAGGAGCTTTGATCGTGGCGTCCCGGGGCGAGGCTCGTTCAGCCTAATGTGCGGCGTCGTCGGGCTCTTCAATCGGGGCGGCGCGCAGGTCGACGAGGCTGTCCTCACGGCCATGCGCGACGCCCTCGCCCATCGCGGGCCCGACGGTTGCGGCCTCTATGTCGACGGGCGGCTCGGTCTCGGCCATCGCCGCCTCGCGATCATCGATCTGAGCGAGGCGGCGGCGCAGCCGATGCTTTCGCCGGACGGGCGCATCGCGATCACCTACAATGGCGAAATCTTCAATTTCCGCGAACTGAGAACCGAGCTCGAGAAGGCCGGCTGGGTTTTCCGCACGCGCTCGGACACCGAGGTTCTGATCGCCGGTTACGTGATCTGGGGCATCGAGCAGCTGGCGCTGCGCATCAATGGTATGGCCGCTTTCGGGCTTTGGGACGCCCGCGAGAAGAAGCTGTTCCTCGTGCGCGACCGGTTTGGCGTCAAGCCGCTCTATCTGTGGCGCAGCGACCGCGCGATCGCCTTCGCCTCCGAGATCAAGGCCTTTTTCAAGCATCCGGACTTCCGTCTGCGCGTCAACGATGCGGCGTTGCGCGAATATTTCACGTTCCAGAACCTGTTTCGCCCGCACACGCTTTTTGAGGGCGTGGAACAGCTGCCGCCGGCTTCGATCCTGTGCGTCGACGCGGCCGGAGAGCGACTGGACACCTACTGGGACTATGATTTCGGACAGACCGAGGAACTCGGCGAAGCCGAAAGCGTCGCCGAGATCGAACGCTTGATGGCAGGCGCCGTCGAGCGCCAACTCGTCGCCGACGTGCCTGTCGGCGCCTACCTTTCCGGCGGCGTCGACTCCGGGTCGCTGGTTGCGCTCGCCGCCGCGCATGTGCCGCGCTTGCAGACCTTCACGGCTGGTTTCGAATTGTCGCGCGTCGAGGGAATCGAGGCGACGTTCGATGAGCGGCGCGCCGCCGAACTCATGGCCTATACGTTCAAGACCGAGCACTACGAGCAGGTCATGAACGCCGGCGACATCCGCTGGTCGCTGCCGCGGGTGGTCTGGCACCTCGAGGACCTGCGCCTCGGCATGAGCTATCCCAACTTCTACATCTCGCGGCTCGCCTCGAAATTCGTGAAGGTGTGCCTGTCCGGGGCCGGCGGCGACGAGTTGTTCGGCGGCTATCCCTGGCGCTACTATCGTGTGTTCCGATCGCTCGACAAGCAGCACTTCCTTGAGAATTACTACGGCTTCTGGCAACGGCTGACGACCGCCGAGGCGCGCCGATCGCTGTTCCGGTCGGCCGACGCCGCGGGACAGGACGGCGAGATGTTCGAGGTGTTCGCCAGCGTCTTTGCCGGCGATGACGGCATCCGTTTCGGATCGCCCGAAGAGCAGATCAACGCCTCGCTCTATTTCGAGTGCAAGACCTTCCTGTCGGGGCTGCTGCTCGTCGGCGACAAGCTGTCCATGGCGAACGGCCTTGAGGAGCGCTTTCCCTTTCTCGACAACGAACTCGTCGAGTTCGCCATGCGCCTGCCCGTGTCGCACAAGCTCGCCGACCTAGGCCAGATGCTCGAGATCGACGAGGACGCGGTCAAGAAGAAGCTGATCGCGCAGGACGCCTTCTCGGGCGGCAAGAGCTGTCTGAGGCAGGCCATGGCCCACCTGGTGCCCCCCGAGATCATGAGGCGGCGCAAGCAGGGCTTCTCCTCGCCCGAGGCCTCGTGGTATCGGGGCGAGAACGCAGAATATGTCGAACACATGTTGCTCGGCAAGGAACTCGCAAGCGCCGACTTCCTCGACCCCGACGCGATCGCGCAAACGGTCGGGGAGCATATGTCGGGCAAGGCGAACCATCGACTGCTGATATGGTCTCTACTGTCCTTCGAACAGTGGTGTCGAACATTTTTGGGGAACGATCGTGACAGACCGTAAGTCCTTGGACGAAATCCGCGAATTCTGGACGCGCGCCGCAGCGGTCGAGACCGACGATGACGGCCTTCGCCCGGTGGCGCGCGATCCGTTTCTCCAGCAGGTCGTGGAGGAGGCGATCGAGTCGCGCATCCCTGTCGGTTCGACCGTGCTCGACATCGGCTGCGGCGACGGCAGGAGCACCTTGCGCTTTGCCAGGCGCGCCGCGGCGATCACCGGCGTCGACTACATTCCCGCATTCGTAGAGAAGGCCGCGGCCGCCGCTCGGGCCGAGGGCGTCGGCAACGTCCGCTTCTTGCAGGCCGACGCGACGGCCTTGACCGATCGCAAGGCGCAGATCGGCGCGGTCGACGTCGCCGTTTCCATTCGTTGCCTGATCAATCTGGACTCGTGGGACAGGCAGAAGGCCGCCCTGCGTCAGATCGCCGACATGGTGAAGCCGGGCGGCCTCTATCTGTTGAGCGAAGGTTGGGACGAGGGCATGGAAGGACTGAACGCGCTGCGCTCCCGCGCTGGTCTGCCGCCCATCGTTCCCGTGCCGTACAACCTGACCATCAGCCGGAAACTCTTCGAGAAGGAAATCGCCGGCCTCTTCGCCGTCGAGGAATACGTCAATCTCGGTTTCTACATCATGATGTCGCGCTTCGTGCAGCCTTGCGCCGTCTATCCGGAGCCGCCGCGACATGATCATGCGATCAATGCGCTTGCCGCGGCTTTGCAGCGGGAGTGCCGCGACAGCCCGCTGTTCGGCTCGGCCGATTATGCCGGCGTCTACGTGCTGCGTCGGCTCGGCTGATGTCGCGCTCGGGTCCGGCGCCGCGCGCCGTCGCCGTGACCTGTCATGGCGTGTCGAAGAGCTTCGCGCTCGTCGACGGCGGCAGCGCGTGGCGACTCGCCTTCGGGAAGGCCAGCGCGATCGAACGCTTCGAAGCATTGCGCGACATCAGCTTCGACGTGCCCAAGGGGCAGTTCGTCGGCATCCTCGGCCGCAACGGCGCCGGCAAGTCGACGCTGCTGCGCGTTCTCGGCGGCGTCTATTCGGCCGACAGCGGTTACGTCGCGGTCGACGGCGCCCTGTCCGGTCTTTACGAATTGGGACTCGTCGGCAACCCGCAGCTCACCGGTCGGCAGTACGCCGAGCGGCTCCTCACCGTTCACGGCTTTTCCGCAAGTCAGCGCGCCGCGATGATCGCCGACGTGCATGACTTTTCAGAGCTCGGCGCCCGCTTCGACGATCCCGTGCTGACCTACTCGGCCGGCATGGGCGCTCGCCTGTTCTTCGCCACCGCGACCGCGGGGCACTACGACGTCTATCTGCTCGACGAAATTCTCTCGGTCGGCGACCAGCACTTCCAGGCCAAGTGCTGGCGACGCCTTCGCGAGCGCGTCTCGAACGGCGCCTCCGGCGTGCTCGTCACCCATGATTGGAGCGCCATCATCAAGCTCTGTGAGACCGCGCATGTCCTCGACCGCGGCCGGTTCGTCTACTCCGGCCCGGCCGAACGCGCCGCGCGTCGATACCTCTATGGCGAGGCGGACCGTTCGCAATTCCATCCCGGCGTGGCGCGATTCACGGCGCCGCCCGCCTACGCGCCGACCCTGCGCCAGCGCGACGATCTGAACATCGTGGCGCAGGTCGAAATCCTCACCCCAGCTCCGGTCAGCTGCGTCTTCGTGATCGAGCGTCTGCAGCCCGGCTACGGATGGGAGACGACGCTCATGTCGCGCCGACCGACCCTCGTCGGCGCGACGACGGGCCGCTACGAGGTCGCCATCGCCGTGCCGACCCTGCCGCTCGAACCCGGCGCCTATCAGATGGGACTGCATCTCTTCATGGCCGATCCGGAGCTGCCGTCCCGTCGCCTCGTCCTCGACGGCTTCGGCTGGCTCGATGGCGACGGCCTGCCGCTCGAAATCGTCGGCGCGCAACAGCGCGGCCTCGCGCTTCCCGCCGTCTGGAGCCTTGCGAGCTAGTGCGCGCCTCGCTGCGGCTCTCGAACGTCTCGAAGGTGTTTGCCCTTGGCGAGCCGGGCGGCGGACAGATGTCGCTGCTCGACGCCCTGAGAGCGGGCAAGCGCGAGATCGCCGCGCGCGAAGTCCGCGCGCTCGAAAACATCGATCTCGCCATCTCGGAAGGCGAACGCGTCGGCGTCATCGGCCCGAACGGCGCCGGCAAGACGACGCTCCTGTCCCTGATGGCCGGCATCACGCAACCGACGGCCGGATCGATCGAGGTGCAAGGCGATGTCCACGCCATGCTGACGATCGGCGCCGTGTTGCGCGACGACCTGACCGGCCGTGAGAACATCTATCTCGACGCCGCCGTGCATGGCCGCAGCAAAGCCGAGATCGACGAGGTCGCCGCGCGAATCATCGCCTTCAGCGAGTTGGGCGATTTCATCGATCGTCCGGTCAGAACCT
>JAEULW010000084.1 GCA_016793505.1 Methylobacteriaceae bacterium | reverse complement strand
TGAAGCCCGGCGGCGGCGCCTCGCAGCCCTTCGCCGTGCCGGCGCCCCCGCCCGCCCCGCCCGCCGCGCCGGCGCCGGCGATCGTCGCCGGCCTCGGCAAGGTGCTGCCGCGCGGCGACGTGATCACCGTCTCGGCCCCCTCCGGCGCCGGCGACGCGCGCGGCGCCCAGCTGCATGTCGGCGAGAGCGAGGCGGTCGCCGCCGGCGCGCCGCTGGCGACATTCGACAACGCGCCGAGCCTCAACGCCGCGGTCGAGTCGGCCCGCGCTGCGGTGGCCGCGCGCGAGGCGGCGCTGACGCAGGCCCGCGCCAATGTCGAGATCGGCCGGCGCGAGGCGGCCGCGACGCTGGCCCGGCTCGAATCCGTCGCCGAGACGGCGGCGCGCGAATTCGAGCGGGTCGAGACGCTGCGCGCCCGCGGTTCGGCCACCGAACAGCAGTTCGAGCAGCGCCGCGCCGCGCGCGAGGAATCGGCCCGCGAGGTCGAGCGCGGCCGCGCCGCGCTCGCCCGCTACGGCCCGGCGGAGGCCGCCGAGTCCCAGCCCGACATTCTCGCCGCGCGCCGCAACATCGACTCGGCGCAGGCCGATCTCGCCCGCGCCCTCGCCGATCTCGACAAGTCCGTGGCGCGCGCCCCGCGCGCCGGCACGATTCTGACGATCAACGTGCGGCCGGGCGAAAAGCCCGGATCGAAAGGGCTGATGACCCTCGGCGATCTCAGCCGCATGACGCTCGAGGTCGAGGTCTACCAGACGCAGATCGGCCGCGTCGCCGTCGGCGATCCGGTCGAGGCGAGCGCCGAGGCGTTGTCGGCGCCGCTGCGCGGGACCGTGGCGCGCGTCGGCCTCGAGGTCGCGCGCCAGACGCTGCTCGATCCCAGTCCCGCCGCCGCCACCGACGCGCGCGTCGTCAAGGTGACGGTCGATCTCGACGAGGAGTCCTCGCAGCGCGCCCGCCGCTTCACCAATCTGCAGGTGACGGCGAGGATCACGCCGTCGAAGCCGCAATGAGCGTCGCCGCGGCGCTGGAGCGGCTCATCGGGCGCCTGCCGATCGGCTGGCTGCAGCTCGCCCACAGTCCGGTGCGCTTTTCCGCCGCGCTCGCCGGCGTCGCCTTCGCCGTGATCCTCATTCTGATGCAGCTCGGCTTCATGGGCGCGCTGATCGACAGCGTGAAGGTTCCCTATCAGCATTTTGCCGCCGACATCGTCATCTCGGCGTCCGACATGAATACGCTGGCCGATGGCGGGCCAGCGCCGCGCCAGCGCATGTACGAGGCGCTGGCGGTCGAGGGCGTCGCGTCGGCGACGCCGCTCTATTTCGCCAAGCTCGACTGGAAGCAGCCGGACGGCACGATCCGCTCGCTCGACACCTTTGGGGTCGATCCGGCGGCCCGCGCCTTCCGCACGCCGGGGATCGAGGCGGGCCGCGCCGCGCTGATGCTGTCCGACGCCGCGCTGATCGACCGGCGCACGCGCAACGCGCCGAAAGGTCTGTTCGATCGGATCGCGGCGGGCGAGACCTATCGCTTCGAGGCCAAGGGCCGCACGCTGACGATCGCCGGTCTGTTCGAAATGGGCGGCGGCTTCGTCTCCGACGGCTATCTCGTCGTCTCCGACCAGACCTTCCTGAAGCTGTTCCCGCAGCGCGCGGCCGGCGCGCCGAACCACATCCTGCTGACGCTGGCGCAAGGCGCGGACGCGGCCGCGACGGCCGCGCGGCTGCGGCAGGCCTTGCCGGCCTATGACGTCGTCGCGCGCACCGTCGCCGAGGCGATGGCCAAGGAAGTCTCCTTCCAGACGACGCAGCGCCCGGTCGGCATCGTCTTCGGCTTCGGCGTCGTGATCGGCGCGATGGTGGGGATCATCATCGTCTATCAGGTGCTCTCCACCGACGTCGCCGACCACATCCGCGAATACGCGACCTTCAAGGCGATGGGCTATCCCCAGCGCTTCTTTCTCGGCGTCGTGTTCGAGGAAGCCTTCGTGCTGGCGGTGCTCGGCTTCCTGCCCGGTCTCGTCGTTTCGCTCGGCCTCTACAAGCTCGTCAACATCGTCACCGCCTTGCCGCTCGCGATGACGGCGCCGCGCGCCGTCGGCGTCTTTCTCGGCACGCTGGCGATGTGCGCCGTCTCGGGCGCGATCGCCACGCGCAAACTCGCCCGCGCCGATCCGGCGGAGCTGTTCTGACCATGGCCGCGCCGGACAGCGAGGCGGCCATCGTCGCGCGCGGCCTGTCGCACTGGTTCGGCGCCGGCGAGGCGCGCAAGCAGGCGCTGTTCGGCGTCGACGTCACGATCCGGCGCGGCAAGCTCACCGTGCTGCTCGGCGCTTCGGGATCGGGCAAGACGACGCTGCTGACGCTGCTCGGCGGCCTGCGCCATGTCCAGGAAGGCGACGTGCGCGTGCTCGGCCTGCAGCTCGCCGGCGCCGACGAGGCGACGCTGGCGTCGCTGCGCCGGCGCGTCGGCTTCATCTTCCAGGCGCACAATCTGCACGACAGCCTCACCGCCATGCAGAATGTGCGCATGGGCCTCGAGGTGCATGGCCGCGCCGCCCTGCGCGACTGGGAGCGCGGCGCGGCGCATCTGCTCGGCCTGCTCGGCCTTGCCGACCGGCTCGACTATCTGCCCGCCAAGCTCTCCGGCGGGCAGAAGCAGCGCGTCGCCGTGGCCCGCGCGCTGATCGGCAATCCCGAGATCGTCTTCGCCGACGAGCCGACCGCCGCGCTCGACCGCGACAGCGCGCTCAATGTCGTCGACATGCTCAAACGCCTCGGCCGGGCGCGCGGGACGACGACGCTGATGGTCACCCATGATTCGAAGATCATGGACCGCGCCGACCGGATCCTGACCATGGAGGACGGCCGCATCGTCGAGGATCGCGCCGGCCCCGCCGCGGACCATGACAGCCGGGCGGGCGGCGTGCCATAAGCGCGCCGATGTCGACGCCCCTGTCCGATGCGCCCTTCGATCCCGGCTTCGCGGTCTATGTCCACTGGCCGTTCTGCCTGTCGAAGTGCCCTTATTGCGACTTCAACAGCCATGTCCGCCAGGCGCCGGTGGACGAGGCGCGCTATGTCGCCGCCTTCGCCGCCGAGATCGGTCACCGCGCCGCCCTGACGCGCGGGCGCACCGTCCATTCGATCTTCTTCGGCGGCGGCACGCCCTCGCTGATGAAGCCCTCGACCGTCGCCGCCATTCTCGACGCGATCGCCGCGGGCTGGAGCGTCGCCCCCGACGTCGAGGTGACGCTCGAGGCCAACCCGTCGAGCGTCGAGGCCGGGCGATTCCGCGGCTATCGCGAGGCCGGCGTCAACCGCGTCTCGCTCGGCGTGCAGGCGCTCAACGACGCCGATCTGAAGGCGCTCGGCCGGCTGCACAATGTCGACGAGGCGCTGGCGGCGGTCGAGATCGCCGCCTCGACCTTCTCGCGCTTCTCCTTCGACCTGATCTACGCCCGGCCCGGCCAGACCCCGGCGCAATGGCGCGAGGAGCTCGCCGCCGCGCTGCGCCGCGCCGGCGGCCATCTGTCGCTCTACCAGCTCACCATCGAGCCCGAGACGATGTTCGAGCGGCTCTACCTCGCCGGCAAGCTGGCGATCCCCGACGCCGACGCCGCCCGCGCCCTGTGGGACGTGACGCAGGAGACGACCGGCGCAGCCGGCCTGCCGGCCTACGAAATCTCCAACCACGCCCGGCCCGGCCAGGAGAGCCGGCACAATCTCGTCTACTGGCGCTATGGCGATTATGTCGGCGTCGGCCCCGGCGCGCATGGCCGCATCGGCGAGGGCCGGCTGCGCCGCGCCCAGTCCACCGAAAAACACCCCGAAATGTGGCTGACCGTGGTCGAGGGCGAGGGCCACGGGCTCGTCGTCGACGAGACGCTGTCGGCCGAGGAGCAGGGCGACGAATTCCTCGTCATGGGCCTGCGCCTCGCCGAGGGGATCGACCCCGCCCGCTTCGCCGCTCTCGCCGGCCGCCCGCTCGACCGCGGCCGCGTCGCCGCGCTGATCGAGGACGGGCTGATCGAGATGACCGAGACGGGCCGCCTCAGGGTGACGCCGGACGGCTTTCCGGTGCTCGACGCGGTGGTGGCCGATCTCGCGGCGTGAGGATCTGTTTCGGCTGATCTGCGACCTCATCCCGAGCGAAGTCGAGGGATGCGGCCCGCTGCGCGCGAAACCGGCCCTCGCCCTTCGACAGGCTCAGGGCGAGGACGCCGGCTGTTCGAAACGCCGCGCCCCCTCACAACATGCTCGGCAGCACCCGGTCCGGCGGCCGGTGGCCGTCGAGGAACGTCTTGATGTTGACGATCACCTTCTCGCCCATGTCGATGCGGCCCTCGATCGTCGCCGAGCCCATGTGCGGCAGCAGCGTCACGCGGCCGGATTTCGCCAGTTCGACCAGCTTGGGCGAGACCGCCGGCTCGTGCTCGAACACGTCGAGCCCGGCGCCGGCCAGCTCGTTGTGCTCGAGCATGCGGATCAGCGCGTTCTCGTCGATGATCTCGCCGCGCGCCGTGTTGACGATGATGGCGTGCGGCCTGAGATATTTGAGCCGCCGCGCCGACAGCAGGTGATAGGTCGCCGGCGTGTGCGGGCAGTGGATGGTGACGATGTCCATCCGCGCCAGCATCTGGTCGAGCGATTCCCAGTAGGTCGCCTCGAGCTCCTCTTCGAGATGCTCGGAGAGGCGCTTGCGGTTGTGATAGTGGATCGACAGGCCGAAGGCCTTCGCCCGCCGCGCCACCGCCTGGCCGATGCGGCCCATGCCGACGATGCCGAGGCGCTTGCCGGTGATCCGGTGCCCGAGCATCCAGGTCGGCGACCAGCCGCCCCAGTTCTCGCCGGTGATCACCTGCGCCCCTTCGACGATTCGCCGCGCCACCGCCATGATCAAGGCCATGGTCATGTCGGCGGTGTCGTCGGTCAGCACCCCCGGCGTGTTGGTGACGGTGATGCCGCGCCGGAGCGCCGAAGTGACGTCGATATTGTCCACGCCATTGCCGAAATTGGCGATCAGCCGCATCTGCTCGCCGGCCTGGGCGACGAGATGGGCGTCGATGCGGTCGGTGACGGTCGGCACCAGCACGTCGGCGCTCTTCAGCGCCTCGGCGAGTTCGCCTTGCGTCAGCGGCCGGTCCTCGACATTGAGGCGCGTGTCGAACAGCTCGCACATCCGCGTCTCGACGGGCTCGGGCAGCTTGCGCGTGACGACGACGACGGGTTTCTTCCTCGGCATGCGCGCTCCGTGTCCTCACGCCCTTTCAGGGTCGCGGCTTCACCGGCCGTTAACCACGCCCGGCCCACAAGAAAAGCCGAGTAGATCGCGTTCGGACGACGTCGCGGCGACGTGCGGCCTCTCTACCAGACGGGTCGGCGAATAGAAAGCGGACCCGCCGCCGCAGCGCCGCGTCGGAAAGGAGCAGAATGCCCGCCGCAAGCCTCGTTCCCGCCCGTCTCGCGCGCCTCGCGGCGGCGCTCGGCGTCGCGCTGGCCTTCGCCGCGCCGGCCCTCGCCCAGCAGCAGGTCGGAACCGTCACCGGCCTGCCCCTGCCGCGCTACGCCAGCCTCAAGTCGGACCGCGTCAACCTGCGCGAAGGCCCCTCCAAGGAGCACCGCACGCGCTGGATTTTCCAGCGCGCCGGCCTGCCGGTGGAGATCGTCGCCGAATTCGAGACCTGGCGGCGCATCCGCGATTCGGAAGGGGCGGAGGGCTGGGTGCTGCATTCGCTGCTGTCCGGCCGTCGCACCGCGCTTGTCGCGCCCTGGAAGAAGGACGCGACGATCGAGATCCATGTCCGGCCGGAGGCCGGCGCGCCGGTGGCGGCGCGCCTGCAGACCAATGTCATCGGCAATGTCCGCAAATGCGACGGCCAGTGGTGCCGCATGTCCGGCGAGGGCTTCGACGGCTTCATCCCGCAGGCGAGCCTGTGGGGCGCCTATCCGGGCGAGAAGATCGACTGACGTCGTCCCTCCCGCGCCGGTGCGGCGAAAGCTCAGGCGGCCGAGCGGATCGCCTTGCCCGTCTTCTCGATGATTTCGTCGATCTGCGCGTCGGTGGCGATCAGCGGCGGCGTCAGCGCGATCGTGTCGGCGGTGATGCGCAGCATGATGCCGTGGTCGTGATAGCCCGTCTCCATCGCGTCATAGGCGCGCTTGCCCACCGCGTCGGGCCGTGAGGCGAGGTCGATCGCCGCCGTGATGCCCATGGTGCGGATGTCGAGCACGTTGGGCTGGGAACGCAGCGTCATCACCGCCTCCATCCAACGCTCTTCCATCGCCTTCGCCTTCTCGAACAGCTTTTCGTCGCGATACACGTCGAGCGTGGCCAGCGCCGCGGCGCAGGCCAGGGGATGGCCCGAATAGGTGTAGCCGTGGAACAGCTCGGCGACATGCTCCGGGCCCTTCATGAAGGCGTCGTAGACATGCTTCCTCGCCATGATGCCGCCCATCGGCACGGCGCCTGACGTGACACCCTTGGCGAAGGTGAAGATGTCGGGCAGGACGTCGAAGCGCTCGGCCGCGAACGGCGCGCCGAGCCGGCCGAAGCCGGTGATCACCTCGTCGAAGATCAGCAGGATGCCGTATTTGTCGCAGATCTGCCGCAGCCGCTTGAGATAGCCCTTGGGCGGCGGCAGCACGCCGGTCGAGCCCGCCATCGGCTCGACGATGACGGCGGCGATGGTCGAGGCGTCGTGCAGCTGCGCGATCCGCTCGAGCTCGTCCGCAAGATGCCCGCCCCATTCCGGCTCGCCCTTGGTGAAGGCCTGCTCGGCGCGGTTGTAGGTGTGCGGCAGATGGTCGACGCCCGACAGCATCGTGCCGAAGGTGCGCCGGTTCGCCACCATGCCGCCGACCGAGATGCCGCCGAAGCCGACGCCGTGATAGCCGCGCTCGCGCCCGATCAGCCGGGTGCGACCCGCCTCGCCGCGCGCATGATGATAGGCGAGGGCGATCTTCAGCGCCGTGTCGACCGCCTCCGAGCCGGAATTGGTGTAGAAGGCGTAGTCGAGATCGCCCGGCGCCAGCGCCGCGAGGCGCGACGACAGTTCGAACACTTTCGGATGGCCGAACTGGAAGTTCGGCGCGAAGTCGAGCTCCGCCGCCTGCGCCTGGATCGCCTTGACGATCGGCTCGCGATTGTGGCCGGCGTTGGCGCACCACAACCCGGCCGAGGAGTCGATGATCGCCCGGCCCTCGGGCGTGTAGTAGTACATGTCCTTCGCCCGCGCGATCATCCGCGGCCGCTTCTTGAACGCCCGGTTCGAGGTGAAGGGCATCCAGAACGCTTCGAGATCGTTCGGCGCGGAGACGCGGGCGGCGTTGGCGGACATGGATGCGACGCTCCTTGCTGGCGGAGCGCCTCATCTAGCACGGATGGGGTTTGCGGGCGACGGCGCCGGCGCAGGGCAGGGGCGCGTCGAGTCTCAGCGCCCGCGGCGGGCGGG
>JAEULW010000078.1 GCA_016793505.1 Methylobacteriaceae bacterium | reverse complement strand
GCCGCCCGGCGCCCTCGCCTGCGCCGGCTGTCACGCCGCCGCGCCGGCCGGGGCCGCGCCGCCGGCGCTGCTCGGGCGGCCGGCGGGCGAACTGGCGCAGATGATGCGCGACTTTCGATCCGGAACGCTCGCCGGCACGATCATGCCGCGCCTGTCGCGCGGCTTCGACGAGGCCGAGATCGAGGCCATCGCGCAATGGCTCGCGACGCAGAGGGCGCCGTGAGCGCGCGGCCGACGCGGCGCGCGGCGCTCGCCGGCCTCGCCGCCGCGACGCTGGCGCGGCCGGCCCTCGCGCAGGCGCGGGCCAAGGCCGTCGTCGTCGGCGGCGGCTTCGGCGGGGCGAGCGCGGCGCGGGCGCTGGCGGCGGCGGCGATCGACGTGACGCTGGTCGAGCCGACGCCCGCCTATGTCGCCTGCCCGCTCTCCAATGCGGTGATCGGCGGCTTCCGCGATCTGTCGGCGCAGCGTTTCGGCTATGGCGGCCTCGAGCGCGCCGGCGTGCGGCGCGCGCCTCTGGCGGCAAGCGGCGTCGATGGCGCGGCGCGGATCGTGACGCTGTCGGACGGGACGCGCCTGCCCTATGACCGGCTGTTGCTGGCGCCGGGGATCGACTTCGCCTTCGACGCCCTGCCCGGCTACGACGCGGCGGCGGCCGAGCGCCTGCCGCACGCCTGGAAGGCGGGGCCGCAGACCGAGCTGCTGTCGCGCCAGATCGACGCCATGCCCGAGGGCGGCGTCGTCGTGATGAGCGTGCCGGCCAATCCCTATCGCTGTCCGCCCGGCCCCTACGAGCGCGCCAGCCTGATCGCCTACCGGCTGAAGCGGACGAAACCGCGCGCCAAGCTGATCATCCTCGACGGCAAGGACGTCTTCTCCAAGCAGCGGCTGTTCCTGCAGGCCTGGGCCGAGCTCTATCCGGGGCTGATCGAATGGGTCGGCCTGTCGAAGGGCGGCAAGGTGACGCGCGTCGAGGCCGAGACTTCGACGCTGGCGACGGAATTCGGCCGGCATCGCGCCGACGTCGCCAACGTCATCCCGCCGCAGCGCGCCGCCGCCATCGCGCAGATCGCCGGCGTCGCCGACCGCAGCGGCTGGTGCCCGGTCGATCCGGTGAGCTTCGAGTCGAAGCTGGTTCCCGGCGCGCATGTGATCGGCGATGCGGCGATCATGGGCGGCATGCCGAAATCGGCCTTCGCCGCCAACGGGCAGGCGAAGGTCGCCGCCGCGGCGATCGCCGCCCTGCTGCGCGGCGAGCCGGCGCCGCCGGCCAAGCTGATCAATGTCTGCTACAGCCTCGTTTCGCCCGACTACGGCGTGTCGATCGGCGGCGTCTATCGGGCGCGCGGCGAGGTTCTGGCAGATGTCGAGGGGGCGGGCGGCGTCAGCCCGCTCGAGGCGCCGCCGGCGACGCGCCGGCGCGAGGCGGAACTGGCGCAGACCTGGTTCGACACGGTGACGCATGACGTCTTCGGCTGACGCGCTGCGCGCGGCGGCGGCCGCGCTGGCGCTGCTCGCCGGACCGGCGACGGCGGCCGAGATCGTCGGCGACGCGATGCCGGCCTCGCTGACCGGGGCGGCGGGCGATCCCGACCGCGGCCGGGCGCTTGTCGCCGACCGGCAGGCGAGCCTGTGCATTCTCTGCCATACGGCGCCGCTCGGCGACCGGCGCTTCCAGGGCGATCTCGCGCCGGATCTGGCCGGCGTCGGCGCGCGGCTTTCAGACGGCCAGATCCGGCTGCGCGTCGCCGATGCGCGGCGGCTCAATGGCCAGACGATCATGCCGCCCTATCTGTCGGTCGAGGCGCGCCAGCGCGTCGGACCGGCGTTCCGCGACAAGCCGATCCTGACGCCGGCGCAGATCGAGGACATCGTCGCATGGCTCGCAACGCTGAAATGACCCGGTCGAACGGCCCGGCCGCGACGCGACGCGCCGCCCTGTCGGGGCTGGCGCTGATCGCCGTCCCGCGCCTTGCCCGCGCCACGCCGGAGGAGCGCGACGCGGCGCTGGCGCAGTTCCTCGCCGGCCGCGCGCCGCAGCGCGGGCGCGTGACGATCGACGCGCCGGCGCTGGTCGAGAACGGCAACTCGGCGCCGGTGACGATCCGCGTCGACAGTCCGATGACGGCGCAATCGCACGTGACGCGGATCGCGCTGTTCAACGAGAAGAACCCGCAGCCGCAGGTCGCCGAGTTCCGCCTCAGCCCGCGCAACGGCCGCGCCGAAGTGTCGACGCGGATGCGCCTCGCCACGACGCAATTCATCACCGCCGCCGCCGAGTTCAACGACGGGACGGTGGCGGTCGATTCGTTCGAGGTGATCGTCACCATCGCCGCCTGCACGGAGGAGTGAGATGGCGCGCGCGCTGATCAATTTTCCCTCGCCTGTCCCGCGCGGCGCGGTGATCGACATCCGCACGCTGTTCGAGCACGTGATGGAGACGGGCTATCGCTACGGCGTCGACGGCAAGGCGATCCCGCGCGACATCGTCGAGCGCTTCGTCTGCCTGTTCGACGGCGAAGTCGTGTTCGAGGCGACGCTGCATCCGGCGATCGCCGCCAACCCCTACTTCGCTTTCCCGCTGCGCGCGGAGAAGAGCGGCGAACTCGCCTTCGCATGGACCGACGGCAAGGGCGCGCGGCATGTCGAGACGGCGCGCCTCGTCGTGACGGGATGAGATTTCCTCTGGCGGGGCTGGCGTTCGTCGCCGCGACGGCGGCTCTCGCGCAGGCGCCGAAGCGCTCGGGCTTCGAGGACATGTCGCCGGCGACGCAGGCGATGCAGCGCGACGACGCCGCCAATCCCGGCCTGTTCTTCGCGCTCGACGGCAAGGCGGCCTTCGCGCGCGTCGAGGGCGCGGCGGGCAGGAGCTGCGCCGATTGTCATGGCGCCGATGGCGGCGGGCTGAAGGGCGTCGCCGCGCGCTATCCCGCCTTCGACGAACGCAGCGGCGCGCCGGTCGACCTGGCCGGCCGCGTCGAAATCTGTCGACGCGAGCATCAGCAGGCGCCGGCCTGGCCGCGCGAGTCGCGACCGATGCTGGCGATGACCGCCTATCTCGGCCTGATCTCGCGCGGCGCGGCGATGGCGCCGCCGGACGATCCGCGCCTCGCGACGGCTCGCGAACGCGGGCGGGCGCTGTTCACGACGCGGCTCGGCCAGCTCGACCTCGCCTGCGCGCAGTGTCACGACGACAACGCCGGACGGCGGCTCGGCGGGGCGCTGATCCCGCAAGGCCATGTCAACAACTACCCGGCCTATCGGCTCGAATGGCAGGCCGTCGGCTCGCTGCAGCGGCGCATCCGCAACTGCATGACCGGCGTGAGGGCCGAGCCGTTTCCTGCCGGCGCGGCGGAGCTGATCGAGCTCGAGCTCTGGCTCGCCGAGCGCTCGCGCGGCCTGCCGGTCGAGACGCCGTCGGTCCGGCCGTGAGTTGCGGCGCGGCGCGGCTCTGCTATCAGCGCAGGCCGGAGGTCGGGCATGAGTCTGTTGCGCGAGATCGGGGCCGAACTGCCGGGCGTCGAGCAGTTGCGGCGCATGGCGGAGGAGGATCGCCAGCCCGGCATGGCGACGACCTTCGGCATGCGCATCGTCGAGGTGGGCGAGGGGCGCGTGACGCTGACGGCGACGCCGGGGCCGCATGTCGAGAACACCAACGCCGTGGCGCAAGGCGGCTTCGCCGCGGCGCTGCTCGACATGGCCTGCGGCTATGCGGTGATCTCGAAACTGCCGGTGGGCCGCACCTGCTCGACGCTGGAGCTGAAGATCGCCTATCACCGTCCGGTGCGGCTCGACGCCGGCGTCATGCGGGCGGAGGGCGTCGTCGTCCATATGGGATCGCGCATCGCCTATTCGGAGGCGCGCTTCCTCGACGAGGCGGGCAAGCTCTACGCCAGCGCCAGTTCGACGCTGATGCTCGGCGACATCTGAGCTATTCGGCGGCGAGCTTCATGGCGGCGCGGATGCGCCCGCGCAGGGCGTCGATCGGGGCGAGGCCGTCCTTCGTCTCGACGTGCCAGTAGGTCCAGCCGTTGCAGGCGGGCAGGCCCTGACTGAGGGCGCCGACCTTGTGGATCGAGCCGACGATGTCGCCGAGCGCCAGCGTGCCGTCGGCGCGCACCAGCGCGCGGTGCTTCCTGCGGGCGTCGACGAGGATCGCGCCCGGCGCGATCAGCCCCGCCTCGACCACCGAGAGAAAGGCGACGCGCGGCGCCTCGCGTTTCGCCGGGGCGGCGGCGACGGAGTCGGCCGGCAGCGGCTCGACCGCGGCGATGCGGGCGCGCGCGGCCTTCGCGTAGGTCTCCTCGCGCTCGACGCCGACGAAGCGACGGCCATAGCGCTTGGCCACCGCGCCCGTCGTGCCGGAGCCGAAGAAGGGGTCGAGCACCAGATCGCCGGGCTTGGAGGCGGCGAGAAGAATGCGGGCGAGCAGCGCCTCGGGCTTCTGCGTCGGATGGGTCTTGCGGCCGCTTGCATCCTTGAGGCGCTCGGCGCCGGTGCAGATCGGGAAATGCCAGTCCGAGCGCAGCTGGCAATCCTCGTTGCCGGCCTTCAGCGCCTCGTAGTTGAACGTGTAGCCCTTCGCCTGAGAGCTGCGCGAGGCCCAGATCAGCGTCTCGTGCGCATTGGTGAAGCGGCGGCCGCGGAAATTCGGCATCGGATTGGCCTTGCGCCAGACGATGTCGTTGAGGATCCAGAATCCCATGTCCTGGAGAATCGCGCCGACGCGGAAAATGTTGTGATAGGAGCCGATGACGAAGATCGTCGCCTCCGGCTTCATGACGCGGCGCACGGCGGCGAGCCAGTCGCGCGTGAAGCGATCATAGTCGGCGAAGCTGGCGAAGCGGTCCCAGTCGTCGTCGACGGCGTCGACGCGGCTCTGGTCGGGTCGCGACAGCGCCCCTTCGAGCTGCAGATTGTAGGGCGGATCGGCGAAGACGAGATCGACGCTGGCGGGGGCGAGACGACCGATCGTCTCGACGCAATCGCCGACGAGGATGTCCCCGTCCGCCGGCGATACGGCCGGGGCGATCGCTCGCGCCCCAGTACGCGATACCTTGATCTGGGACTGCGAGGCGATCGCCCCGGCGCGCATGCTACGCATGAACTGGTTACTCGTTACGCAACGAACAGCGCGACTATTGAACGTTGCGGTAAAGGGCGCGTTTAGGCTGAGGCGGCGAAGCCGTCCCCTTTCGGAACGCCCGCGCGCGGATTTTCGTCGAATGGGGAAAAACGAGGCCGGATAAAGCTTTGCCGCGCACATTTACCATTCTGCAATCGGCGACTGGCAATGTGTCCTTACGCAGGAGCAAGCCATGTCGATCGCCAAGCGATTTCTGTCCGACGAGAGCGGCGCCACCGCCATCGAGTATGGCCTGATCTGCGCGCTCGTCTTCATGGTCGCGGTCGGCGCGATCGAGGTGTTCGCCGGCAAGACGGTCGGCATGTACAACAA
>JAEULW010000061.1 GCA_016793505.1 Methylobacteriaceae bacterium | reverse complement strand
AGCCGGCGCCCGGCCCGCAGGCCTCGCTCGCGCCCGGCGTCGAGCCGCCGCTGTTCAAGCCGCCGGCGACCGACCTCGCCCCGCTCGCCCAGCCCGAGCGCATCGAGCAGATGGGCCGTTTCCTGCGCGAGTTCCGCGGCGGCGACTGTTTCGTCGCCCGGCCGCTGGCGCTGGCCGCCGATTCCGTCGAGGTCGAGGGCGTCGCCACCGACGCCGCTCCGCTCGAAAAGCTCAACGACGACTTCAAGGCGCAGTTCGGCTTCGAGCCGAACATCGGCGCCTGGATCATCTCGCAGGCCCAGTGCGCGGTGACGTCATTCCTGTCGAAGGCGCGCATCGATCCGGCGATGGCGCCGCGCCTCGAACTCGCCGCCACCAATCTGCGCTCGGGCCAGTATCTGTCCGGCATGGTCGAGGCGCCGCGCGAGCGCGTCATCGAGGTGTTGCAGATCTCCGACGACGGCGAGGCGCAGAACATCACCGCGCTGCTGCGCAACGCCGGGGCGCGCTCCTTCAATCTGCGCGTCGAGCGGGCCAAGGCGGGCGGCGGGCCGAAGCCGCAGCTGATCGTCGCCATCGCCTCGGCGCAGCCCTTGCAGGCGCTGCGCAGCCAGCGCGGCGTGCCGGCCGACCGCATGTTCCCCGCCGCGCTCGCCGAGGCGCAGCAGCGCGGCCAGCCGATCGGCGTCTCGGTGCGCGCCTACAATCTCGACTGAGTGCGCCGGCGCACGCGCCGCGCCGGTTGTTTGTGTGCGGCCCCGCACGCTGCGCGCCCGCCGACGGCCCGACGCGCTTTCTGAGGGCGGCGCGTCGGCTTATATTCCCTGTCGTGAACGAGGCCGGCGCCGGGCGCCGGCTCTCGGGGAGGTCGCGACCATGAGTTTCAGCGCGTTCGTCTCGCGCGTCGCATCCCGGCCCGGCCGCCGGGCCCTCGCTATCGCCGCGGCGGCGGCGCTGCTCGGCCTGACCGCCGGCGCGCCCGCCGCCTCCGCCGCGCAGGGCTTGAGCTGCGCCGAACTCATCGAGCGCTTCAACGCGGCGATCGACGCGGCCCGTGAGTTCGACGCCCACAAGGCGGCCGAGGAATCGCTGGCGACGCCCGAATGCAGCGCCTTCCGCATGCCGATGCTGCGCCGCCTCTCGGCCTTCCGCCTCAACGAGGCGCAGACTTTGATGGCCCGCGGCCGGCCGGTCGAGGAATACGAGAACGCGCTGTCGCTGTCGGAGGCCGCGCAGGTGCTCTGGCAGGCCTCGGCGACGCTGGCCGAGGTGCGCTTCGGCGAACGCCGCTTCGCCGAGGCGGCGCAGGCCTATGACCGCGCCATCGAGATCGTCAAGAGCGAGACGCTGACGCCGACATCGCCCTCGCCGGCGGAAATCCAGAGCCTGATGGACCGCGCCGCCCAGGCCCGCCTGCTCGCCGCCAACGACGAGACGCCCGAGCGCGGCAAACAGAAATTCGTGCAGACCGCCGCGAACGCCGGCGGCGCGCTCGGCGGGGTGTTCTCGCCGGTGGTGCGCGGCATCGTCCCGCGCGCCGTGCCGATGCCGATCACCTTCGAATATCGTTCGGCGACGCTGACCCAGTTCGGCGAGCAGGCGGCGCGCGAACTGTTGCGCGCCATCCGCGAGCAGAACCCGCCGAAGGTGCGCGTCATCGGCCATACCGACGCGCGCGGCTCGGCCGACTACAACCTGAAACTGTCGAAGGCGCGGGCCGAGACGGTGGCGAATTTCCTGCGCGCCAACGGCCTCGCCGTCCCGGTCGAGGCCGAGGGCGTCGGCTTCAACGAGCCGATGAAGATCGGCGCCGCCTCGGGGCTTTCGCAGGACGACATCTACGCCCTCAATCGCCGCGTCGAATGGAGGCGCGAATGACCGCCGCTCGCTCCCTGCGCCTGCGCGGCGCGCTGCTCGCCGGATTGGCCTTCGGCGCGCTGGCGCTCGCCCCGGCGCAGGCGCAGGACGCGGCGTTGACCCTGCCCGACGGCGGCGCCGTGCGCGCCCTCGTCGTCGGCGTCAACGCCTATCGCACGCTGCCGCAGTTGCAGGGCGCCGTCGCCGACGCTGAGGACATCGCCGACACGGTGCGCCGTCTCGGCGCCGAAGACGTGACGCTGCTCACCGACGCGGCGGCGAGCCGCGTCGCCGTGCTCAAGGCGGCCGAGGCGCTGCGCCTGCGCGTGAAAAAAGGCGATCTCGTCATCCTGTCGATCGCCGGCCACGGCTCGCTCGAGCCCGAGCGCGTCAAGGGGTCCGAGCCCGACGGCATGGAGGCCGTGTTCCTGCTCGCCGGCTTCGCCCCGCAGGGCGCCGCCACCGCCGAGCGCATTCTCGACAAGGAGTTCATCCACCTCATCCGCGGCTACGAGGACAAGGGCGCGCGCGTCCTCTTCGTCGCCGACTCCTGCTCGGGCGGCGGCCTCGCCCGCTCCGTCGACGGGCGCTCCGGCGACGTCGTCTACCGCGCCGCCCCGACCTACAAGCTGACCCAGGACGATCTGAAGCCGATCTCGACGAACGCCGACGCGCTGTCGACCGAACTGTCCTTCAAGCGCTCGCTGTTCCTCGCTGCGGTCGACAAGAACGCCAAGTCGCCGGAGGTGCGCGCGCCGGGCTCCGACGTCTATCGCGGCGCCCTCAGCTACGCGCTCGCCCGCGCCTTCGAGGGCGCCGCCGACGCCGACGGCGATTCGTCGATCAGCGTGCGCGAGCTGTTCGACTATGTGCAGCAGGTCTCCTATCAGGTCTCCGACCAGCGCCAGACCGTGGTGACGCGCAGCGCCCCGCTGCAGGACGCCGCGCGCGAGACGGTCGTCGGCATTTCGCGCGGCGTCACCGTGCTGAACCCCAAGGCGCCGCCGCCGGCCGCGCCCGCCCCGACGCCGCCGCCGGTGGTCACGCCGGCGCCGCCGACGTCCGGGCTGGCGACCGCCCCGCCGCCGCCGAGCCTGACGCCCGCCCCGTCCGCGACGCCGGCGCCGCAGCCCAAGCCGACGGTCGCCGCGGTCCCGCCGCCGCCCCCGCTCGTCAATCCGCCGACCAGCATTCCCGCCCCGCCGATCGCCGCCGGGCCGGTCCCGACGCCCAGGCCCGGACCGAACATCAAGGTCGCCGCGCTCGACGGCCAGTCGAAGCGTTTCGACGGGCTGACGCCGATCGACTCCGCCTTCGACGTCGTCGCGCCGAACCAGCAGCCCGATCTGGTCTGGGATCCGGCGACGAAGGAGGCGATCGCCGCCGGCGACGTCATCGCCCGCGACGTCGATCGCGCCGACCTGCCGGCGATCGTCGATCGCATGGCGGCGGTGCGCGGCGTCAAGCAGATGGCGACGCAGGCGCCGCTGCCGGTCCGCCTCGGCCCCGACAGCAAGGTGCATCGCCGCGGCGCCCGCATCCAGCTGTCGATCGAGGACGTCTCTGGCCGCGCCTTCTACCTGTTCAACATCGCCGGCGACGGCACGGTGCAGCTGCTCTACCCGCAGAACAACGACCCGGCGATCTATCAGAAGCCGATTTTCCGCATGTAGTTCCAGGCGCGCGAGCCCTTCGGCTCCGATCAGGTCGTCGCCGTCGCCGCGCCGCAGAAGCTCGGCGATCTCGATCAGGCGCTGAAGCGGCTCGACGGGCGGCGCAGCGCCGGCCAGGTGGTGCGCGTGCTCGCCCGCTACATGGCGCCCGGCGCGCGCGTCGGCTCGGTCGGGCTCTACACCGCGCCATGATGCGCCGCGCCGCTCTCTGTCTGGCGTTGTTTGCGGCTCTCGCCGGGGCGCCTGCGCTGGCGCAGGTGAAACTGACGCCGGCCGCCCCCGGCGCCACCGCCGCGCCCAATCCGGCCGGGCTGACGATCGAGATCGTGCCGGGCTACGAGGTCGAGGTCGGCGGCCGCGTCTGGTTCAAGGTGACGTCGAAACAGCCCGGCTATCTCGTCCTCGTCGACATCGACGCGACGGGCGCGCTGCGCCAGATCTATCCCAATCTGCAGTCGCTGCGCATTCCGCTCGGCGGCAGCGGCGACTCCAACAAGGTGACGCCGGGCAAGACGGTGACGGTGCCCGATCCGCAGAGCCCGATCGCCAATTTCGAGTTCATCGCCGAGGCGCCGCCCGGCCCCGGCATGGTGGTGGCGCTGCTCAGCCCGCAGCCGGTCCAGCTCGTCGATCTGCCGGAAGTGCCGCGCGAGGCGCTCGGCACGCCGGCGGCGGCCGAATTCGTCTACGCCGCCGCCCAGAGCCTGCGCATCGCCGCCGGCGAGAACCACCGCCTCGTCGATCCCGCCTGGTCGCTGGCGGCGCTGTACTACACGATCAGGTAGCGCTCAGGCGCCGAGCTCGCGGTCGGCCTCGTCATAGGCCTGCGCGAAGTAGAGCATGAAGGCGCCGAGCATGCCGTCGTCCTGGCGCAGCGCCTTGGCGTTCCAGCGCGCCGCATAGGTCTCCCAGGCGCGCGCCTTGCGCGACGAGCCGATCAGCGAGGCGAGGCCGCGCTCTTCTTCGAGCCCCTTCTCGATCGCCTCCGGCGCCATGTCCTCGATCAGCATCTGCAACGCCTTCTGCATGGCGCGGAAGGTGACGAGCTGATGCCGCTTGAGGTCCGAGAAGGAGGCGGCGAAGGCGCGGTTGGCGTCGAGATAGCTGCGCGTCGGCGGGCCGAACATGATGCGCAGCGCCTCGTCCGGCGAGGGCGAGAATTTCAGCGGATTGTTGTCGAGCGCCTGGATCATCGTCTGGTTGGCCGAGCGGGCGATGCGCCGCGCCTCGCCGCGCGCGCTCATCAGCCGCATCACGTCCTCGGTCACGCCGCGCATCAGCCGGCCGAGCTGGTCGGCGAGCTGATCCGGCGTCGTCGCCGCCAGCGCCTGTTCGGGCAGGCCGGCGGCGCGGGCGAAGCGCCGCGCGAAATCGGCGGCGCCCGGAGCGCCGAGCGGCGTCGCCGGCGGCAGCCCCGGCGCCGGCGGCGCATGGCCGCCCGGCTCGGGCGCGACCGGCGCGCCATGCTCGATCAGCCGGGCCGGCGGCGCCTGCGGCGGCGGCGAGGGCGGC
>JAEULW010000326.1 GCA_016793505.1 Methylobacteriaceae bacterium | reverse complement strand
TGAAGCCTGGCCGGCGACGCCGCCGAGCAGGTTCCAGCCTTGGGCGGCGGTGGCTATGATCAGCACGAAGACGAGAAAATTCAGCGTCGCATTCGAGCCGACGAGGAGCGGGATCGTCGCCAGCGCCGCGAGCGTCGCGATGACGGGCCAGTGGGCGCGCGCGATCACGCCCGCGCTCCGAACAGGCCGGTCGGGCGAAACAGCAGCACCAGGATGAAGATGAGGAAGATGCCGATCTGCCCGAGACTCTCGCCGAGAAACAGCCCGCTGAGACTCTCGACGACGCCGATGACGAGACCGCCGATCAGGGCGCCGGGAATCGAGCCCATGCCGCCGAGCACGACGATGGTGAAGGCGACCAGCACGAAGGCGCCGCCGACGCGCGGATTGACGTAGAAGGTCGGCATCAGGAGGCAGGCGGCGACCGCCAGCGTCGCGCAGCCGACGCCGAAGGTGACGGCGTAGACATGCGCCACGTCGATGCCCGAGAGGCGCGCGCCGAGCTTCTCCTTCGCCACGGCGCGGATCGCCTTGCCGGCGTCGGTGCGGGACAGCAGAAGCCAGAGCGCCAGCGTGACCAGCAGCGCGCCGGCGAAGCCGAAAACGCGCGCCTGCGAGACGAGCAGCGGCCCGATCTCGAAGACGTTGAAGGAATAGTCGGTCTGCAGCGTGCGCGTGTCGGAGCGGAACACGGCCAGCAGCACGTTCTCGATGACGATCGACACGCCGAGCGTGACGAGCAGGATGTTGCCGTCGTCGCCATGGCTCGCCGGGCCGATGATCCAGCGCTGCGTCGCATAGCCGATGGCGAAGAACAGCGCGGTCAGCGGCAGAATGGCGAGATAGGGGTCGAGGCCGAGGCCGGCGTTGAGCGACCAGACGCCGAACATCGCCAGCGCCAGAAAGGCGCCATGGGCGAAATTGATGATGTGCAACACGCCATAGACCAGCGTCAGCCCGAGCGCCAGCAGCGCATAGACCGAGCCGGTGAGGAGGCCGTTGAGCACGGCCTCCGCGATGATCGGCAAGGGATACATTTTCGTCCCGATCGGGCGGAGCGCGCCGACGCGGCGCGCCGGCGCGATGCGTCAGGCGCGCACTGGGAAGACGGGCTTGGCGTCGGCGAAGGCGTCGGGATAGACGACCTTGATCGCCCCGTCCTGCACCTGCGTCGAGACGGGCGCCGCGCCCATGTTCTGGCCGTTTTCGAAGCGCGTCGGCCCATAGGGCATGAGATGGCCGGCGAAGGTCGAGGCGGCGAGCGCGGCGATGATCTTGGCGCGATCGGTCGAGCCGGCGCGGTCGATCGCATCGGCGAGCAGCGCGACGCAGCTGTAGTTCAGCGGCGTGTTGTAGTTCCACTGCTTGCCGCCGGCCTCGACGCGCTGGCGCAGCGCGGCGTTCTTCGCGTTGCGCGGATCGTGCCAGTGGTTGCAATCCATGATCTTCTCGGCCGCCTCGGGAAATTCGCGGACGAAGCGCATGTTGGAGGCCGCGCCGTTGAGCACCGAGTAGACCGCCTTCGGCCGCACGCGCTGCTGCTGCATGGTGCGGGCGAGCAGCACGGTCTCGCCGTAGTAGGTGCTGGGGATGACGAGATCGGCGTTGAGCGTGCGCAGCCGCAGCACGACGTTCGAGAGATCGCGCGAGGGCGTCGGGATGGCGATGGTCTCGAGAATCTCGAAACCATGCTTGGGCAGCTCGGTCGCCATCAGCTTGGCGAGGCCGGAGCCGAACAGCCCGTCCTCGTGGACGAGCGCGACGGTCTTGGCCGGTTTGCCGGCGGCGTCGTTGATGCGCACCAGATTGTCGATCGCCGCGCGCGTGCAGATGCCGAAGCCGGGCGCGAAACGGAAGGTGTTCTTCAGTCCGCGCGAGATGATCTGGTCGGAGACGCCGACATCGACGATGTAGGGCAGGTCGTAACGCGCGGCGGCCTGCGTCGTGGCGAGGCAGATCGGGCTGGCGAAGCCGCCGACGATCGCGGCGACGCCCTCGGCCTGCATGCGCTCGACTTCCTGCACGCCGGCCTCCGGGTTGGAGCGGGCGTCGCCGAAGACGATCTCGAACTTCGCGCCGCCGAGCGACTTGATCCCGCCCGCGGCATTGACGTCGGCGACGCCGAGCTCGGCGCCGGAGCGGCCGAATTCGCCGTCCATCGCCAGCGCGCCGGTGACCGGCTGCAGAATGCCGATCTTGATCGGCGCCGGATCGGCGCCGCGCACGATCGCGGGCGCTGCGACCAGCGCCGCGGCGGCGGCGCCGCCCTTCAGAACCGCGCGGCGCGCCAACGGCGCCGCAGCGCCAATCTTCGTCGTGTCGCTCATGATCGCTGTCTCCTGCGGGTGGGGGATCGGTCTTTCTTCCGGTCGCCGCTGTTGCGGTCGGCGGCGCGCGCGGCGCGCAAGGCGGGGCGCTCCACCGGCGACCAGCGCCGCGCGCCGGCGGCGCCGGTGCGCAGCAGATCGAGATGGAACGAATAGCGATCGGGGCGATAGAGCGCCTGCAGATGTTCGACGCCCTGCCCCGCTGCGTCGTAGACGACGCGCGTCATCGACAAGAGCGCGGCGCCGATGTCGACGCCGAGCGCCTCGGCGACGTCGGGCCCGGCGAGCGCGGCGCCGATCGTCTGTTCGGCGCGCTCGGCGACGACGCCGGAGCGCTCGAGCAGTTCGAGCAGCGGGCGGGCCGCGAGGTCGGCCTCGGAATAGGCGACGCCGACGCGCTCGGGCACATGCGTGACGAGATGCGAGAAGGGCTTGCCGTCGATGTAGCGCACGCGCACCGAGCGCTGGGCGCGCTCGCCGCGGCGCAGATGCAGGGCCCGGGCGATCGGCTCGGCCGGGCGCACATAGGCGAACGAGAGAAGCCGCACATCGGTGCGCCGGCCCATCTCGACCAGATGGGTCAGCACGTTGGAGAAGTCGGCGACAAGGGGGGCGCGGGCGCGGCCCGCCGCGACGAAGGTGCCCGAGCCCGGGCGGCGCTCGACGAGGCCCTCGGCGGCGAGCTGATCGAGCGCGCGGCGCACGGTGACGCGCGAGACGCCATGACGCTCGGCCAGCATCGGCTCGCTCGGCAGGCGGGCGCGCGGCGGCTCCTCGCCGCTGACGATCGCGTCGCGCAGCAGCAGATAGAGTCTACGCGCCTTCAGCGGTTCGACGGCCGACATGCCGGGCGCCCTCCCGCGCTTGGCGATGACACATGAAGCTGTCTCATTGCTGACACAGCTTTCGCCGGAGTCAAGGCCGCTGCGGGATCGCCCAGGGTCGTCGCGTCCGGTCGGCGGCGACGAAGGCGGCGATCTCGGCGGCGCGGCTCAGCGTCAGGTCGACATCCTCCCAGCCGTTGAGCAGCCGCGCCCGCCACACCGGGTCGATCGCGAAGGCGACGTCGAGCGCGCCGAGGGCGACGCGACAGGTCTCGAGATCGACGCGCGCGCGCGTCTCACCCGCCAGCAGCGCCGCAATCAGCCGCTCGGCGTCGGCTTCGGAGACGCGCGCCGGAAGAAGGCCGTTGTTGACGGCGTTCTGCGCGAAGATATCGCCGAAGCTCGGCGCGACGACGCAGCGCACGCCAAAATCGACGAGCGCATAGACCGCCGCCTCGCGCGAGGAGCCGGCGCCGAAATTGCGCCGCGTCACGAGAATGCTTGCGCCGGCGCGCTGCGGCGCGTCGAGCGGAAAGCCGGGGCGCGGCGCGCCTGTTTCGTCGAAGCGCAGATCGTGCAGCAGATAACCGCCATAGCCTTCGGCGCGCGAGCGCTTCATGAAACGGGCGGGGATCAGCTGGTCGGTGTCGACGCCGGTGAGCGGCAGCGGACAGGCGACGCCCTCGTGGATGGTGAAGGGACGCATCAGCCGCGCTCCCGCTTCAGCGCACGGAGGTCGGTCAGGCGGCCGGTCACGGCGGCCGCCGCCGCCATCGCCGGCGACATCAGATGCGTGCGCGAGCCCGGGCCCTGGCGGCCGCGGAAATTGCGGTTCGTCGTCGAGGCGCAGCGCTCGCCGGGCGCGAGGAGGTCGCCATTCATGCCGACGCACATCGAGCAGCCGGCGCCGACCCAGTCGAGCCCGGCGTCGCGGAAGACGCGATCGAGCCCCTCGGCCTCGGCCTGACGCTTCACCGCGCCCGAGCCGGGCGAAACGAGCCCTGGCACGACGGCGCGGCGGCCCTGCAGCACGGCCGCGGCGGCGCGCAGATCCTCGATGCGGGCGTTGGTGCAGGAGCCGATGAAGACGCGATCGATGCGGATGTCCTGCAGCCTCTGCCCCGGCGTCAGGCCCATATAGTCGAGCGCCGCGCGGACATGCGCGGCGCGCGCCGGGTCGGCGACGCGATCAGGATCGGGGGTCGTCGCGTCGATCGGCAGCGCATCCTCCGGATTGACGCCCCAGGTGACGATCGGGGCGATCGCCGCCGCGTCGAGCCGGGCCTCGCGATCGAAGACGGCGCCGTCGTCGCCGGCGAGGGCGCGCCAGTCGTCGCAGGCGCGGTCGAAATCGGCGCCGCGCGGCGCGCAGGGTCGCCCGCGCAGAAAGGCGAAGGTCGTCTCGTCCGGGGCGATCATGCCGCAGCGCGCGCCCGCCTCGATGGCGAGGTTGCACAGCGTCAGCCGCCCCTCCATCGACAGGGCGCGCACGGTCGATCCGGCGAATTCGATCGCATGGCCGGCCGCGCCGTCCGAGCCGAGCGCGGCGATGACGGCGAGCGCGACATCCTTGGCGGAAACGCCGGGCGCGAGCGCGCCGTCGATGGTCATGCGCAGGCGCTTCGGGCGCTTCTGCCACAGCGTCTGCGTCTCCAGCACATGCGCGACGTCGGAAGCGCCGATGCCGAAAGCGAGCGCGCCGAAGGCGCCATGCGTCGCCGTGTGGCTGTCGCCGCAGACGATCGACAGGCCGGGCAGCGTCAGCCCCTGCTCCGGGCCGACGACATGCACGATGCCCTGCGCCGGATCGTCGATGTCGAACAGGCGCACGCCATGGCGCTGCGTGTTGGCGCGCAGCTGCTCCATCATGCGGCGGATCGCCGGATCGATGCGATCGAGCGCGCGGGTGCGCGTCGGCACGTAATGATCCTCGACGCCGAAGGTGAGATCCGGCCGCGCCAGCGCGGCGCCGCGCGCGGCGAGCTTGTCGAAGGCGTGGAACGATCCTTCATGCACGAAGTGCCGGTCGATCCAGATCAGATCCAGACCATCCTCGCGCGCCGCGACGACATGGGCGTCCCACACCTTGTCGAAAAGCGTGCGCGGTTCTGCGATCATCGGCTGCTCCTGGACGACAAGCCTAGACCGCGGCGCGGCGCGCGCGCAACAGTTGTTTTATCCATCATACAGGTTATCGTCGCCGAAAGGACGGATGACGGCATGAGCGAAGTCGTGAAGGGCGCGCCGCCCGCTTTCGGCGCGACGACGCAGGTTCTCGTCATCGGCGCGGGCGCGGGCGGCCTCGTCGCAGCGCTCGCGGCGCGCGAGGCGGGCGCCGAGGTTCTCGTGCTCGAGCGCGACAGCCTGCCGCGCGGCTCGACGGCGCTGTCGGCGGGACTCGTGCCCGCGCCCGGCACGCGCTGGCAGAGCACGGCGGGCGTCGCGGACGATGCGGCGCGCTTTGCCGCCGACATCATGGCGAAGGCGCAGAACGAGCCCGATCCGGCGCTGGTCGGGCTGCTGACGCAATCGATCGCGCCGACGCTCGAATGGCTCGCCGACGCTTACGGCCTCGGCTTCTCGCTGGTCGATGATTTCGATTATCCCGGCCATTCGGCGCGGCGCATGCACGGGCTGCCGAGCCGCTCGGGCGAGGCGCTGATCGACGCGCTGCGTCAGGCGGCGGAAGGCGCCGGCGTCGACATTCTGTGCGACGCGCATGTCACGCGTCTCTACGCGGATGAGAGCGGGCGCATTCTCGGCGTCGCCGCGCGACGTCCCGACGGCGGCGTCGAGACGATCGGCTGCGACGCGCTGATTCTGGCCTGCAACGGCTATGGCGGCTCGAAGGCGCTGGTCAGCGAACACATTCCGGCGATGGCGGAGGCGCTGTATTTCGGCCATGTCGGCAATCAGGGCGACGCGATCCTGTGGGGCGCGGCGCTGGGCGCGGCGCGGCGGCATCTGTCGGGGCATCAGGGGCACGGCTCGGTCGCCCATCCCGCCGGCATCCTGATCACCTGGGCGACGATGACCGAGGGCGGCGTGCAGGTGAACGCCGAGGGCGCGCGCTTCAGCGACGAGTCGCACGGCTATTCGGAACAGGCGGCCGCCGTGTTGCGCCAGCCCGGCGCCGTCGCCTGGTCGATCTTCGACTCGCGCATCGCCGGCGTCGCGCGCCAGTTCGAGGATTTCAAGCGCGCCGAGGCGATGGGTTGCGTGCTCGTCGCCGACGATCCCGCGACGCTGGCGGCGCGCGCCGGCCTGCCGGCGCAGCGCTTCGTCGAGACGATGGCCGAAGTCGCGGATCTGAAGGCGCGCGGCGCGCGCGACGGTTTCGGCCGCAACTTCGCCGGCGTCCGGCCGCTCGCCCCGCCCTACTGTGCGGTGCGCGTCACCGGCGCGCTGTTCCATACGCAGGGCGGGCTCGTCGTCGACGGCGCGGCGCGCGTCATGCGCGAGTCCGGCGGCGTCCTGCCCAATCTCTTCGCGGTGGGCGGCGCCGCCTGCGGCGTGTCGGGCTCCGAGGCGTCCGGCTATCTCTCCGGCAACGGACTGCTCAGCGCCGTCGGGCTGGGGCGGATCGCCGGAACGGCGGCGGGACGCGCGTCATGATCGAGGTCGACGTCATCATCATCGGCGCGGGCGCCTCGGGCGCCGGGCTCGCCTTTCATCTGGCCGCGCGCCGGCGCGTGCTGATGCTCGAGGCCGAGAGCGCGCCGGGCTATCACAGCACCGGCCGTTCGGCGGCGCTCTACACGCCGAACATCGGGCCGCCTCCGGTCAGGGCGATCAATCAGGCGGGCTCTGCCTTCTTCGCCTCGCCGCCGGAGGGACTTGCGCAGGCGCCGCTGCTGACGCGGCGCGGCGGGCTGACGATCGCGCGGCCCGGCGCGGAGGCGCGGCTCGCAGCGACGCTGGCGCTGTCGAGCGCCGCCCATCCGGTGCGGGCGATCGACGCGGCCGCGGCGCGAGCGCTCGCGCCCTTCGTGCGACCCGAGCAGATCGGCGCGGCCGCCTATGAGCCCGGCGTCATGGACATGGACGTCGCGGCGATCCATCAGCTCTATCTGCGTAGCGCCAAGCGGGACGGCGCGGCGCTCGCCTGTTCGGCGCGAGCGACGCGCATCGAGCGGCGCGGCGGCGTCTGGCGCATCGAGGCGGGCGGGACGATCGCGCAGGCGCCGGTGGTCGTGAACGCCGCCGGCGCGTGGGGCGATGCTGTCGCCACGCTCGCCGGAGTCGCGCCGGTCGGTCTCGTGCCCAAGCGCCGCACGGCGATTCTGGTCGAGGCGCCGGGCGTCGGGGCGCAGGGGCCGGCGCCGCTGGTGGAGGTCGCGGGCGAGGCGCCCTATCTCAAGCCGGAGAGCGGCCGCGTCATGGTCTCGCCCGCCGACGAGACGCCGGTCGCCGCGCACGACGTGCAGCCCGACGACATGGACGTGGCGCTGATCGTCGACTGGCTGACGCGGTTGACGACGATCGAGGTGAAGCGCGCGCCGCGCGCCTGGGCCGGGCTGCGCAGCTTCGTCGCCGACGGATTGCCGGTCGTCGGCTTCGATCCCGACAACGCCGGGTTCTTCTGGCTCGTCGGCCAGGGCGGCTACGGCATCATGATGTCGCCGACGCTCGGGCGCCTGGCGGCGGCGCTGATCGTCGAGGGCGCGGCGCCGGCCGACCTGACGGCGGCCGGGATCGACGTCGCCGCGCTGGCGCCGCGACGCGCGGCGCTGTGTCAGCGCCTCAGCTCGTAGCCGAGGAAGGGCGGCGGGGAGTCGATGCGCGGGGCGAAGGCGAGACGCACCGGCGTCGGCGCGAAGCCGGGGGCGAGCGTCTCGACCGAGCCCGGCAGGCGCGGCGCCGGCGCGAAGGTCGCCGCCAGCGTCTCGACCGATCCGGCGAGGCGCGGCGAGGCCGGGCGCGGCGTCTGCGGAACGACGGAACTTTCGGCGGGCGGTGCGGCGAGCGGCGCCGCGGGCGGAATGGCCGGCGCGCGTTTCGGGATCGGCATCGGCATGCGCACCGGGCCGGCGAAGCGCATCTCGGGACCGGGCGCGCGCAGGGCGCCGCGCGCCGCCTCGAGCGTCAGCCTTCCCATCGCGGCGACGAGGCCGAAGGAGGCGACGACGCGGTTGCGCTGCGCCGTCAGCAGCGAGATCTGCGCGACGGTCAGCGCCGTCTGGGCGGTGAGCACGTCGAAGGTGGTGCGCTGGCCGGCGATCATCTCCTCGCGCAGGCCGGCGACGGCGCTCTCGGCCGAGCGGACCTGAACCTGCGCCGCCTTCAGCACGCCGTCGGAAGCCTGCCACTGCGCCCAGGCGGCGACGACCTGGGCGCGCACCACGTCGCGCTGCACGTCGGCGGCCTGCTGCGCCTGACCGACCGCGTGCTTGGCGGCGCGCACCCGCGCCGAGGGCGCCCCGCCCTGGAAGATCGGCACGTTGAGGCCGGCGGTGAGGCTCGCCGTTCCCTGCCGCTCGCGCGGCGCGGAGGGCGCATCCCAGCTGCGGCCGAAGCGGGCCTGCACGCCGAGCGTCGGCAGAAGTTCGGCTTCCGCCGCGCGGGCGGCCTGACGCGCCGCGTCGACGCGCTCCTGCGCGGCGCGCACGCCGGGATGCTCGCGCTGCGCGAGGGCGACCGCCTGTTCGAGCGTCGATGGCGCGAGGCCGGCGAGCGGCCCGGCGGCGGCGAGAGCGCGCGGCGCCTCGCCGATCACCTGTCGATAGACGGCGCTGGCGGCGAGCAGATCGGCCTCGGCGGCGAGCGCGTCGGCCTTGGCGCCGGCGAGCTGGGCCTGCACCTGCGCCACGTCGGTGCGCGTCACGTCGCCATAGGCGAAGCGATCGGCGGTCTGGGCGACCTGCGTCGTCAGGGTCTGCACGTCGGCGCGGCGCAGCGCCGCGACGCCCTGGGCGCGCAGCACGTCCATATAGGCCGCCGCCGCGTTGCGCAGCACGGTCTGCTCGGCGGCGCGCAGCGTCTCGTTGGCGGCGCGGGCGCCGGCTTTCGCCTCGCGGACATTGGCGCTGGTGCGGCCGGCGTCGAACAGCGTGTAGTCGAGCGTCAGGCCGCCGCTGCGCGGCGCGGTGCGGCGCCAGCTGTCGATCGTTTCCGAACCGAGCGGACCGGACTGGAAGCGATGCAGGCCGATGTCGGCACTGGCGGACAGGCGCGGCCAGTAGCCGCCTTCCTGCACCGCCACGCCCTCCTGCGCGACATAGAGCGCGGCGCGCTGCTGGCCGAGTTCAGGATGCGAGCCGAAGGCTTTGGCGAGCGCGGCGGCGAGCGTCTCGGCGCGCGCCGGGGCCAGCGCGGCGAGGCACGCGACGGCGAAGAGGACGACACGCAGACAGGCATGGCGGCGCCGCCGGCCGGAGGGTCGGCGCGCTGACGCGAGATATCGGAAGTCCGCCTGTCCCACTGCCCCGGCCCGGACGCCGCCGGAAGGCCGGCGACGCCTCATGCAATCGTTGCGTGACGATGAACGGGCATGGTTAATCCCGGGTTAAGACCCGTCCCGTCGCGGGACGGCCCTCTTCACAGGTCATAGGCGCCCGCCGCGTTCGCGCTCGCCGGCCGCGCCGCCCCGCTCAGATCGAAGCGCAGCACGGGCGCTGTGAGCATGCCGGCGGCCGGCGAGCCCGCCTGCAATCGATAGTCGCCATTGCCCGCGCCAGCGACGACGGCCGAGCCGTTCCAGAAGCAGGCCGCGCGGGACACGAACAGCGGATCGAGCGGGACCGTCGTCGAAGCGCCGCACTTCGCGCCAAGGCCCGCGTAAGCCTGACTGAAACTGCCGCCGGTTCCGTTCTGCCCGCTGGCGCTGTCGGCGAACTGCGTCAGCTCGCCGGCGCAGCCGACGCCATACATGTAGGACCAGCCGCCGACATTGCCGGAGGTCGCGGCGAACACGTCATGCTTGGTGTTGATCTGCGAGTGGATGTTGCCCTTGAAGGACGTCAGCCGATGCGTGCGCGCGCCGCTCGCCGCCGTGTCGACATAGAGGATGTTGTTGCGGCCGTAGCCGCCAGAACCGATCAGCGTATTGTGATGCACGACGACATGATGCGTGCTCGGCGTGCCATTGTCGGGAGACATGCGGAACGCCGGTTGCGGTTGCACGCCGGCCCACTCCATGACGTTCTGGATGAGGGCGAAACCGTCGATCGTCGGCGCAGCGGCGTCGGCGCGGGGCGTGATAATGCCGGACGAGCCGGTGTTGTTGACGAAGCGGTTGAAGCCGATGAACTCGTTCACGTCGCCGAACGCCGTCGATTGCGCGACGCCCGAGTTGGTCACTGTGGAGCCGATGACGCAGAATGGATCGATGTTGGTTCCGCCCGCGCCAACGAGACCGCGCACCAGACGAACGTCCTGCGCCGCGACATTGCCGTAGACGCCCGCCGCCGAGATATGGCCGATGACGCGCAGCGTCGCCGGGTTGCCCGCCGCGCCGCCGGCGTGCAGCTGCGCGGTGCTTGTTCCGGTGAGTTCCGTGTCCTCGAAGGTCAGCGTGCTGTTCTGGCCGACGCTGATCTGCGAGGTGGACGTGCGGGCGATCGTAATTCCCTTCATCCGGATATTCGGGCATCGCGTCGTGAACGTCGCAGCGAGGTTCAGGATCGCCGCCGCCTTCGTCGTGTTCGGATCGCGCGTGATGACGAGCTCGCCGATCGTCACATAGGTCTGGATCGTGACCGTGCCGGGCGTGTTCGAGCCCGCCATCAGACGGACTTCGCAGCCTTCGCAGGCCCCGCCAGTGATCGTGGTCGCGGCTTTCAGTGCGGACATTGCCGAGGCGATGGTCGCGAAGGGATTGGCCGCGGCGGTCGCCGCGTCCGTCGAGACCTTTTGGATGCCGCCGGCCGTCGCACCACTGGCGAGCACGGTCGCGTCGACGCCCGAGGGCGAGACATAGGCGAGCGGCGGCGCGGCGAAGCGGGCGACGTTCTTGTAGTAGCGCTGCGGGCAGAAGCTCCGCGAGCCCGCAGCGTTGGCCGAACTGTCATGCACCGAGGCCAGCGTGCCGATCCACGGATAGACCTTGGCGTTGGCCGTGATCTGGCCGTCGGCGAGCGAGGACACGTCGATGTCGGCCGCATAGCCGACGATCGGGTTCTGGTCGTTCGGGTGGCCGAGGATCGAGGATTGCGAGACGGTCGCCGTCACCGAGTTCGTCCCGTCCGTGACGGTGAAGACGACGCAG
>JAEULW010000194.1 GCA_016793505.1 Methylobacteriaceae bacterium | reverse complement strand
CTGGCGCTGAAGGTGGCGCTGGCCGATCGCGGCTCGGCGCCGACGCTGGTCTTCGACGAGATAGACACCGGCGTCGGCGGCGCGGTGGCGGATGCGATCGGCGAGCGGCTCGCCCGGCTGGCGGGACGCGCGCAGGTGCTCGCCGTCACGCATGCGCCGCAGGTCGCCGCCAAGGCGGCGCGGCATCTGCGCATCGCCAAGAGCGCGATCACGCCGAAGAGCCGGCAGCTGGCGACGCGGGTCGAGGATCTCTCGCCCGAGGCGCGGCGCGAGGAGATCGCCCGCATGCTGGCCGGCGCGACGATCACCGACGAGGCGCGCGCCGCCGCGGCGCGGCTGATCGCCGGGGCGTCGGGCTGAGCCGTCACTTCGCCGGGAAGCGGCCTTCGGCGCGCGTCGTCGCCAGCACGGCGCCGGCGGCGTCGAGCGCCTCGATCGTCCAGATGTAGCGATGCGTCTGGCCGCCGGGCGGGCAGGGGCCGCGATAGGAGATCGCGCCGGCCGGCACGCCGCCCTTGCCGGACCAGGCCACCGTCGAGCCGCCATGATTGAAATTCGGCGCGTCGTAGTCGCGCATCGCGAAGCGCAGCTGCGTCGTTCCCTTCGGCGCGCCGGCGATCGTGAAGGCGGGCGAGGCGGAAGAGCAGGCGGGAACGCCGCTCCACGAGAATCTGGCGCTGAACGCCATCGCCGGCGTCGCGGCGAGAAGCGCGAAGGCGGCGATCGATGCGGCTCTGAGCATGGCGGTCTCCACGAACGTCCGACGTGATGATGGCGCGATTGCGCGACGCGCGCCAGTTCGGACACCGTGTCAGTCCCGGCCGGGCGCCGCGCGGGGAGGCGCTCCACAGCGCCGCCGCCGCGCTCTGCGTCGCAGAGTCTGGACGCCCTTCCCGGCGGCTTCGCCGCCGGGGATGACAGCGCGTCGCGCGCCCGCTGACGCGCGGGCGCGATCTCGCTAGACTTGCGGCATGAGCGAGACCGAGATTCCCACGAGCCTGCGCAGCGCGCGCGCCGAGCACAAGCGGCTCGGCGCGGAAATCGCGCGGCACGACGTCGCCTATCATCAGAACGACGCGCCGATCGTCTCCGACGCGGAGTATGACGCGCTGAAGCGACGTTACGCGGCGATCGAGGCGGCCTATCCGGAACTCGCCGGCGAAGACTCGCTGTCCGACAGGATAGGCGCGCCGCCGAGCGAGAAATTCGCCAAGGTCCGGCACGCCGTGCCGATGCTGTCGCTCGGCAATCTGTTCGCCGACGCGGAGGCGGCCGAGTTCGTGGCGCGCGTGAAGCGCTTTCTCGGACTCGGCGAGGAGGCGCCGCTCGCCTTCACCGCGGAGCCGAAGATCGACGGCCTGTCCTGTTCGCTGCGCTACGAAGATGGCGTGCTGACGCGCGCGGCGACGCGCGGCGACGGTTTTGAAGGCGAGGACGTGACCGCCAATGTGCGCAGCATCGCCGACATTCCGCAGACGCTCGCGGCCGGCGCGCCGGCGGTGCTGGAGGCGCGCGGCGAGGTCTACATGACGCATGCCGATTTTTCGGCGCTGAACGCGCGCCAGCAGGCGGCGGGCGAGAAGGTCTTCGCCAATCCGCGCAATGCGGCGGCGGGTTCGCTGCGGCAGATCGATGCGGCGATCACCGCGGCGCGGCCGCTGCGCTTCTTCGCCTATGGCTGGGGCGAGGTCAGCGCGCCGCTCGCGACAACGCAGCACGGCGTCATCGCCGCCTTCGCGCGGCTCGGCCTGCCGACCAATCCGCGGGTGCGGCTGTGCCATTCGCTGGAGGAGATGCTCGCCGCCTATCGCGCGCTCGAGGCCGATCGCGCGCGGCTCGGCTACGATATCGACGGCGTCGTCTACAAGGTCGACGATCTGGCGCTGCAGGCCCGGCTCGGCTTCGTCTCGCGCGCGCCGCGCTGGGCGAGCGCGCACAAGTTTCCGGCGCAGCGCGCCACGACGACGCTGCGCGACATCGAGATCCAGGTCGGCCGCACCGGCGCGCTGACGCCGGTGGCGCGGCTCGATCCGGTCACCGTCGGCGGCGTCGTGGTGCAGAACGCGACGCTGCACAACGAGGACGAGATCGCCCGCAAGGACGTGCGCATCGGCGACACGGTGATCCTGCAGCGCGCCGGCGACGTGATCCCGCAGATTCTCGGCGTGGTTCTCGAAAGGCGGCCGGCGGAGGCGCGCCCTTACGTCTTTCCGCAGACCTGTCCGCGCTGCGGCTCGGCCGCCGTGCGCGAGGTCGACGAGAAGGGCGAGGCCGACGTGGTGCGCCGCTGCACCGGCGGGCTCGTCTGCCCGGCGCAGGCGGTGGAGCGGCTGAAGCATTTCGCCTCGCGCCTGGCCATGGACATCGAGGGGCTCGGCGACAAGCAGATCGAGGAATTTTACGACGCCGGCCTGATCCGCGCGCCCGCCGACATCTTCACGCTCGAGGCGCGCGACCGCGCGAGCCTCGAGAAGATCAAGGATCGCGAGGGCTTCGGCGAGACCTCGGCGCGCAACCTGTTCGCGGCGATCGCGGCGCGGCGCCGCGCGCCGCTCAACCGTTTCATCTTCGCGCTCGGCATCCGGCGCATCGGCGAGACCAATGCGCGGCGCCTGGCGCGCCATTTCCACACGTTCGAGGCGCTGCGCGCCGCTGCGACGAAGGAGAACGCGCTCGAAGAGCTGACGGCCATCGACGGCGTCGGCGCGACGGTCGCCGAGGCGGTGGTCGACTTCTTCGCCGAGACACACAACACGCAAGCGCTCGACGCGCTGCTCGTCGAAGTGACGCCCGAGCCGATGGAGGCGGCGGCGACGTCGAGCCCGATCGCCGGCAAGACGGTGGTGTTCACCGGCGCGCTCGAGAAGATGACGCGCGACGAAGCGAAAGCGATGGCCGAGCGGCTCGGCGCGAAAGTGTCCGGTTCGGTGTCGAAGAAGACCGATCTCGTCGTCGCCGGCCCGGGCGCCGGCTCGAAGCTGGCGAAAGCGGGCGAATTCGGCGTCGAGGTGATCGACGAGGACGAATGGCTCGCCCGCGTCGGCGGGGCAGGGTGAGGCGCAGCGCCGCTCCGTCATCGCGCTCCCGCGCCGCAGAATCTGCATCCCCTTCCCGGCGGCTTCGCCGCCGCCCGGGATGACAGCAGGCGACAGTCCCGGCCGAGCGCAGCGAGGCGAAGAAACTCCATCTCGCGGTCGCCGGGATGGCGTCAGTCTGCCAGTCCCTGCGTCGATCGCCGATGACGGCGGCGCGGGCTTGTGGCATGGCGTCGGGCATGAACCATACGCCTCTCCGACGCGCCGCCGAATTTCGCGACGGGGCGCGCGACATCCTGCCGCCGCTGATCGCCGCCGCGCCGATCGGCCTCGTCTATGGGGCGATCTGCGCGAGCAAAGGCATGACGGCGCTCGAGACGGCGCTGATGTCCGGCCTCGTCTTCGCCGGCGGCTCGCAATTCGCGGCGGCCGAATTGTGGGCGCCGTCGCCGCCGCTCTTTGCGATCGCGCTGTCGACGCTCATGATCAATGCGCGGCACGTGCTGATGGGCGCCTCGCTGGCGCGCAAGGCGCGCTTCGGCGCGGCGACGCCGCTCGCCGCATTCTTCATGGCGGACGAGAACTGGGCGCTGGCCGAGCGGCGCGCCGCTGCGCGCGGGCTGACGCTCGCCTACTGGTTCGGCATGGCGGCGCCGTTCTGGCTGAACTGGCTGGGGTTCACGACGCTGGGCTCAGCCGCCGGCGCGCTGCTCGGCGATCCGGCGCGGCTCGGCGCCGATTTCGCGTTCACGGCGCTGATCATCGGCCTCGTCGCCGGCTTCTGGAAGGGGCGCGCGACGGGCGTGACCGTCGCCGTCTCGGGCGTGACGGCGGCGCTGGTCTGGCGGTTCGTCGGCTCGCCCTGGCATGTGCTGGCGGGCGCTGCGGCCGGCATGGCGGCGGCGGCCGCGCTCGTCAGGAGCGCGGCGCGATGAACGTTTCGACCGAGGCGCTGGCGACGATCCTCGTCATGGCGGCGACGACTTTCGCGACGCGTTTCGCCGGATTTCTGCTGCCGGCGAAACTCGATCTGTCGCCGCGCGCGCAGGCGGCGTTCGAAGCGATTCCGGCCGCCGTTCTGATTGCGCTGGTGGCGCCGACGATGCTGGCGACGGGCTGGCGCGAAACGCTCGCCAGCGTGATCGCCATGATCGCGGCGACGCGGGCCCCGCTGATTCCGGTGGTGATCGCCGGCGTTGCGGCGATCGTGCTTCTGCGTCAAATCTAGCCGCGGAAGGAGACGCCCATGCCCGATCTCTCCGCTTTCGCGATCACGCAACGCTGGCCGGCGAAGCATCCCGACCGCCTCCAGCTCTATTCGACGCCGACGCCGAACGGCGTCAAGGTCTCGATCATGCTCGAGGAATGCGGTCTGCCCTATGAGGCCCATTACATCGACATCGGCGCCAACGAGACGCATACCGACGCGTTTCGTTCGCTCAATCCGAACGCCAAGATTCCGGCGATCCTCGATCCGCACGGGCCGGGCGGGCGGCCGCTCGGTCTGTTCGAATCGGGCGCGATCCTCCTCTATCTCGCCGAGAAGACATGGCGCTTTCTGCCTGCCGACGCGGCGCGGCGGATCGAGACGATCCAGTGGGTGTTCTTCCAGATGGGCGGCGTCGGCCCGATGTTCGGCCAGCTCGGCTTCTTCCACAAGTTCGCCGGGCGCGACTACGAGGACAAGCGGCCGCGCGATCGCTACGCCAGCGAGTCGAAGCGCCTCTTGCGCGTGCTCGAGACGCGGCTCGCGGGCCGCGATTTCATCATGGGTCCGGATTACACCATCGCCGACATCGCGCTCCTCGGCTGGGTGCGCAATCTCGTCGGCTTCTACGACGCCGGCGCGCTGGTCGGCTGGGATGAACTGAATGAGGTTCCGCGCTGGCTCGACGCGTGTCTGGCGCGACCGGCCGTGCAGAAAGGGCTGACGATCCCGGCGCGCCCGTGACGAGGCGGCGGGCGCGGCGCGCAGCCGGCGATCTCATCCTTCGACTTCGCTCGGGATGAGGTCTGCGGCGGGCGCGGTCATTCTGAAGCGCCTCACCCTGAGCGAAGTCGAAGGGCGAGGCGCGCCGGGCGCGATGCGCGGCCAGCGATCTCATCCTTCGACTTCGCTCAGGATGAGGTCTGCAGCGGGCACGTTCACACGTTCGAGATTTTTCGCGTCGCCTGCGCCAGCCATTTGCGCGTCGGCGCGTCGAGGAGCGGCGACAGCGCCTTGCGCACGCGGGCGTGATAGGCGTCGAGCCAGGCGACCTCGAAACGCGTCAACAGTCTGTTGTCGATCAACGCCAGATCGAAGGGCGCGAGGGTCAGCGTCTCGAAGCCGAGCATCTCGCGCTCGGCGCCGGCGATGACGCGCTTTTCGACGACGACGAGATTTTCCAGCCGCACGCCGAAATGGCCGGGCCTGTAGTAGCCCGGCTCGTTGGAGATGATCATGCCCTCGACGAGCGGCGTGGTCCCCGTCTTGGCGATGCGCTGCGGGCCCTCGTGCACCGACAGGTACGAGCCGACGCCATGGCCCGTGCCGTGATCGAAATCGAGCCCGGCGCGCCATAGCGATTCGCGCGCCAGCGTGTCGAGCTGCGCGCCGGTCGTTCCCTTCGGAAACACCGCCATGGCGATGGCGATGTGGCCCTTGAGCACGCGCGTGGCGCGGTCGCGCATTTCGGCGGTCGGTCTGCCGACGGCGAGGGTGCGCGTCACGTCCGTCGTGCCGTCCTCGTATTGCGCGCCTGAATCGATGAGATAGACGCCGCGGCCGATGACGCGGTTCGAGCGTTCGTTGACGCGGTAATGCGGCAGCGCGGCGTTGGGGCCGGCGGCGGAGATCGAGGGAAAGGACAGGTCCTTCAGTTTTCCCGTCTCGCGGCGGAAGCTTTCGAGCGCGGCGGCGGCGTCGATCTCGGTCAGCGCGCCCTTGCGCGCATGCGCGTCGAACCAGGCGAGAAAGCGCGTCAGCGCCGCGCCGTCGCGCAGATGCGCGGCGCGCGCGCCGTCGAGTTCGGCGCGGTTCTTGGCGGCTTTCATCAACGCCGTCGGATCGGCGCCGACATCGGCCTTGCCGCCCGCGGCCTCCAGCGTCGCGGCGAGTTTTTCGGGCGCGGTGGTCGAATCGAACCGCACCGTCGCGCCGTCGCGGCCGAGGCGTTCGAGATCGGCGAGCAGCGCGCGCGGCTCCTCGACATCGGCGAGATCGGCGAGCTTCGCCCGCACGGCGTTGGAGAGTTTGCGGCCGTCGACATAGAGGCGCGGCTTGCCCTCGCGCGCCACGAGCGCCCAGGCGAGCGGCAGCGGCGTGCAGCCGACGTCGCCGCCGCGGATGTTGAACAGCCAGGCGACCGAATGCGGATCGCTGATCGCCAGCGCGTCGAGCTTGCCGAGCGTCTTGCGCAGCCGCGCGATTTTCTTCGCGGCGCTTTCGCCGGCGTATTTTGGCGGATGCAGCGTCACCGGCGCGGGCGGCGGCGCGGGGCGATCGCTCCACACGGCGTCGACCGGATTGTCGTCGAGCGCCACGAGGCTCGCGCCGGCCGCCTGCGCGCCTTTGGCGAGACGCGCGACCTGATCGCGCGTCATCAGCCAGGGATCGTAGCCGATGCGCGCGCCCTTCGCGGCGTTGGCCTCGAGCCAGCGCTCGGGCGGGGTCTCGATCAGGTGCACGATGGCGAAGGCGGCCGCATCGGTCTGCTCCTTCGCCTGCAGCGTGTAGCGGCCGTCGACGAACAGGGCCGCCTTGTCGGCGAGCGCGACGGCGAGGCCGGCCGAGCCGGTGAAGCCGGTGAGCCAGGCGAGGCGCTCGGCGCTCTTCTGCACATATTCGTTCTGATGCTCGTCGGCGCGCGGGGCGACGAAGCCGTCGAGGCCGCGCCGCTTCAGCTCGGCGCGCAAGGCGGCGAGGCGGGGGGCGACGGTCGCCGGATCGGAGACGACGGCGAAGGATTGCAGGCGGGATTCGAAGACGGGCATGGGGACTCGGGGGTTTGGCGCGTCGCTGCGTCGTGATGATATAACGCCATGAAGCCTTATGTCGGCATCGTCCACAAGGAGCGCGGCAGCGCCTACGGGATCACGTTTCCCGACGCGCCGGGCTTCTCAGTCGCGCTATGACTGAAGCGAAGCGCGGCCCGCAGGCGTGGATGGCCGGGACAAGCCCGGCCATGACCGGAGAGGGAGGGCGTCGCTATGCTTCGCCGTCGTCATGCCCGGGCTCCTCCCGGTCCTCCACGCGGCGCCGCTGCGCGCGCTTCGGCGCTGGCCGCGCTCTGCTCGCGGGCGTGGATGGCCGGGCTCGTCCCGGCCATGACGGGAGGAGGGCGCGCGTCGCGCGATCGGCGCGGCGTGGATGGCTTCGCTGCGCTCGCCATGACGGGCGGGCGGGTTCTGCGGCTCACCCCGTCTTCTGCAGAAAGCTTTCCAGCACCATTTTTCGACCCGCCTTGTCGAAATCGACGGTGAGCTTGTTGCCGTCGACGAGCGCCACGGTGCCGGGGCCGAATTTCAGGTGGAAGACGCGCGCGCCCTGGCGGAAGCCGGAGACGGCGGAGGACTTGGCGACGAGTTCGCCCTCGATGGTGAGGGGCCCGCGCCGCGCGGCGGGCGAGGGCTGCGCGGCGGCGCGGCGATCCTGCGCGCGGCGCCAGCCCGGCGTGTCGTAGCTCGAGCCGAAACTCTCCATGCGGTCGAAGCGCGAGGCGGCGTAGCCGCCGAAGCGGGCGCCCTCGGCCTCGACCACCTCGACATGATCGGCCGGCAGATCGTCGAGAAAGCGCGAGGGAATCGTCGTCTGCCACAGGCCGTGAATGCGGCGGTTGGTGGCGAAATAGAGCTTTGCGAAGCGACGCGCGCGCGTCACGCCGACATAGGCGAGGCGGCGCTCCTCCTCGAGCCCGGCGCGGCCGTTCTCGTCGAGCGAGCGCTGATGGGGAAAGAGCCCTTCCTCCCAGCCCGGCAGATAGACGACGTCGAATTCGAGCCCCTTGGCGGCGTGCAGCGTCATGATCGAGACGCGCTCGGCCTGATCGCCGGTCTCGGCCTCCATGACCAGCGAGACATGTTCGAGAAAGCCGGCGAGATCGGGAAACTCCTCCATGGAGCGGATCAGCTCCTTGAGGTTTTCGAGCCGCCCCGCAGCCTCAGCGGAGCGGTCCTTCTGCCACATGTCGGTGTAGCCGGATTCCTCGAGGATGGTCTCGGCGAGTTCGTGATGCGGCGTCGTCGCGATCGCGGCGGACCAGCGCGAAAACTGCGCGAGAAGATCGCGCAGCGTCTGGCGGGGTTTCGGCTTCAGCTCCTCGGTCTCGATCAGCGCGCGCGCGGCCTGAGTCAGCGGCAGGCTGGCGGCGCGGGCGTGATCGTGAATGATCTGCAACGTCGCGTCGCCGAGGCCGCGCTTGGGCGTGTTGACGATGCGCTCGAAGGCGAGATCGTCGGCGGGCTGGGCGACGACGCGCAGATAGGCGAGGGCGTCGCGAATCTCGGCGCGCTCGTAGAAGCGCGGGCCGCCGATGACGCGATAGGGCAGGCCGAGGGTGAGGAAACGCTCCTCGAATTCGCGCATCTGGAAGGAGGCGCGCACCAGAATGGCGACGCCGTCGAGCGACTGGCCCTTGCGCTGGCGCTGCTCGATGTCCTCGCCGATGACGCGCGCCTCTTCCTCGGAGTCCCAGACGCCGGTGACGGTCGGCTTGTCGCCCATCGCGCCGTCGGTGAACAGCGTCTTGCCGAGCCTGCCTTCATTGCGGGCGATGAGATGGGCGGCGGCGGCGAGGATGTGGCCGGTCGAGCGATAGTTGCGCTCGAGGCGGATGACGGTCGCGCCGGGAAAATCGTGCTCGAAGCGCAGGATGTTGTCGACGTCGGCGCCGCGCCAGCCATAGATCGCCTGGTCGTCGTCGCCGACGCAGCAGATGTTCCTCTGGCCCTGCGCCAGCAGGCGCAGCCAGAGATATTGCGCGGTGTTGGTGTCCTGATACTCGTCGACGAGCATGTAGCGGAAGCGGCCGCGCCATTGCGCCAGCACGTCGTCATGCTCGCGGAAGAGGCGCAGGCCCTCGAGCAGAAGATCGCCGAAATCGGCGGCGTTGAGCACTTTCAGGCGCTGCTGGTAGGCGGCGTAGAGCGCCCCGCCGCGGCCCTCGGCGAAGGCGCCGGCCTCGCCCGCGCCGACGCGGGCGGGCTCGAGGCCGCGGTTCTTCCAGCCGTCGATGAGGATCGCGAGCTGGCGCGCCGGCCAGCGCTTGTCGTCGATGTTCTCGGCCTGGAGGATCTGTTTCAGCAGGCGGATCTGATCGTCCGTGTCGAGGATGGTGAAGTCGCTCTTCAGGCCGACCAGCTCGGCGTGGCGGCGCAGGATCTTCGCGCCGATCGAGTGGAAGGTGCCGAGCCAGGGCATGCCCTCGCCCGCCGGGCCGACGAGCGCGGCGATGCGATGCTTCATCTCGCGCGCCGCCTTGTTGGTGAAGGTGACGGCGAGAATCTCGTGGGCCCGGGCGCGGCCGCTCGCCAGAATGTGGGCGATGCGCGCGGTGAGCACGCGCGTCTTGCCGGTGCCGGCGCCGGCGAGCACGAGGACGGGGCCGTCGAGCGCCTCGACGGCGGCGCGCTGCTCGGGATTGAGTCCGTCGAGCCAGGGCGCGCCGGGCCGGCGCATGCCGGCGAGCGCCCGCGCGGCGATCCCGCCCCCGTGCGGGGCGGGCGGCGTCACTTCGTCGTCATGCGGCGGCGGGGCGGCCAAGGGGCGCGCGCTCCTTCAGGCTCGAACAAAGGGCGAATCGCCGCGCAATGTGGGGCTGGCGGGCGGGGAAGTCACCCCCGCCCGCCATGCGGGGTCAGCGCGGGGCGCGGCCGCGCGTCAGCGCCTCGGAGAGCTTGCGGTCGGCCTCGTCGTTGAGGCCGCCGGTGCGGCCGAGATAGCGGGCGATCTCGGCCTCGGCCTGGCGGCGGCGCGAGGCCGCCATCGCCTCGAGCAGCCGGCGGAAGACGCCCGGCGGGTGGGCGGCTTCGGCGGACTGCGCCGCGGCGAGGGCGTCGGCGAGTTCGCGATCGGTGAGGACAGCCGCGTCCTGCGGCGGGAAGGTGCGTTTCGAGCTCATGCGGTCCGCCTTTCGACAGGCGCCCCCCGCGAGGGCCGCGAGAGCTAGCGGCGCCGGCGCCGGCGCGCTGTGCGGTGTCGCACGCGGCGCCTGTCATCCCCGGCGGCGGCGCAGCCGGCCGGGACTTGGATCCGCCTCATCGGCGTGGAGCGCGCCGGCGGGGCGGCAGATTCCCTTCCCCTCGCTTCGCCCGGCCGGGAATGACAGGGGGGGCGCTTCGCCCGGTCGGGCATGACAGGGGGGCGCTTCGCCCGGCCGGGAATGACAGGCGTTCTGTGTGATTCGACGCGCACACATGCTTCTGTCAACATTGACTCAATTCGGACGGAAGCGCGGCGAAGCCTCGCCCTGCCGACGGGAGGAGTCGCGTCATGCCGCAACCGGTCGTGTGGAAAACCGACTTTCAGATCAATGGCGGCTATTTCAGCGGCGAGGATCTGCCGTGGGTGAGCGCCGATGCGACGGGGCGCTTCGCCGTCGTCTTCACCGGCGAGTTGTCGAACACCGATCAGGACGTCACGGAGATCCGTTTCAGCGCTGCGGGCAACCAGCTCGGCATCCAGGGCATCGCGACAGCCGGCGTTCCGACCGACGAGCGGATGATCGCGTCGGCCTATCTGGCGGGCGGGGCGCGCGCCTATGTCTGGACGGAACAGCCCGATCCGGTCGCCGGAGACGGCATGGACGTCTACTACAAGGTGCTGGCGCCGGACGGCTCTGCGCTGATCGGGCGCACGCTCGTGGCGGGCGGCGTCAACAACCAGCGGGAGCCGACCATCGCCGCGGCGCCTGACGGGCGTTTCGCCATCGCCTACCTCAATGCCACCCCTTTTCTCGATCTCAAGACCTATAACCAGTTCGGCGTGCTGACGAACACCGTCTCGAACGTGTCGGGCGCCATCTTCGATTTCTCCGGCGACAATCGCGAATACGGTCTGACGGTTCTCAACAATCGCAACTACCTGCTGACCTGGCCCAGTTTTTCCCCGGTCGAGATTCGCGCCCAGATCTATTCGCCGACCGGCTCGGCCGTCGGGCCGGTCATGACGGTCAGCACAGCCGACGCACCGCTGTACCCGAATGCGGCGGCGCTGGCGGACGGGCGCGTGGTCTTCGTCTGGCACAACAATTTCGGGCAGATGAAGGCGCGCTTCTACAGCGAGACGGGCGTCGCCGAGGGGCCCGAACTGCTTCTGGTGGCCCAGAACACCTACAATCCAGCGATCGACACGACGGCGATCGGCGCGCTGAAGGACGGGCGCTTCGTCGTCGCCTGGGCGACGGACGCGGGCGGCGACATCCGCGCGCAGGTCTTCTTCGCCGACGGCACGCCGGACGGGGCGTTCTTCACCGTCAACACGGCGACGGCCGGGCAGCAGGCCTTTCCCTCGATCGACGTGCTGGCGGACGGGCGCTTCGTCATCGCCTGGGAGGATCGCGTCGCCGCGGCGACGCGCGTCTTCGCCAAGATCTACGATCCGCGCGAGGGCAACCAGATCCTCACCGGCAGCGATCAGGGCGACGATTTCTACGGCACGGCCAACAATGACGCGCTCTACATGGGCGAGGGCGCCGACCTCGCCAATGGCGGGGACGGGCTCGACTTCATCCGCGGCGGGGCGGGCAACGACACGCTGTCGGGCGGGACGGCGACCGACCTGCTGTTCGGCGAGGCCAACGCCGACACGCTGAACGGCGACGCCGGCGACGACTTCCTCTATGGCGGCATCGGCGACGACGTGCTGAACGGCGGCCTCGACAACGACACGCTCTATGGCGAGGACGGCAACGACACGCTGAACGGCGACGCCGGCAATGACGTGCTGATCGGCGGCCTCGGCAATGATGCGATCAATGGCGGCACGGAGGATGATTCGGCCGACGGCGGCGCCGGCGTCGACACGATCAATCTCGGCGCAGGCGCCGACTTCGCCGCCGGCGGGACCGGCAACGACACCATCAATGGCGGCGCCAACAATGATCGCATCGACGGCAATGACGGCGCCGACACGCTGAACGGCGACGACGGGGCCGACACGATCTATGGCGGCGCCGGCGGCGACACGATCAATGGCGGCATCGGCGGCGACGTGCTGATCGGCGAGGCGGATTCCGACATCATCTCCGGCGGCGACGACGGCGATTCGATCGACGGCGGCGCCGGCGGCGACATCCTGAACGGCGACGGCGGGACGGACTTCATCCAGGGCGGCGCCGACAATGACGCGATCACCGGCGGGGCCGACGCCGACGATCTGCGCGGCGACGGCGGCGAGGACGCGATCACCGGCGGGACGGGCGGCGACACGATGTATGGCGGCGCCGATGGCGACCGCTTCCTCTTCGCGATCGGCTCGGGCGTCGACGTGATCGTCGATTTCCAGGACGGGCTCGACAAGATCGACCTGTCGGGCTACGCGGGCGCCAACGCCGGCAACACGATCATCGCGCAATCGGGCGCGAACACCGTGGTCAGCTTCGCCGGCGCCTTCGCCGATCAGGTGATCCTGCTCAATTTCACCGCGACGAATTTCACCGCCGCGGGCGACTGCCTGTTCTGAGGCGCGGCGGCGCCGCAATCTTGCCGGGCGACGCGCCTGGCCGCAGAATGCGGCCATGTTCGACGTCGCTGGCCTCATCGACAGGCGCCCGGCCGGACGGCGCAATGCGCGCGTCGGCGCGATGAGGGCTGCGCCGCCGGCGCAGGCGGGCTGACGCCATGTTCCTGGTCGCGGGCGAAGCGCTCTATGACGTCTTTCCCGGCGCGCCGTTGCGGCGCGGCGCCATCGACATGCGCGCCGTCGTCGGCGGCTCGCCGTTCAATGTCGCGATCGGCCTCGCAAGGCAGGGCGAGGAGGTCGCGCTTCTGGCCGGCGTCTCGACCGATCCGCTCGGCGAGGGTCTCGCCGCGCATCTGATCGCCGAGGGCGTGCGTGCGGACTATCTCTGCCGCAAGCCCAATCCGACGACGCTGGCGCTGGTGGCGCTCGATGCGCAGGGTCTGCCGCGCTACGCCTTTTACGGGCACGAGGGCGCCGACGTGGCGCTGACGGCGCAGGATCTGCCGGCGCCGGGCGCGGCGTTGTCGGGCGTGCATGTCGGCTCCTACGCGCTGGTGCGCGCGCCGGCCGCCGATACGCTGGCGCAGCTCGTCGCCGGCGCCGCCGGCGGGCTGGTGACGCTCGATCCGAATGTGCGGCCGACGGTCGAGCCCGACATGGGCGTGTGGCGCCGGCGCATCGCGGCGCTCATCCCGCATGCGGCCGTGGTCAAGGCGTCAGATGAGGATCTGGCGCGGCTCGCGCCGGGCGAGCCTATCGACTCCGTCGCGCGCGGCTGGCTGGCGGCGGGGCCGGCGCTGGTGGTGGTGACGCGCGGAGCGGAAGGCGTCGCCGCCTTCACGCGCGCGCACGCGCTGCGTCTGCCGGCGGCGCCCGTCGCGGTGGTCGACACGGTCGGCGCCGGCGACACGTTTCAGGCGACGCTGATCGCCGGCCTGTTGCGCGCCGGCGCGCGGCGACGCGACGACGTCGCGGCGCTCGCCCCGGCCGAGATCGAACGCATTCTGGTCCGCGCCGGCCGCGCGGCGGCGATCACCTGCGGCCGACGCGGCGCCGATCTGCCGACCGCCGCCGAGATCGACGCCGTCGCCGGCTGAGCGCCGCGACGCGGCGGATTGACAGGGCGGGGCGAGGCCGGGAAAATAGGAACATCGTATCGTTGTTCAGAACGGCCGCCCGGCGCGGCCGCGACCCGGGAAGGCCAGCGCCATGTATGACAAGACCGATCCCCGCGCCGCTCTGGCGGCGAGCGCCGCGCCTTCAGCGCCGCCGCCGGCCTTCTTCGCGCCGCCGGAATATGGCCGCTTCTACGAGGGGCCGCCGCAGATCGACGACGCGAGCGGGCGCAGCTGGTTCCTGCGCGGCCAGAACTTCGTGCTCGCCTACAGCGAGACGAAGGCCGGCGCGCTGTTTGCGCGCGACGCGCAGCCCGACGAATATGCGCTGCTGATCCCCGACGCGACGGATGTGCGCATCGAGGCGGGCGACGAAAGCAAGACGGCGCGCGGGCCGGCGATCGTCTTCGTGCCGCCGGGAGTGAGCCGCGTCAGCCTGCCTGCCGGCGGGCGGCTGGTGCGCCTGTTCACCAGCGCCAGCGCCGACATGGTCGCGGCCTGTCCGAACGCGGCGTCCTATGCGACGCAGCGCGCCGCGATCCCGCCGTTCAAGGCCTGGCCGACGCCGCCGGACGGATTTCGCATTCGCGCCTATTCGCTCGACGTCGCGCCGCAGCCCGGGCGCTTCGGCCGCATCTTCCGCTGCACGACCTTCATGATCAACGTGCTCGATCCGCAGATCGGACCACGCGACGTGACCAAGCTGTCGCCGCATCATCACGATGACTTCGAGCAGTGCTCGCTGGCGCTGGAAGGCGCCTTCATGCATCACCTGCGCTGGCCCTGGACGGTGAACATGAACGCCTGGCGCGAGGACGAGCATCAGCATTTCGCCTCGCCGTCGGCGCTGGTCATTCCGCCGCCCTGCATCCACACGACGCGCGGGCTCGAGCCGGGCCTCAACCAGCTGATCGACATCTTTTCGCCGCCGCGGATGGATTTCTCGAAACAGCCGGGATGGGTGCTGAACGGCGCCGACTATCCCGCCCCGGCCGAGGGCTGAGGCGCGCATGCCGCCGATCTCGGGAAAGAAGACCGGCGAGGGCGTGCAGGCTGTCGTGCTCGCCCTCAACATGCTGGAGACGATCGCCGCCAGCCAGCGCGCCGTCGGCGTCACCGAACTTGCGCAGACCTTCGGCACGACGAAGAGCCGCATTCATCGCCACCTGCAGACGCTGGTGGCGGCCGGCTATCTGACGCAGGAGCCGGAGACCGAGCGCTACCGCGTCAGCGCGCGGCTGATGTCGCTCGGCCAGGCGGTGAGCGAGAGCCATGAACTGACTGCGGCGGCGCGGCCGGCGATGCGCGAATTGCGCGACCGCTTCGGCCATTCCGTCGCGCTGTCGACGCCGGAGGCGGACGGCATGCGCATCGTCGGCACGCTGCCCGGCACGTCGAATGTCGAGATGGGCGTCAAGCCCGGCTCGCTGCTGTCGCTGCACGCCTCGGCGCAGGGCAAGATGGCGCTCGCCTTCGGCGATGCGGCGCTGCTGCGGCGGCTGATGCAGAAGCCGTTGCCGGCGCTGACGCCGCGCACGATCGTCGATCCGCTGGATCTCGCCGCCGACGTGAAGAAGGCGCGGCGCAGGGGCTGGGCGATCGCGCCCAACGAGGCGCTGCTCGGCCTCAACGCGGTCGCCGCGCCGGTGTTCGACGCGCTCGGCCATTTCGCCGGCGCGGTGGCGGTCGTCGACTCGATCCAGTTCATCCCGGCCGAGCCGCCGGCGGCGCTGATCGAGGCGGTGAAGGCGGCGGCGCGGCGCGTCTCGACCGATCTCGGCTATCGACCGAAGCTCGGCGCGGCGGGCTGACGCGATCGGCCAAAACCGCCGCTTGACGCGGGCGCGGGACAATGCAATTTTAAATACAGAACACTGTTCCGATGTTCGAAACAAGAGGGAGGATTTCATGCTCACCAGACGACAGTTCGGCGCAGGCCTGGCGCTCGCGGGCGTCGCGGCGCCGCATGTGGCGCGCGCCCAGGCGCCGATCCGCCTGCGGCTGGCGCACGCCGCGGCCGAGGTGCATCCCGGCCACATCGCAGCGCTGCGCTTCAAGGAGGCGCTGGAGAAGCTCGCGCCCGGCCGCTTCAACCTGCAGCTCTTTCCCAACCGCCAGCTCGGCGAGGACAAGGCGAATGTCGAGGCGGCGATCGCCGGAACGATCGACCTGTGCGGCGCCTCTGGCGTGCTGTTCCCGCTGGTGACGGGCCGGCCGGCGCTGGACGCGCCGCAGCTGCCCTTCATCATCAAGGACTACGACCACTTCACGAAGCTGTCGCTCGGCGCCGCCGGGCAGGCGCTGCTGTCCGATCTGTCCGACGCCGGCCTCGTCGGCCTGCAGCTCACCGACATCGGCACGCGCAACTTCCTGTCGGTCGGCAAGCCGGTGAAGAAGATCGCCGATTTCGCCGGGCTGAAGACGCGCATCGTGCCGGTGCCGCTGCACAAGGCGATCTGGGAGACGGTCGGCACGGCGCCGATCGGGCTGCCCTATGGCGAGGTCTATGGCGCGCTGCAGACCAAGGTGATCGACGCGGTGGAGATCAACGTCTCCTCGATGCTCGGCGAGAACCTGTGGGAGGTCGGCAAGTTCATGACGCTGACCGGCCATTATCCCTGGCACAACGTCATCGCCATGAACAAGGCGAAGTTCGATTCGCTGCCGAAGGATCTGCAGGAGGCGATCCGCCAGGCCGGCCGCGACTCGACCGCGCCGACGCTGCAATACACCAAGGACCAGGATCTCAATGCGCGCGAGGACCTGAAGAAGAAGGGCGTGCAGTTCTTCGACCTCGAGGACCTCGCCGAGATGAAGAAGAAAATGGCGCCGCTGGTCGAACAGTATGCGAAGAAGTCGCCGCTGATCGACGCCTATGTGAAGGCCGCGCAGGCCTGACGCGCCGCCGGCGCGCGCCGCGCGCCGGCCCTTTTCACGCAAGAGCCGGCAGGGCGTTCCATGTCGCACAGCAGCACGCCCGGCGCCGCCGGCCTCGTCGGACTTTACGACCGCGTGATGCGCTTCCTCGCCGGCTCGTCGATGGGGCTGATCGCCGTCATCATGCTGGTGCAGGTGACGGCGCGCTACGTCTTCAACGCCTCGCTGATCTGGGCCGAGGAGCTC
>JAEULW010000171.1 GCA_016793505.1 Methylobacteriaceae bacterium | reverse complement strand
GATTTTCGAGGCGGCGCGCCTGCATGGTCACCGTCGTCGGCTCGGCGCGTTCGGACCAGGCCGGGTTCAGCGTGACCGAGGCCGGGTCGGCATTGCCGCGGCGCGACGTCGACTGCTCGCGCCACTGGAACATCTCGACCTTGCGCGTCGCGTAGAGCGCGCGCAGCGTCGCGCCGGTGTCGGGATCGACGATCGGGGCGGCGGCGCGCGCCGGCCCGCGGACGAAGACGAGCCTGCCCTCGTTGGCGGGATCGACGCGATCGGCCGGAACGATCTTCACCGCGCGCTCGCCGAGCCAGAGCGAGTCGGCGACCGAGACCGAACGACTCTCGTTCCAGAGCAGGAGCGCGCCGGCGCCGAGCGCGAGCAGCAGGCCGAAGCCGGCGCCGAAGCCCTTGCCGCTCACGGCAGCAGCGCGCCGAGGACGGCGCGGTACTTGGCGCCGAAGGCGGCGAGCGTGGCGCGCTTGCCCGGCGGCGAGTTGAGGCCGACCTCGAACCAGCCGCCGTTGCGGCGCGGCACGTAATAGACCTCCTCATACTTGTTCTGGCACGAGAAGCCGATGCCGAACGAGTCGGCGCGTCCGTCGACGCCGGGCAGATCGGCCATCTGCAGGCTGCCGTCGGCGCAGGCCTGCCGCAGCAGCGCCTTGCGGGCCTCGCGCCGGCCCTGCGCGCTGTCGTTGGGCTGCGGCGGATTCCAGAAGGTCATGCCCATGATGTTGGCCGGCCCGTCCGGACCCGGCACGCCGGCGTGACCCCACAGGGTGACCGGCCGGTCGAAACCGGGCGGCCGCTTGCCGTCGGCGAAGACGATGTAGGGCGCGCCGACCTTCTCGGCCGCGGCGAGGCCGACGAAGCCGGCCTCGAGCTTGTCCTCGCGCACATCCGGCTCGGGGCGCGAGGGCGGCAGCTGCATGCGGGCGCGCTCGGTGACCACGCATTCGGCGAGCTTCGGCATCACCTTGTCGATGCCGGTCACGTCGAGCGTGGTGGCGAGGCCTGCGACATTGACCGTGACGCGCTTGGCGCCGCGGACGCCGTCATAGTCGTTCGGAAAGGCGGCGGCGGCGATCTGCACCATATTGGCGGTGAGTCCCAGCGCCTGCGCCTTGCGCTCGGGCAGCGCGTCGAACCTGACGATCGCTTCGTGCTGCTTCTGCGGCGTCGCGGCGATGCGCGGATCGCCGACGATCAGCGCGCCGTTGTAGTTGCCGGGAATGACGATGGTGATCTCGGTGCCGCCCGAGAATTTCAGGCCGAGCCCGCAATTGCGGAACTCGCCGGTCTTGTCGTCGACGAAGACGCCGCCATTCCAGTTGCCGACCTGAAAGCGTTGCTTGAAGCCGGCCTGCGCCCCGCCGGCGACGGCGAGGGCGGCGAGGCAGGCGGACAGGGAGAACGTGACGGCGCGCAGTTTCATGACGGAGCCCCGGACAGGAAAGCCAGACGCCGTCAATATTTACATGCTTCTTGCGGGGGTGTGTGCGGCGGCGCACGCGCAGCGCCGGCTTGCGTCGTTCAGGAGGCCGCCGCCTTCGGCGGGTCGGCCCGTTGCGTCGCAGCGGGCCCCAGCGCGTCGAGGTCGTCGAGATGCAGCCCGCCGGTGACGGCCGCCAGCGTCGCGTCCTGATGCGCCTCGCGCACCGACAGGGCGATCAGGTCGGCCTGCGTCGCGGCCTTGAGATGGGCGCGGTCGATGGTCTCGTCGGGGTCGGCCCAGATCGCCAGAACGATGCGCGCCTGCGGCGCCTTGACGCGCAGCCGTCGCACCGCGAAGCGCATCGCGGACTCCGAGGAATCGTCGAGGAAGGAGAGCACGATCATGCGCACGCCCGTCGTCTCGAGGCGGGCGAGGCCGGCGGCCTGCAGCGTCTCGGCGGGCAGCACTTTCGCCCCGAGCCCGGCGCGGTTGAAGGCGTCGGCCATCGGGATCGCCGCCGCCTCGTCGAGCGGCGTGCGGCCGCCGATGACGAGAATCGGGGTCGGCGCGCGCCAGGACTCGTCGAGATCGTCGGGCTTGAGGCGCAGCAGCGGCCGCTTGCCGTCGGCCGCATCGGCCGCCGCGCGGGCGGGCGCCTCGTCATCGTCGAAGCCGGCGAACAGCTCCTGCACCGAGGCGCGCACGCGCCGCACCCGGGCCGGATCGAGCATCGAGCGATCGAGATCGCGCTGGGCGAGGCGCAGGCCGCTCATGGCGACGTCGTCGTAATAGTCGAGCAGCCGGTTGTCGTCGGCATAGGTCTCGACCTGCGCCGTCGCCTCGATCGGATCGCCGGCCAGCATGCGCTGGTAGAACAGTTCCGGCGCGCTGAGAGCGGGCTGGTCGCCGAGCAGCGTGTCGATGAAGCGCAGCCCCTCGATGTGCTTGCCCATGACGACGAGGCAGATGGTCAGCGGCGTCGCCAGCACCAGGCCGACCGGACCCCACAACCATGTCCAGAACGTCGCCGCGACAACGACGGCCACCGGCGAGAGCCCGGTCGTGTGGCCGACCAGCAGCGGCTCGGCGACATGGCCGACCAGCGGCTCGACGACGAGAAACAGCGCCAGCACCCAGATCAACATCGTCCAGCCCGGATCGACCGCGACCGCCAGAATCGCCGGGAAGGCGGCCGAGATGAACGCGCCGATGTAAGGCACGAAACGCAGCACGCCGGCGAGCACGCCCCAGAGCAGCGGGTTGGGCAGGCCGATCAGCCACAGCCCGACGCCGATGATCACGCCGAAGGCCGAATTCAGCGCGAGCTGGGCGGCGAACATCTTCGACAGGCGATGAGCGGCGTCGTCGAGCGCCGCCGTGGTGCGATGCAGATCGCGCGAACCGGCGAGCTTGATCAGGCGGTTCCTGAGGTCCTCGCGCTGGGCGAGGATGAAAATGACGAAGATGACGATCATCGCCGTCGTCGCCAGCGGATGGACGAGCGGGGCGATCATCGCCGCGAGCGCGGCGATCGCGCCCTTCTGTTCATGCACCTGCACCGGAATCGGCAGCAGCGCGCCGTCGGGGCCGCGGCGCGTCTCGAGCGTCGGGGCGGCGGGACGCTGCGCGGGCGGCTTGACCTCGTCGGCGTCGAGCTCCCTGGCGAGGTCCTGCAGCATCTCGCTGGCCTTGCCGAGCGAAGATGAACTAGTGGCCGCCCCGCGCAGCGTCTTCAGTTTTTCCTTGAGCGTCGTCTGGTAGGCCGGCAGGTCGGCGGCGAGCTGGCCGACCTGGCCGGCGAAGACCGAGCCGAGCGCGAACAGGCCGGCGAAGGCGGCGATGACGACGAGCGGCACGGCGAGGCCCTTGGGCGCGCGCCGCCGCGTCAGCGCCTTGACCACCGGCGCCAGCACGAAGCTGAGCAGCGTCGCCAGCGCCAGCGGCATCAGCACCTCGCGCAGCACGTAGAGGCCGGCGACGATCATGCCGACCATGGCGAGGCCGGCGGTCGCGCCGACCATGCGCATGAATTCAGAGCGCTCCACGCGCGCCTCGATTCCGCTTCGTTCAGACATCGACCGACCCCGCCCGCCGCGCCGTCGCGCGGTTCCGCTGCTGCGAGAACCGGGCAGGCCGCGCCCGGTTCCACACGGCTTGAAAGTCTTTTCAGGCGGAGTGCGCGAGCGCCGCTTGCAGGCGCTGGACAGCGCGCCTATGTTAATGTATGTAACATTGACATGCTTCGCAGAAAGGACGCGGGCCATGACATCGACGGCAGGAATGGCGGATGGGGCGCCCGGGACGGGCGAGGCGCATCGCGGCGAGGGGGCGCAGCGCGGCTGCGGCCGGGCGCGGTGGCAACCGATCGAACTGGTGGCGATGATCCTCGGATTCATCGTCTTCTGGCCGATCGGCCTGGCGATCCTCGCCTGGAAATTCTGGCAGCGGCGCTCGGGCTATCCGGGCGATCTCGTGACGTTCGGCAAGGAGGGCTACGAGCAGATGCGCAACGGATTCGGATGCGGGCGGCGCGCCCGCGAGGCGGGCCGCGAGGCCGGCCGCAGCTGGGGCGCCTGGTCGCAGGGCTGGCCGCAGCAGGGCACCGGCAACCGCGCCTTCGACGAGTGGAAGTCGGCCGAGCTCGAACGGCTCGAGGAGGAGCGGCGCAAGCTCGAGCAGGCGCAGCGCGAATTCGCCGAGTATCTGGCGCATCTGCGCCAGGCCCGCGACCGCGAGGAGTTCGAGCGCTTCCGGCGCGAACGCGACGCCTCGACGGCGCGCGGCGAGCCGGGCTGGAAGCCCTTCGACGACAAGCCGGCCGCTCCGCAGGGCTGAGGCGGGCGCACAGCGAAAAGACACGGAAAGGGCGGCGACGAGCCGCCCTTTTTCGCGTCCGCCCGGCGAATTGGTGCGCGTGCGGCGATGCGCTAGATTGCGGGCGGCGTTGAATCGCGGATCGGAGCGACCATGGCGACCGAAATCGAGGCGACGCGGCTGTCCTCGCCCCGCATCTTCCTGCTCAGGATGCTGGTGTTCCTGCTGCTCGTCGGCTTCGCGGGACTGGTTCTCTACCGCCAGATCTGGACGGCCTTCCTCGCCAATCCGGGACTCAACGCGCTGATCGGCGGGCTTCTGCTGCTCGGAATCATCTACGCCTTCCGGCAGGTGATCCGGCTGTTCCGCGAGGTCAAATGGGTCAACGCGCTGACCGGCGCGAAGACCGCGGCCGTCGTGAAGCCGCCGATCCTGCTCGCCCCGGTGGCGGCGATCCTGCGCGATTCCGGCGGCCAGCGGGCGATCTCGACGATCACGCTGCGCGCCATTCTCGATTCGGTCGGGATGCGTCTCGACGAGGCGCGCGACCTGTCGCGCTACCTGACCGGGCTGCTGGTCTTCCTCGGCCTGCTCGGCACCTTCTGGGGCCTGATCGAGACGGTCGGCTCGATCGGCGGCGTCATCCGCTCGATGCAGACCGGCGCCGACGCGGCGGTGATGTTCGACGAGCTGAAATCGGGCCTGTCGAAGCCGATCGACGGCATGAGCATCGCCTTCACCTCCTCGCTGTTCGGCCTCGCCGGATCTTTGATCCTCGGCTTCCTCGATCTGCAGGCGGGGCAGGCGCAGAACCGCTTCTACAACGAGCTCGAGGACAATCTCGCCCGCTTCACCGCCGATCCGCTGGTCGCCGCCGGCGCCTCGCCGGCCGAGATCGAGGCGATGCTGGCGCAGATCGCCGAGCGCGACACGCGCGGCGGCGCGCAGCAGGCGACCGCGATGGCCAATCTGGCCGAGGGCATCCAGGGCCTCGTCCAGCACATGCGCTCCGAGCAGCAGATGATCCGCGACTGGGTCGAGGCGCAGGCGGCGCAGCAGCGTGAAATCCGCGCCCTGCTCGACAGGCTGGCGCGGGAGAAGAGCCTGTGAGCGCCGCCGCGCGCGGCCGCCGCAGGGCCGGCGGCGTCGACTACTGGCCGGGCTTCGTCGACGCATTGTCGACGATGCTGCTGGTCATGATCTTCATGCTGTCGGTGTTCATGCTGGCGCAGTTCTTCCTGTCGCGCGAGGTGACCGGCAAGGACACGGCGCTGACCAAGCTGAACAAGCAGATCGAGGAGCTGACGCAGCTGCTGGCGCTGGAGCGCGCCGGCAAGGCGGATGCGCAATCGACGCTGGCGGCGCTCACCGCGACGCTCGACGCCGCCGAACTCGACAAGCGGCGCCTGCAAGGGCTGATCGACTCCAACAGCGCCGGACTCGCCGCCGCCAGCGGCAAGGCGGCCGAGGCCGACCAGAAGCTCGACGCCGAAAAGCTGATCTCGCAGCGCGCGCTGGCGCAGGTCGACATTCTCAACCAGCAGATATCGGCGCTGCGCCGCCAGCTCGCCGCGCTCGAGGACGCGCTCGCCGCCTCCGAGAACCGTGACCGCGAATCGCAGGCGCGCATCGCCGATCTCGGCTCGCGCCTCAACGTAGCGCTGGCGCAGAAGGTGCAGGAGCTCGCCCGTTACCGGTCCGACTTCTTCGGCCGGCTGAGGCAGATTCTGGGCAACAGGCCGGGCATCCGCGTCGTCGGCGACCGCTTCGTGTTCGAATCCGAAGTGCTGTTCGACACCGGTCAGGCGGCGGTCAACAACGCCGGCCGCGCCGAGCTCGACAAGCTCGCCGCCGCGGTGATCGAACTCGAACGCGAAATACCGCCGGAGATTCCGTGGGTGCTGCGCATCGACGGGCACACCGACAAGCGGCCGGTCACCGGCGCGGGGCGCTCGAACTGGGACCTGTCGGCCTCGCGCGCCATTTCGGTGGTGCAGTATCTGATCACGCGCGGCATCTCTCCGCAGCGGCTCGTCGCCGCCGGCTTCGGCGAGTTCCAGCCGATCGATACGGGCGACAGCGAAGAGGCGTTGCGCCGCAACCGCCGCATCGAACTGAAGCTGACCGAACGCTGATGCGTCTGCGCGCGGGCCGCGACGACGATCTGACGGCGCTGCTGGCGCTTTGGGTCGCGTCGTGGCGCGAGGTGTTTCCGGAGATCGATTTTGCGGCGCGGCGGAGCTGGTTCGCGCGCCATCTGGCCGAGCTCGAGGACGCCGGCGCCGACGTCACGGTCGCCTGCGCCGACGACGGCCGGGCGCTCGGCTTCGTCGTCTTCGACCCTGCCACCGGCGTCATGGACCAGCTCTGCGTCGGCGTCGACAGCAAGGGCGCGGGCGTCGCGCGGGCGCTGCTCGAGGCGGTCAAGCGGCGCGCGCCGGGCGGCGTGCATCTGACCGTCAACAAGGCGAACGCGCGCGCCGTCCGCTTCTATCAACGCGAAGCGTTCGAAATCGTCGGCGAGGCGGTCAATCCCAATTCCGGCCTGGCGATCTGGAAGATGGTCTGGCGGCTCGGCGGCGCGGTCACCAGAAATCGGGAACCGCTTCACTGAGCGCGCCGCCGAGGCGCACCGGCGCGATGCGCGTCGCCTTGCCGTCGGCGCCGGTCTCGACGGCGACGCCGCACAGCGTCGCCGGGCCCTGCGCCGGCTCGAAGCGCGCGCCCGGCGTCGATTCGAGGAAACGGCGCAGCGGCTCCTCCTTCTCCATGCCGATGACCGACTGATAGTCGCCGGTCATGCCGACGTCGGTCATGAAACCCGTCCCGCCCGGCAGGATGCGATGATCGGCGGTCGGGGCATGCGTATGCGTACCGACGACCAGCGAGGCGCGGCCGTCCAAAAACCAGCCCATCGCCTGTTTCTCGCTCGAGGCCTCGGCGTGGAAATCGACGATGACCGCGTCGCAACCCCGCCCGAGCGGACAGGCCTCGATCTCGCGCTCGGCGGCGGCGAAAGGATCGCGCGCCAGCCCCATGAAGACGCGGCCGATGAGATTGACGAGGAGCACGCGATGGCCGGAGGGCAGATCGATCAGCGTCGCGCCGCGCCCCGGCGTGCCGCGATTGAAGTTCGCCGGACGCACGAGGCGCGGCTGCCGGTCGATGAAGACCAGCGCCTCGCGCTGGTCCCAGGCGTGGTTGCCGAGGGTCACGCCGTCGGCGCCGGCGGCGAGGAACTCGTCACAGATCGCCTCGGTGAGGCCGAAGCCGCCGGCCGCGTTCTCGCCGTTGACGATGACGCAATCGAGCCGCCAGCGCTCGCGCAGGCGCGGGATTTCGCGGGTGAAAACGTCACGGCCGGCGCGGCCCACGACATCGCCGACGAACAGCAGGCGCATCAGCGGAACTCGAGCGTTTCGGAGTCGGTGACGATCATGTCCAGTCTCTCGTCATGCGGCTCGGCGGGGATCGTCGCGACCTCCTGCGCGGCGAAGGCGACGCCGACGGCGAGGATGCGGCGACGGGCGCGCAGGCCCGCCAGCGAGCGATCATAGTAACCCGCGCCATAGCCGATGCGATGGCCGGCGCGATCGAAGGCGGCGAGCGGCGCAAAGACGAGGTCGGGCTCGAGGGCCGGAGCGTCGTCGCCGGGCTCTGACAGGCCGAAGGGGCCGGGCCGCAATGCATCGCCCTCGTCATGACGGCGGAAGACGAGCGGCGCGCCGCGGCCGACGACGACCGGCAGCGCCACGACGAGGCCGGCGGAGCGCAAGGCGCGCATCAGTGGCGCGGTGTCGGGTTCGCCGCGAAAGCTCGAAAACACGGAGGCGACGCGCGCCTGCGCGCGCCCGGCGAGCGCGGGCCCGAGCGCGGCGAGGCGGCGGGCGAAGGCCTCGCGCGTCGCCGCGTCGACGCCGGCGCGCCGCGCCAGCGCCTCGGCCCGCAGGGTCGTCTTGTCGGGGATCGCCGGAGCCACTGCGTCAGACATGCCGAAGTCCGGTCGAAGCGCGGAGCCGCAAAGGCCGTGGGACATCGATCCCGGGTACCTACAACGTAGGTGGGCGCCGTATGGCCAGGTCCACGGACGAGGCCAGGGACAGCTCCCATGAGGATCGATAAGGCCCCGGGGAATTAAGGTCCTGCACGAACCCCACAGCCCCGCGTCGACAATGTAGGGCGAAGCGCGCGCCGACGCCAGCGGCGGCCCGCGAAAAAGCGCGTTGCGGAAAAGTCACGCGGCGCGATCGTCCTGCGGCTTTTTCATGATGACGCTTTACTTTGCGATGCTGCGCGTTTATTCGCCCGCCTCCCGAACGCAGCCTCGGGTCCGGCCTTCCACCGCCGGCTGGCGCGCGCCGCCCTGCGGAGTGCGTGTTCCGCTGCCTCGGATCGCAGACGTAGCTCAGCGGGTAGAGCGTCCGGGCCCCGGGTCCGGAAGGTCGGAGGTTCGAATCCTCCCGGATGCACCCTGGATAGCTCAGTGGGTAGAGCACAAGGCTCGAAACCTTGCTGTCGCGGGTTCGATTCCCGCTCCGAACGCTTCGAAAGGAGCCCTCGCCTGACACGCGAGTTCGCATACAGGGAAGCCGGCGCGCTTCCTCGGCCAATTCTCTCCTGACACGGCGCGAGCCGCGTCGGGCGCGATGCGGCCAGCGTTTCCGGCGCCCTGCGCCGGAGCAGATGACGGGCGGCTCGCGAGCCGACGCGCCCGGCCGGATGCGCCTGTCTGCGGACAGGCGCCGAGGGCCGACGCGCGCCTCTCGCGCGCCCGCCTGACGCTGCGGCCCGCGCGGGAAGCGTGAGGCGACGCGCCGGCGACCCACAGTTTCGCGCGGCCCGCGACAGCGGCGCCGCGAGCACGCTTCGCGCGCGGGTGATCGCGCGCGAGACCGGCGGCGTTTGGCCGCTTTCCACCGCGACGCGAAAGCGCCGCGGCGACGATGGAGGATGAGATGAAGCGCACCCTGTTCCGGCTCTGCTTCACGGTGAAGGACGGCGAGATCGCGCTGCTGACGCGCGAGGGCCGGCTCGAGCGCGCGCTCGGACCGGGCCGTCACGCGCTGTTCGATCCGCTGCGTCGGCTCAGCGCCGAGATCGTCTCCATCGTTCGCGCCGAATTCCCGGTCGAGCGCGCGCGGCTGATCGCGCGCACGCGGCCGGAGCTCGCCGCCGAACTGTTCGAGATCGTCGAGGCGAAGGCGGGCGAAGTGTGCGTCGTCTCGCTCGACGGCGAGCCGAAGCATCTCGTGCCGAAGTTCACGTCGCGCGCCTACCTCAAGGGCGCGACGCGGATCGAGGTCGAGCGCATCGACACGCAGCGCGAGCTGCGCGTGCCGGCGGCCGTTCTCGCCAAGCTCGATCTGGCGCGCACGCCGCAGGTTCTCGAGGCGCGCGTCGCCGCGCACGAGGCGGGCCTTCTGTTCGTCGACGGCGTGCTGACCGAGCGTCTCGGCCCGGGCCGGCACGCCTTCTGGCAGACCGAGCGCAAGGTCGCGGCGCAGACCTTCGATCTGCGTCCGCAGCCGCTGGAGATCAGCGCGCAGGAGATCCTGACCAAGGACAAGATCGCCCTGCGTCTGACGCTCACCGCCTTCACCCGGATCGTCGATCCAGTGAAGGCCTCGCAGAACGCGGTCGACGTGCAGACGGCGATCTACCGTCTGGCGCAGTTCGCGATCCGCGAGGCGGTGGCGACGCGCACGCTCGACGAAGTGCTCGCCGCGCGCGAGCGCATCGACGAGGAGCTGCGCGGCTTCGTGGCGGCGCGCAGCGCCGATCTCGGCGTCGAGACGACCGAGCTCGGCGTCAAGGACGTCATCCTGCCGGGCGACGTGCGCGCGCTGGTCAACAAGGTGGTGGAGGCGGAGCGGACGGCGAAGGCCAACCTGATCCGCCGCCAGGAGGAGACCGCGGCGACGCGTTCGCTCCTCAACACCGCCAAGCTGATGCAGGAGAACCCGCTGCTGGTTCGGCTGAAGGAGCTGGAGGCGCTCGAGAAGCTGACCGAGAAGGTCGGCCGCATCGATCTGCACGCCAGCGACGGCGCCGGCCTCGACGCGCTGCTGACCAAGCTGTGGCGCGTCGGCGAGGCGACGTGACGAACAAGGCGCCGGACCCGCAAGGGCCCGGCGCCGGTTCATTATTGCGTATGCGCTATTTCTGCGCGACGACGCGGCCGGAGACGACGTCGATCGCCGCGCCGGTCGCCAGATCGATGCGGTAGAATTCGCGCAGCACATTGCCCATGAAGCCGATCTCGACGATCGACACGTTGCGGAAGGTCGTGTCGATTCCGTCGGGCAGGACCTTGTTCATCTCGGCCGCAAGAGCGTCCATTTCGGCCTGGATCGGCGCGATGAAGGGCGTCATCGAATAGACCAGCGTGTTGTGCGGATTGTGCGAGGCGGTCGGCTTGCCGTCCTTGACGACGTTGACGCCGCTGACGCCGACGGTGCGCACCAGCTCCTTGGCCGCATCGCTCATGACGTTGTAGACCGGGCCGGTGACGCGCGGCAGCGGCCCGTCGCGCAGCGGCGTCAGGGCCGCCGTGGCGACGACATTGTAGGCCATCAGATCGTCATAGCCCTTGCCCGATTTGACGATGCCGAGATCGAACCACCAGGGATGGCCCGCGCCCTTGGCGGCCTCGGTGGTGTAAAAGGTCTTCAGCGTGATCTGCGGCGGCGAAGGCGGCTTCGGCAGCGCGGCGAGCATCTTCGCCGGCGTCGTCGGATCGGCTGAATGGATATGAACGACGGTGACATGCGGCAGGTTGAAGGCGTTCGCCTCGGCCTTCAGGCCGAGCGTCGCGAGCTTCGCCTTCAGGGGCGCGTCGATCTTCGCGTCGATGATCGCATTGACCTCCTTCGGCAGGATGTAGACGAGGCCGTAGGTGGCCTTGTGCTCGCGGAAGGACCCGGGCGTCAGGATCGAGTTGTCGATCTCCGCGCGGGCTGGCGCGGCGGCGCAGGCGAAGGCGGCGAAGGCGACGGCGAGGCCGAGTTTGCGGGACATGACGCGCTCCCTTGCATTGACGCCGCGACGGGGCGGCGCGGGGCGAGCATCCGCCGGGCGCGCGACAGGCGCAAGACGCCCCGCCGGTCAGGCGAAGCGCGCCAGCGAAAAGGGCGTCAGATCGAGGCGCGCCGCGCCGTCGATCAGGCGCTCGGCCACCGCTTCGCCGATGGCGGCGGAATGCTTGAAGCCGTGGCCGGAGCAGGGCGAGACGACGAGAATGCGTTCGCTGCGCGGATCGCAGTCGATGACGAAGCCGCCGTCCGGCGTCGTCGTGTAGAGGCAGGTCGCGCTGCGCGTCACCGCGCCGAGACCGGCGAGGCGGCCCGCGTGGTGACCGGCGACGAAGGCGGCGCCGGCGTCGGGCGCGACGGCGCGATCGTAACACGCCGGATCGTCGACGTGTTCGTCGCACTCCGTCGCGCTCTTCACCTCGCCGTCGATCGCCGGGAAGCCGTAGAAATAGTCGAACGGCCCCGGCCCGTGCAGCCAGATGTAGACCGGGCTCGCGGCCCATGCGGCGCGCGCCGGCGCGTCCGCCGCGCGCCAGTGCAAGGTCTGTCGGGTCGGGCGCAGCAGCCTCGCGAACGGCCCGCCGAGCAGAGCGGGCGCGAAGGCGCCGGCGGCGACGACGACGCGGCCGGCCGAGATCGCGCCCTTGTCGGTCTCGATCTCGACCGAGGCGGCGCCGGCGCGCAGGCTCAGGACGGTTTCGTCGAGGCGCAGCGTCGCGCCGGCGGCGCGGGCGAGGGCGAGCTGAGCGGCGATGCAGGCTTCGGGCCTCAGATAGCCGCCGCCGGGCTCGAAATAGCCGGTCTCGTCCGCCGCCGGCGCGAGATGCGGCCAGCGCCGGCGGATGTCGTCGGCGCCCAGCGTCTCGTGCGCGACGCCGAAGCGGCGGGCGGCGGCGAGCGTGCGGTCGAGAAAGGCGTCGCGACCGTGGCGTCGCGCCGGATCGCCGCGCCGCGCGATCAGCAGACAGCCGGTCTCGACGAAGAGTCGCGCGCCGGTCGCCGCCTCGATCTCGCGCCAGATCGCGTGGGCGCGGAGCGCGAAGGGCGTGAGCTCCTCGCCCTCGCCGATCGCCTGACGGGTGATGCGCGTCTCGCCATGACTCGAGCCGCGCTCGTGCGGGGGCGCGAAACGATCGATCCCGACGACGCGCGCGCCGCGTCTGGCAAGCCGCCAGGCGGCGGCCGCGCCCATGGCGCCGAGGCCGATGACGGCGACGTCCGCGACGATCATGCACCTCTCCCGGCGCGCGCTGCGCGCGACATCCTGGCACACAGGCGCATCGCCGCGCCATGCGCGTTGACGGGCGGCGCGCGGCGTGGCGTCATTGCCCCGGGCCGGCGCAGCGGAAGGGCGGGATGACATGGGCCGACGCTTCATCGACATTTCGGTCGCGCTGCAGAGCGGCAT
>JAEULW010000170.1 GCA_016793505.1 Methylobacteriaceae bacterium | reverse complement strand
CGAAAACGATCGGCAGATGCGCGGGAGCGGGCAGACGCACGACGTCCTCGCCCGCCTCGTCCTTCGCGTGCCGGTCGCCGGGCTTCTCGTCGATCATCCAGCGCGCGATGCGCGGCGGCAGGAGCCGGCGCAGAACCGCCTTCTCGACATAGAGCCGGGACGGCGTCTCGAGGAAGGGCAATTGTGCGCTGCGATGACGCGAAACGTCGCTGCAGACCATCACCAGATCGATGCGCCGCTCCGCCGTCTCCGCGGCGGCGGCGCCGTCCCCCCAGAGATCGCCGAACGTGACCGGATCGTCGTCCGGCCCACGCCCTGCCGCTTTCTGCACGATGCGGTGCAGCCAATCGGTCAGCGCCTCCGACTCTTCGGCATGTCCGCGACAAAGGCCGAAGTCATTGTCGCGGAGCGCCGGCAGCCAGCGCCAATAGATGAGAGCGAGCAGCGCAACTGCCCAGAGCGAGACGGCGAGTCCGAGCGCGGCGAGGCAAACGAACAGGGCGAGCGGCCACGCGCCGGCCGACCACAGCGACATCGCGGAAACGAAACCGGTCGCCAGCGTCGCAGCCGGCGGCGCGAGCGTCGCGGCGCTGGCGATCGAGGCCCGGAACAGGCAGGCCAATCGCCCCCGGACGTCTTTCGCGGCGATCAGCGACGCGGCCAGCGCGAACAGCGCGCGCGTTTCCGGCTCGGGCGGAAACAGATTGAACAGGCGCGACCGGCCATTTGATTCGCGCGCGCCGAGTTCAGCGGCGAGCGCTCCAATTTCATCGAAAGAACGTGGATTGGCGCCTGAGGCGCGGCCAAGCTCGGCGGCGGCGGCCACCGCGGCGGCCAGAGCGCCGACCGACGCCCCGCCGATCGCGCGGAAGCGATAGCGCTTTGCGATCTCGGCCACGGCGCCGGGATAGACGACGCCGCTGGTGACGCCGCCGGCCATGACGATGTCGCATTCGAGCAGGTCGTCGTCACGGGCGCGCGGCGTGACGTCTTCGGATCGCGGGAGAGCTTCGCCCATGGCCGGCCTCGCGGCTGCGTTGCGGGAGCGCTCTCGTTGGTTTTGGTCAGGATAAGTCGCAGGCGCGCGCCGTCAATCGCGTGCGCGCGCCTCACACGTCGAGATTGGCGACGTTCAGCGCGTTCTCCTGAATGAAGTCGCGGCGCGGCTCGACCGCCTCGCCCATCAGGCGGACGAAGATGTCGTCGGCCTCGTCGCCTTCCTTCACCTTGACCTGCAAAAGCGTGCGCGCGTCGCGGTCGAGCGTCGTCTGCCAGAGCTGGTCGGCGTTCATCTCGCCGAGGCCTTTGTAGCGCTGGATGTCGGTGACGCCCTTGCGGCCGGCCGCCATCACCACATCGAGCAGCGCGCCGGGGCCCGCGACCTGCGTCTCGTCGCCGCGCCGCACGAACAGCGCCGGCCGGTCGTAGACCTCGGCGAGGCCGGCGGCGTGTTCGGCGAGGCGCCGCGCCTCGGCGGAAGCGAGCAGGCCGGCGTCGAGGATCGCCGCCTGACGCACGCCGCGCACCTCGCGCGCCAGAACCAGCGCGCCGTTCTGCGTCTCGCCCGTCCAGCCGCGCTCGGTCTCCTCCGACAGCGCGTCGAGCCGCGCGGCGACGTGGCTGGCGAGGCCCGCCGCCTCTTCGTCCGAAAGCTGGCCGAGCGGGCGCAGCGCGCCGGCGATCGCCGCCTGCTCCACTGCCTGCCTGTCGTAGCGCGTGTGCAGTTGCGCCAGAGTCTGGCGCACGAGGCGCGCCTCCTGCACGACGGCGCGCAGATCGGCGCCGGCGCGCTCCTCGCCGGTCGGCAGGCGCAGCAGCGCGCCGTCGAGTCCGGCGTCGATGAGATAGTCCTCGAGCGCGCGCTCGTCCTTCAGATACTGGCCCGACTTGCCGCGCGTCACCTTGTAGAGCGGCGGCTGGGCGATGAAGAGATGGCCGCGCTCGATCACCTCCGGCATCTGCCGGTAGAAGAAGGTGAGCAGCAGCGTGCGGATGTGGGCGCCGTCGACGTCGGCGTCCGTCATGATGCTGATCTTGTGGTAGCGCAGCTTCTCGACATTGAAGGCGTGCGCGCCGTCGCGGCCGATGCCGGCGCCGAGCGCGGTGATCAGCGTGCCGACCTGCTCGCTCGACAGCATCTTGTCCATGCGCGCGCGTTCGACGTTGAGAATCTTGCCGCGCAGCGGCAGCACGGCCTGGAATTCGCGGTTGCGGCCCTGCTTGGCCGAGCCGCCGGCCGAATCGCCCTCGACGATGAACAGTTCGGACTTGGCCGGATCGCGCTCCTGACAGTCGGCGAGCTTGCCGGGCAGCGAGGAGACGCTCATCGGATCCTTGCGGATCGTCTCGCGCGCCTTGCGCGCCGCCTCGCGCGCGGCGGCGGCCTGCAGCACCTTGCGGACGATCTCGCGCGCCGGCGCAGGGTTCTCCTCGAACCAGGCGCCGAGCGCCTCGCTGACGATGTTCTCGACGACCGGACGCACTTCCGACGAGACGAGCTTGTCTTTCGTCTGCGACGAGAACTTCGGATCGGGCACCTTCACCGACAGAACGGCGGTCAGGCCCTCGCGGCAATCCTCGCCGGAGAGATCGACCTTCTCCTTCTTCGACATGCCGGAGGAATCGGCGTAGCCGGTCACCTGGCGCGTCAGCGCGGCGCGGAAGCCGGCCAGATGCGTGCCGCCGTCGCGTTGGGGAATGTTGTTGGTGAAGGCGAGCACATTCTCGTGGTAGCTGTCGTTCCACCACAGCGCGACTTCCACGGTGATGCGGTCGCGCTCGCCGCGCACGATCACCGGCGCGCCGATCAGCGGCGTCTTGGTGCGGTCGAGATAGCGCACGAAGGCCTCGAGCCCGCCCTCGTAGAACAGCTCCTCGCGTTTGATCTCGGCGCGGCGCGCGTCGGTCAGCACGATGTGCACGCCGGAATTGAGGAAGGCGAGTTCGCGCAGGCGATGCTCGATCGTCGCGTAGTCGAACTCGACCATCGAGAAGGTCTGCGGCGAGGGCAGGAAGGTCACCGCGGTGCCGCGCCGCGGCCCGCCCGCCTCGAGCGGGGCAGGACCGACAGGGGCGAGCGAAGACGTCGAGTCGCCATGCGCGAAGGCCATCGCGTGTTCGACGCCGTCGCGCCAGATCGTCAGCTTCAGCCAGGTCGAGAGCGCGTTGACGACGGAGACGCCGACGCCGTGCAGGCCGCCGGAGACCTTGTAGGAGTTCTGGTCGAATTTTCCGCCGGCGTGCAGCTGCGTCATGATCACTTCGGCGGCCGACACGCCCTCTTCGGGATGGATGTCGGTCGGGATGCCGCGGCCATTGTCGGTGACGGTGCAGGAGCCGTCGGCGTTGAGCGTCACGGTGACGAGCGTCGCATAGCCGGCGAGCGCCTCGTCGATGGCGTTGTCGACGACCTCGTAGACCATGTGGTGCAGGCCCGAGCCGTCGTCGGTGTCGCCGATATACATGCCCGGGCGCTTGCGCACCGCGTCGAGGCCCTTCAGGACCTTGATCGAGTCCGCGCCGTATGTGGTCGCGGGCGTCGGATCTCCGGAGGCGGGCGGAGGCGTGGTTTCGTTCATACCGGGGGCTTTTCTCGGGGTGCTGGCGCAGCGTCGCGCGCGTCACGATTCGTGACGCTGATTGTAGCCCATGACGGGTTGAAAAGGCCAGTTTTTTGCGGCTTTCACGCGCTTGCCGGCGGCGCTGGCGCGGCCCGGCGCCGGCGCGCCGGGCAGGCCGGCGATCGAACCGGTCGGCGGCTTGCGAAGGCCCCGGTTGCGCCCTGCGCCGGCCCGTGCAACCTCCGGCCATGGCCGTGCGTCGCCTCGATCCGATTCTCGTCGACCGCATCGCCGCCGGCGAGGTGGTGGAGCGGCCGGCCTCGGTGGTGCGCGAGCTGGTCGAGAACGCGCTCGACGCCGGGGCGAGCCGCATCGACGTGGCGATCGAGGCGGGCGGGCGGCGGCTGATCCGCGTTTCCGACGACGGCGGCGGGATGAGCGCCGACGATCTGGCGCTCGCCGTCGAACGGCACGCCACGTCGAAAATTCCGGACGGCGATCTGACCGCCATCGCCACGCTCGGCTTCCGCGGCGAGGCGCTGCCCTCGATCGGCGCGGTGGCGGCGCTGACCCTGACGACGCGGCGCGAGGCCGATGCGCACGGCTGGCGGCTCGCGGTGATCGCCGGCGAGAAGGGCGAGCCGACGCCGGCGGGGCGGATGCGCGGCACGCAGGTCGAGGTGCGCGACCTGTTCTTCGCGACGCCGGCGCGGCTGAAATTCCTGAAGAGCGAACGGGCCGAGGCGCAGGCGGCCGCCGACTCGGTGCGCCGGCTCGCCATGGCGCATCCACAGACGCGCTTCTCCTTCGCCGGCGAGGGAGCGGCCGGCTTCGACTGGCTGGCGACCGAAGGCGACGACGCGACGGCGACGGCGCGCCGCATCGCCCAGGCGATGGGCGCGGAGTTCGACGCCAACGCGCTGACGCTCGAGGCCGAGCGCGAGGGGTTGCGCCTTTCCGGCCGCATCGGCCTGCCGACGCATCACCGCGCCAACGCGCTGGCGCAATATGTGTTCGTCAACGGCCGTCCGGTGCGCGACCGGCTGCTCGCCGGGGCGATCCGCGCGGCCTATGCCGACTATCTGCCCGGCGACCGGCATCCGGCGCTGGCGCTGTTCCTCGCCTGCGATCCGCGGCTCGTCGACGTCAACGTGCATCCGGCCAAGGCCGAGGTGCGCTTCCGCGATCCGGGCCTGATCCGCGGGCTCGTCGTCGGGGCGCTGAAGCAGACTCTGGGCGCTGCGCTGCACCGGGCGACGACGACCGGCGGCGACCGGCTGGCGACGCTGCTCGAACGCCGGACGACGGCGGCGGCGCAGCCGGGCCTGTGGTCCGGCGCTGCGCCGCGCCCGGCGGTTGCGGCCTGGGACTGGCGCGCCTCGCCGGCGGCCCCGGCCGGCTTCGACGAGCGGGCCGAGGCCCTGCCCGCGCATCGCTACGCCGGGCCGCCGGCGCCGCAGGCCGACGCCCGGGCCGGCGCGGCGCCCGCCGAGGCGGAGGCGCTGGCCCATCCGCTCGGGGCGGCGCGGGCGCAGCTGCACGAGACCTATATCCTCGCCCAGACCGCCGACGGGCTGGTGCTGGTCGACCAGCACGCCGCGCATGAGCGCCTCGTCTATGAGCGGCTCAAGCGCCAGCGCGAGACGACGGGCGTCGCGCGGCAGGCGCTGCTGATCCCCGTCGTCGTCGAGATGCCGGAGGACGACGTCGCCCGCCTCGTCGAGGCGCGGGCGGGGCTGGAAGGTCTCGGCCTGTCGCTGGAGCGCTTCGGCCCCGGCGCCGTCGCGGTGCACGAGACGCCGGCGCTGATCAGGGGCGACGTCGCCGCGCTGGTGCGCGACCTCGCCGGCACGCTCGCCGAGGACGAGGCGGATTCGCGCCCGCTGGCGGCCAAACTCGATCATCGCCTGGCGACCATCGCCTGCCACCATTCGGTGCGCGCCGGGCGCAAGCTTTCGGGCGAGGAGATGAACGCCCTGCTGCGCGAGATGGAGGCGACGCCGGGCGCGGGCCAGTGCAATCACGGCCGGCCGACCTATGTCGAACTGAAGCTCGCCGATCTGGAGAAGCTCTTCGCGCGGCGATAGAGCCTGTCATTCCCGACGCCGGCACAGCCGGCGCGCGGGAACCCAGGCAGTGCCGGGCGCCGCGCTCGACGCCGCCGGACTGGGTCCCGGCTCTCCGCTGCGCTCCGGCAGGGATGACAGGTGCGTGTCATTCCCGACGCCCGCGCAGCGGGCGCGCGGGAACCCAGGCAAGGCCGGGCGCCGCGCTCGACGCCGCAGAACTGGGTCCCGGCTCTCCGCTGCGCTCCGGCCGGGATGACAGGTGCGTGTCATTCCCGACGCCCGCACAGCCGGCGCGCGGGAACCCAGGCAATGCCGGACGCCGCGCGCGACGCCGCAGAACTGGGTCCCGGCTCTCCGCTGCGCTCCGGCCGGGATGACAGGGGCGTGTCATTCCCGACGCCCGCGCAGCGGGCGCGCGGGAACCCAGGCAATGCCGGGCGCCGCGCTCGACGCCGCAGGCTGGGTCCCGGCTCTCCGCTGCGCTCCGGCCGGGAAGACAGCTAGTCGGCGCGGCGCAGAAACGTCACCTGCGTGTCGCCGTAGTCGCGGCGCTCGAGCCGCGTGAAACCGTCGATTTCGGGCAGCGTCTGCTCGCCGGCCTCCTCGACCAGAACCAGCGCGCCGGGGGCGAGCCAGCCGCCGTCGCGCAGGCTGGCCAGCGCGAGCGGCGCCAACCCCTTGCCGTAGGGCGGATCGAGGAAGGCGAGCGTAGAGGGCGCGTCCTGCCTCGGGCCGAGCTTCGTCGCGTCGCGGCGAAAGATGCGGGTGACGCCGCCGGCGCCGAGCGCTTCGACATTGGCGCGGATCAGCGCCCGCGCCTCGGCGCCCTGATCGACGAACAGGGCGTGCGACGCGCCGCGCGACAGCGCCTCGAGGCCGAACGCGCCCGTTCCGGCGAAAAGGTCGATCACCCGCGCCCCGGCGCAGGCGTCGTCATGGCCGTGCGCCAGGACGTTGAAGATCGCCTCGCGCAGCCGGTCCGAGGTCGGGCGGATGGCCTCGCCCGACGGGCCTGTGAGCCGGCGGCCGCGCCATGTCCCGCCGACGATGCGCATGGCTCAGCCGCGCGGCGGGCGCGGACGGCCGCCGCCGGGGCGGCCGCCCGAGGGCCTTCCGCCCGGCTTGCCGCCGCCTGGTCGGAACCCGCCAGGTTTGCCGCCGGGCCGGTCGCCCGGTCCGCGGCCCGGTCCGCGGTCTCTTGGCTTGAAACCGCCGCCGGCGCCCTGGCGCGGACGGTCGCCGTCCCGACGCGGCGGGCGCGGCCCGTCCGGCCGTTCGAAGCGGCGGGGACGCTCGCCGCCCTCGGGACGCTCGAAGCGGCGGGGACGGTCGCCTTCGCCGCCCTGCGGCCGGCGCGCATCGCGGCGCGGCGGCTTCGGCCCGCGGAAATCCTCGACGTCACGCTCGGTCCGGCCACGGCGCGGCGCCTCGCCGCCCTCGAACCGGCGCGGACGGTCGCCGCCCCCCGGGCGCTCGAAGCGGCGCGGACGCGGCCCGTCGCCGCGCGCCTCGTCGAAGCGCGGCGGGCGTTCGCGCGGCGGCGCGGCGTCGCGATCGCGCCGGGGCGGACGGACCTTGCCGCCCTTGGCCCGATCCGGCGCGGGCGCCGCCGGGACGGCGCGACTTCGCCGCTCGACGACGATGGCGCGGCCGCGCCGGTCCTCCGTCTCGCCGCGCTCGGTGCGCATGCGCGGGGCCTCGGCGCGCTCGGCGCGCAGCGCCGAGACATGCTTGCGCGGGCCCGGCTTCGGCCGTTCCGGCCGCGGCGCCTCCTCGAAGGTCTCGCGCGGGGCGCGGGGCGGCGGCCGGCGCTCGACGGGCGCCTCGGCCGGATCGCGCTCGATCAGCGGCGAGTCGAAATCGACGCCGGCCTCGTCGGCCAGCGCCTTGCCGAGCTGGTCGCGCAGCACGCGGGTGCGCACCTCCTCGACCGCGCCTTCGGCCAGATCGCCGAGCTGGAAGGGGCCGTAGGAGACGCGGATCAGCCGGTTCACCGACAGGCCGAGATGCTCGAGGATGCGCTTGACCTCGCGGTTCTTGCCCTCGCGCAGGCCCATGGTGATCCAGACGTTGGAGCCCTGCACGCGGTCGAGCGTCGCCTCGACGCCCTGATAGTCGACGCCCTCGATGCTGACGCCCGCCGCCAGCCCATCCAGCTTCGCCTGATCGGTCTCGCCATGGGCGCGGACCCGATAGCGGCGCAGCCAGCCGGTCGAGGGCAGCTCCAGCACGCGGGCGAGGCCGCCGTCATTGGTGAGCAGCAGCAGGCCTTCGGTGTTGATGTCGAGCCGGCCGATGGTCATCAGCCGCGGCAGTTCGGGCGGCAGCGCGTCGAAGATCGTCGGGCGGCCTTCCGGATCGCGGTCCGTCGTCACCAGTCCGCGCGGCTTGTGGAACAGGAACAGGCGGGTGCGCTCGCGCCCGGCGAGCGGCTTGCCGTCGACCGTGACTCGGTCGCCCGGGCCGATGACGGCGTTGGGCGAGGCGAGCGCAACGCCGTTGACGGCGACGCGGCCCTCCTCGATCCAGCGCTCGGCGTCGCGGCGCGAGCACAGGCCGGCGCGCGACATCAGCTTGGCGATCCGGTCGCCCTCGCGCACGGGCTTGTCCTGGGCGGGCGGCGTCTGCGGGGCGGGCCGCGGCCGCTCCTCCTCGCGTCGGCGGAACGGTCTTGCGGGGCGCGGGCCGGGCGCGCCGTCGCGCGGGCGGTCGCCGGACTTGCGGAACGCCGGCTTGCCGTCGCGCCCGCCCGACTCCTTCTTGCCGAAGGGCCGCTTGGCGCCCTTGGCGAAAGGCCGGTCGGGGCGCTCGCGCGGGCCCTCGTCGGGGCCTGCGCCGGGCCGGTCGCGGCGCGGACGCGACGGGTCGCGGGGGGATTTGTCGCGGGGGGATTTGTCGCGGCGCTGCGGCGGGCCGCCCCGGCCGCGCGGGCCGTCGTCTCTTTTGCGGGTCATGGCGTCCTGATAGCAGAGGCGCGGGGGGCGGGCGAGCGCGGGACGGAGCGATGAGCGAGGCGACGGACGATCCGCTGCAACGCGCCTTCGAGGCGGCGCGCGCCGCCGCCGCGCGCGACGAGACGCCGGTCGGCGCGGCGATCGTGCGCGAGGGCGTCGTCATCGCCGTCGCCGGCAACCGCACGCGCGAACTGTGCGATCCGACGGCGCATGCCGAGATCCTGGCGATCCGCGCCGCCGGCGCGGCGCTCGGCAGCGAGCGGCTCGTCGGCTGCGACCTCTACGTGACGCTCGAGCCCTGCGCGATGTGCGCGGCGGCGATCTCCTTCGCCCGCATCCGGCGGCTCTACTTCGCCGCGCCCGACCCGAAGGGCGGCGCGGTCGAGCACGGGCCGCGCTTCTTCGCGCAGCCGACCTGCCATCACGCGCCCGAGGTCTATGGCGGCCTGCGCGAGCGCGAGGCGGCGACGCTGCTCAGGGATTTTTTCGCGACGAAGCGGTGAGCGCCGCCTCGATCGCGCGCTTCATGGCGTCGCGCGCCTCGTCGCAGGCGCGGAAAATCTGCGCGGCGCGGAAGAAGTCGAGGGCGCGCACCGCGTCGACGGGCGGGCGCAGCAGCGCGTGCGGGGCGCGCGCCGCGAGTTTCTCGCGCACGATCGCCGCCTGCATGATCTGCGCGGCGGCGAACATCGTCTCGAACGGCGTCGGCGCGCCGCGCCGCTCGCCGACCGGGCCGCCGATCACATCGCAGGCGACGACCACGTCGCAGCGCTCGAACAGGCAGTCATAGGGCAGCGGATCGACAGCGCCGCCGTCGATCAGCGCGACGCCGCCGGCCTCGACCGGCTTGACGAGGCCGGGAATGGCCATCGAGCCGGCGACCGCCGGCGTCAACGGTCCGGCCTCGAAGACGACCGGGCTGCGCGCGAAAAAATCGGTCGCCACCACTTTCAGCGGAATGCGCAGCGCCTCGAACGTCTCGGGCACGTCGGCCGGCCAGAACAGGTCGAGAAAGCGCTCGCCGTCGATCAGCACCGGATTGCCGAAGCCTGAAAACCACTGGCCGCGCGCGGCGCGCGCCTGCAGCGCCGTCGCCATCGCCCGGGCGCGATCGCGCATCATGGCGAGCACGTAGGCGCGCAGATCGCGGCCCGAGAGGCCGGCGGCGTAGGGCGCCGCGACGATCGCGCCCATCGAGGCGCCGGAGATCGCCGCGGGCTTCAAACCGAGTTCGTCGAGAATCTCCAGCACGACGACATGGGCGAAGCCGCGCGCCCCGCCGGCGCCGAGCGCCAGGCCGATGCGCGGCCCGCTCATGCGCGCGGCGCCAGATCGAGCTTGAAGCCGACATGCGAGGGCGCAAAGCCGAGCCGCTCATAGAATCGATGCGCGTCGGGGCGCCGCGCGTCGCTGGTGAGCTGCGCCAGCGCGGCGCCGCGCGCCCGCGCCCGTTCGATCGCGGCGCGCATCAGCGCCGCGCCGAGGCCGGCGCCGCGCCGGTCGGCGGCGACGCGCACCGCCTCGATCTGGGCGCGCGTCGCGCCCTTGCGGGTCAGGCCGGGGATGAGGGTCAGTTGCAGACAGCCGACGACGCGGCCCGCGACGACGGCGACGAGAATCTCGTTGGCCGGGTCGGCGGCGATCGCCGCGAAGGCGCGCGCATAGGCGGCGCGCGAGTCGTCCGGCGCCTCGCGGCGGCGGCCGAGATCGTCGTCGGCGAGCAGCGCCAGGATCGCCGGCAGATCGTCCGCCCGCGCGACGCGAATCTCCGCGTCAGAAGAAGGCGAGGAGGGCATCGACAGTGGCTCGCGGATTCTCCTCGGGCAGGAAATGGCCGGACTCGACGGCGACGCCCTTCGCCTCCCGCGCCCAGCCGCGCCAGACGTCGAGCGGCGAGCGGCCGGCCGCCGGAATGCCGGCGGCGCCCCACAGCGCCAGCAGGGGCGGCTCGATGCGGCGGCCGGCGGTCAGATCCGCCTCGTCGAGCGCGCGGTCGATCGTCGCGCCGGCGCGATAATCCTCGCAGCAGGCGTGGATGCGGGCGGGATCGCCGAAGAAGGCGCGATAATGGGCGAGCGCGCGCGGATCGAAGGACTTGAGCGAACGGTCCAGAGTCCAGCTCGCCAGCGTGTGCTCGAGCCATTCGATCGCGACCTTGGAGATCATCATCTCGGGCAGCGGCGCGGGCTGGGCGAGGAAGCTCCAGTGATAGACCTGCAGGGCGCGCGCCGCGTCCATGCCGCGCCACATCTCGGCGGTCGGCACGATGTCGAGCACGGCGAGCGCCTCGACGACGCCGGGATGATCGAGCGCCAGACGATAGGCGACGCGGGCGCCGCGATCATGGCCGGCGAGGCGGAAGCGGACGAAGCCGAGATCGCGCATCAGCGCTACTGCGTCGCGCGCCATGACGCGCTTGGAGTATTCAACGCCGTCCTGCGAGCGCGGCGCCGAAGACCAGCCATAGCCGCGCAGATCCATCGCGACCACCGTGAAGCGCTCGGCGAGCGGCGCGGCGATCCGATGCCACTCGACATGCGTCTGCGGAAAGCCGTGGATCAGCAGCAGCGGCGGACCCGAGCCGCCGACGCGGGCGAAGATGCGGCCGATGTCGACCGAGGCCCAGCGCGACTCGAAGCCGGGAAACAGATCGGCGAGATCGGCCATGCGTTCGCCCTCCCCGCGCGTCAGCCGGCGGCGCGTTCGCGCTCGACGGCGCGCCAGCCGATGTCGCGCCGGCAGAACAGGCCCGGCGCCTCGATCAGGCCGACCGCCTGATAGGCGCGCCGCTGCGCCTCTGCGACGCTCGACGCGCGGGCGGTGACATTGAGGACGCGCCCGCCGGCGGCGACGAGCAGATTGTTCTTGAGCGCCGTGCCGGCCTGGGTGATCGTGACGCCCTCGACGGCGGCGGCGCGCTCAAGGCCGCGGATCGCGGCGCCCTTCTCCGGCGACTCGGGATAGCCCTTGGCCGCCATCACCACGGTGAGCGCGGTCTCGGGCGACAGGCGAACGGCGGCGTTGGGCAGCTGGCCGTCGGCGGCGGCGCGCAGCATGTGCAGGAGATCGTCCTGGATGCGCGGCAGCAGCGCCTGCGTCTCGGGATCGCCGAAACGGACGTTGAACTCGATCAGCTTCGGCCCCGCGGCGGTGAGCATCAGCCCGGCGAAAAGAATGCCGCGGAAGGGCGTGCCGCGCGCCGCCATGGCGGCGAGCGCCGGACGGATGATGCGCGCCATCACCTGCGCCTCGATGTCGGGCGTCATGGCGGGCGCCGGCGAATAGGCGCCCATGCCGCCGGTGTTGGGGCCGCGATCGCCGTCGAGCGCGCGCTTGTGATCCTGCGCGGAGCCGAGCGCGGCGGCGCGCTCGCCGTCGCACAGCGCGAAGAACGACACCTCCTCGCCGACCAGCATCTCCTCGATCACGACGCTCGATCCCGCCGCGCCGAAAGCGCCGCCGAACATCTGGTCGAGCGCGGCCTCGGCCTCGGCCAGCGTGTGGGCGACGACGACGCCCTTGCCGGCGGCGAGCCCGTCCGCCTTGACGACGATCGGCGCGCCTTGCGCGCGGACATAGGCGAGCGCGGCCTCGGGCAGGCGGAAACGGCCCCAGGCGGCGGTGGGGATGCCGGCCTCGCGGCAGATTTCCTTGGTGAAGCCTTTCGAGCCTTCGAGGCGGGCGGCCTCGCGGCCGGGACCGAAAGCGCGCACGCCGACCAGCGCCAGATCGTCGACGATGCCGGCGACCAGCGGCGCCTCGGGACCGACGATGACGAGATCGATTCCCTCGGCCCGGGCGAAGGCGGCGACGGCGGCGTGATCGGCGATGTCGAGCGGGGCGAGCGTGGCGATCTGCGCCATGCCGGGATTGCCGGGCGCGACGAACAGGCGCGACAGATCGGGGCTCTGCGACACCGCGTTGGCGAGCGCGTGTTCGCGCCCGCCCGATCCGAGAATCAGAACCTTCATGTCGCCACGTCCCCGACTGGCGGCGTTGTAGGCGCGCGGCGCGGGCGGATCAATCCGCCGGCCGGCCGGCGGCGCGGGCCCGGTCATAGGCGCCCTGCGCGTCGGCGATGTCGAAGAAATGCGTTTCGACCCACTGGTCGAGATCGCGCACGACGGCGGCGAGCGAGCGGCCGAGATCGGTCAGCGCATATTCGACGCGGGGCGGCACCTCGGCGAAATTGCGCCGCGCCACGAAGCCGTTGCGCTCGAGGCTGCGCAGCGTCTGCACGAGCATCTTGTCGGAGATGCCGCCGATCGAGCGACGCAGTTCGGAGGGGCGGCGCGGCCCCTCGACGAGGCGATGCAGGATCAGCATCGACCATTTTTCCGCCAGCGTCTCGAACACGGCGCGGGAGGGGCAGCGCGCGTCGAAAATATCGGGGCGGCAGGAGCTCATGCGGCGCCGGCGCGGATGGTGTCGGGCAACGCGACGCCGAGGCGCCGGGTCATCCAGGCGGACAGGCGGGCCGCGCCCTCCGCGCCGATTTTCAGGCCGAGCTTGGAGCGCCGCCAGAGAATGTCCTCGGCGGTCATCGCCCATTCGCGCTCGACGAGCCAGCGCGCCTCGGCCTCGGTGAAGCCGGCGCCGAACTCCTCGCCGAGATCGGCGCGGCTCTTCGCGCCGGCGAGACTGTCGCGCGCCTTAGTCCCGTAGGCGGCGACGAGGCGCGCCGCCTCGTGCGGGGCGAGGAAGGGGAAATCGCGCATCAGCTCGGCGATCAGCGCCGGCCCGCCGTCAATCGGGAAATCGCCGCCCGGCAGCGGCGCGCCCGCCGTCCAGTCCGCGCCGAGCGGGCCTTCGGGAACGCCGAGTTTTTCGAGCGCCGCCGACGCCAGACGGCGATAGGTGGTGATCTTGCCGCCGAAGATCGACAGCAGCGGCGCGCCGTCCGTCTCGTCGAGTTCGAAGACATAGTCGCGGGTCGCCGCGCGCGCCTCGCTGGCGCCGTCGTCATAGAGCGGGCGCACGCCGGAATAGCTCCAGACGACATCCTCGCGGCGCACCGGCCGGGCGAAATAGTCGCTCGCGGCGGCGCAGAGATAGGCGATCTCCTCGGCGCTCGCATGGATGTCGGCCGGATCGCCGCGATAATCGCGATCGGTGGTGCCGATCAGGGTGAAATCGCCCTGATAGGGAATGGCGAAGACGATGCGGCCGTCGCCGGTCTGGAAGATGTAGCAGCGGTCGTGATCGTAGAGCCGGCGCACGACGATGTGGGAGCCCTGCACGAGGCGCACGCGGGCGTGCGCGTTGACGCCGAGGCGCTGGCCGAGCACTTCGGCGACCCACGGGCCGGCGGCGTTGACGAGGCGGCGCGCCGACAGCGTCTCGCGGCGGCCGTCGCGCGCATCCTCGATCTCGACGCGCCACAGGCCGTCGACGCGACGGCCGGAGACGAGGCGGGCGCGGGTGCGGATGTCGGCGCCGCGATCGGCCGCGTCGCGGGCGGTGAGGACGACGAGACGTGCGTCGTCGACGGCGCAATCGGAATATTCGAAGCCCCTGGCGAAGGCGCCCGGCTTCAGCGGCGCGCCGGCCGGATCGCGGGTCAGATCGAGCGTGCGGGTCGGCGGCAGCAGCTTGCGGCCGCCGATGTGATCGTAGAGGAACAGGCCGAGACGCAGCAGCCAGGCCGGCCGCAGGCCGCGATGATGCGGCAGCACGAAACGCAGCGGGCGAATGATGTGCGGGGCGAGACGCCACAGCGTCTCGCGCTCCAGCAGCGATTCGCGCACCAGCCTGAACTCGTAGAATTCGAGATAGCGCAACCCGCCATGAATGAGCTTGGTCGACCACGAGGACGTGCCGCTCGCCAGATCGTTCATCTCGACGAGCGCCACCGACAGGCCGCGGCCGACCGCTTCACGCGCAACGCCGCAGCCATTGACGCCGCCGCCGACGATGAGGAGATCGACTGGTTCGCTCATGTCACCCTTCGGCGTGTCCGGCCCCGGTTTGCGACAAGCCTTAGGCGGCGCGCGACGGGACCCACAAGCGGAAAACGCGCCGCAGCCCTGCGCCAACCCCAAAACTAACCTGAAGGTTGGTACTTGTCTACCGGTTAGTTATAGCGCAAAGTTGCGATCCCGTTCCAAGGAGGATCGCATGAAGCTCTACTACTCCCCCGGCGCCTGCTCGCTGTCGCCGCATATCGTGGCGATGGAGGCCGGCCTGCCGATGTCGCTGCACAAGGTCGATCTGCGCGCCAAGACGATGGAGGGCGGCGGCGACTATCTGGCGGTCAATCCCAAGGGCTATGTGCCGGCGCTCGAAATCCAGCCCGGCGTGGTGCTGACCGAGGGGCCGGCCATCGTCCAGTATCTGGCCGACATGGCGCCGCAGTCGGGCCTCGCCCCGAAAGCCGGGACGCTGGAGCGCGCCCGCCTGCAGGAATGGCTCAACTTCATCTCGACCGAGCTGCACAAGGTGATCGGCTCGATGTTCAACCCGGCCCAGACCGCCGAATGGAAGGCGGCGATGGTCGCCCTCGCCGAGCGTCGGCTCGGCTGGCTCGACGGACAGCTCGCCGGCAAGGCCTTCCTCATGGGAGACACGTTCACGGCCGCCGACGCCTATCTGTTCACGGTGCTGAACTGGACGAAGATGGTGGGGATCGACGCGACGCGGTGGTCGAACGTCGCCGCCTATATGGGCCGCGTCGGCGCGCGGCCGAAGGTGCAGGAGGCGCTGAAGGCCGAAGGTCTGATGAAGTAACGCCCTGTCGCGCCGCCCGAGCGAACGGGCGGCGCCGGCCGCTCAGGCCTTGCGCAGGCGGACGACGACGTCGATCCGCTCGATCGCCAGGCCGGCGGGCGGCTCGGGCACGCGGCCGATGACGACCTGCGCGCCGGGAATGTCGACCAGCGCGTTGGTCTCCTCGATCAGGAAATGATGATGCGAGGTGAGGTTGGTGTCGAACCAGGTCTTCGACCCGTCGATGGCGATCTCGCGCAGCAGGCCGGCCTGGGTGAACTGGTGCAGCGTGTTGTAGACCGTCGCCAGCGAAATCGGCACCCGCGAGGCGGCCGCCTCCTCGAACAGCCGCTCGGCGGTGACGTGCCGATCGCCCTTGGCGAAGAGCAGCCAGCCGAGCGCGACGCGCTGGCGGGTCGGCCGCAGGCCGGCGGCGCGCAGCTTGCCGCGCAGATCGTGAACAAGGCAGCCCTGCAGGTCGCGCGCCGGGCGCGCCGGCGGGGCGCCTGCGATATCGGTCGGCGACGAGGGAGTCGGTCTGGCCATAGCGCCTCTGCGGTCCGCCGCGCGATCGGCGGCGGGGACTTCACATTCGACCTGGAAGATAGGCAATGCCGCCTGACAGGGCAATGCCGGCGCGACCGCGACGCCCGCGACCAAAGGATCGCGCCGCGCGCTTCCCGCCGCGCGCGGTCGTATGTTAGGAGGGCGGAGCCGGCGCGCGCCGGTCCGGGGAAGACGATCCGACGAGCGGTCGAGGAAGCGATCGGGGACGATGATCGAGAGACGGTCGAGCTACGCCTACGAAGACCTGCTGGCCTGCGGCCGCGGCGAACTGTTCGGGCCGGGCAATGCGCAATTGCCGCTGCCGCCGATGCTGATGTTCGACCGCATCACGCAGATTTCCGAGACCGGCGGCGCCAATGGCAAGGGCGAGGTGCGGGCCGAACTCGACGTCAGGCCGGACCTGTGGTTCTTCGGCTGCCACTTCAAGGGCGATCCGGTGATGCCGGGCTGTCTCGGCCTCGACGCGCTGTGGCAGCTCACCGGCTTCCATCTCGGCTGGCTCGGCGCCGAGGGGCGTGGCCGGGCGCTCGGCGTCGGCGAGGTGAAATTCGTCGATCAGGTGCTGCCGAGCGTGCGCAAGGTCGTCTACGGCGTCGACTTCAAGCGGGTGATGCGCACGCGCCTCGTGCTCGGCATCGCCGACGGCTGGCTGGAGGCGGACGGACGGCGCATCTACGAGGTCAAGGACATGAAGGTCGGCCTGTTCAAGAGCGCGACGAACTGACCGGCGCAGCCGGCCGCACAACATCGGGAAGCGTGCCCGGCGGCGCCGGGAGCGGGAGCAGGGTATGAGACGCGTCGTCGTCACCGGAATGGGCATCGTCTCCTCGATCGGCAATGACGTCGGCGAGGTTCTGACCTCGCTGCGCGCGGCGAAGCCCGGCATCGTGCGCGCCGAGGACTATGTGAAGTTCGGCTTCCGCTCGCAGGTGCATGGCGCCCCGACGCTGAAGGCCGAGGACGTGGTCGACCGGCGCGCCATGCGCTTCCACGGCGGCGGCACCGGCTGGAATCATGTCGCGATGGAGCAGGCGATCGCCGACGCCGGCCTCGCGCCCGACGAGGTGAGCCATGTGCGCACCGGCATCGTGATGGGCTCGGGCGGGCCTTCGGCGCGCACCATCGTCGAATCGGCCGACACGACGCGCAGCAAGGGGCCGAAGCGCGTCGGACCCTTCGCCGTGCCGAAAGCGATGTCCTCGACCGCCTCGGCGACGCTCGCCGTCTGGTTCAAGATCAAGGGCGTCAACTATTCGATCTCGTCGGCCTGCGCGACGTCGAACCACTGCATCGGCAACGCCTACGAGCTGATCCAGTACGGCAAGCAGGACATCGTCTTCGCCGGCGGCTGCGAGGAGCTGGACTGGTCGCTGTCGGTGCTGTTCGACGCGATGGGGGCGATGTCGTCCTCCTACAATGATCGGCCCGCCGTCGCGTCCCGCGCGTATGACAAGAACCGCGACGGCTTCGTCATCGCCGGCGGCGCCGGCGTGCTGGTGCTCGAGGAGTACGAGCGGGCCAAGGCGCGCGGGGCGAAGATCTATGGCGAGATCGCCGGCTATGGCGCGACCTCGGACGGCTACGACATGGTGGCGCCGTCGGGCGAGGGCGCGATCCGCTGCATGCAGATGGCGCTCGCCGGCGTGAAACCGAAGATCGACTACATCAATCCGCACGCGACCTCGACGCCGGTCGGCGACGTCAAGGAGATCGAGGCGATCCGCGCGGTTTTCGGCGCCGGCGACAAATGCCCGCCGATCGCGGCGACGAAATCGCTGACCGGCCATTCGCTCGGCGCCACCGGCGTGCAGGAGGCGATCTACTCGCTCTTGATGATGAACAACGGCTTCATCTGCGAGAGCGCCAATATCGAGGAACTCGACCCGGTCTTCGCCGACATGCCGATCGTGCGCAAGCGGATCGACGGGGCCAAGCTCGGCTGCGTGCTGTCGAACTCCTTCGGCTTCGGCGGCACCAACGCGACGATCGTGCTCAAGCACCCGGACGCGTGACGGCCGCGCGGCGCGCCGATCAGACCGCCTTGCGCTGATCCTGCCGCGCCGGATCGTTGGCCGCCGCATCGGGCAGCACGACGGCTGCGCCGGTTCCGAGCGAGGCCGGGGCGCTGGCGTCACGACAGGCGAAGACGCGGCCGGCGATGCGGCGCACGACATCCGGCGCGATGATCGCGGTGCGCGTCATCAGATGCAGCAGCGCCGGGAAGGCGACGAGCGCCTTGCCACGTTCGACGCCGCGGGCGATTTTTTCCGCCGCTTCGTCGGCGGTGAGCGTGAACAGGCGGCGCCCGACATAGGTCGCGCTCATCGCCGTCTCGACGAAGCCGGGGCAGACGACGCTCACCGTGACGCCCTCGTCCCACAGAACCTGACGCAGGCCGAGCCCGTAGGAGACGAGGGCCGACTTGGCGGCGCTGTAGCCGAGCGCGCCGCCGAGCGGCGACAGGCCGGCGAGCGAGGCGACGAGCGCGACGCGGCCACGCCGGCGGGCGCGCATCGCCGGCAGGGCGGCGTGAAGCGTGGTCAGGGCCCCGGTGAGATTGACGTCGAGCGAGGCGAGCGAGGTCTCCAGCGACTCGACGTTCTCCCCGGCCCTGCGGCCGGTGAAAATCCCGGCGTTGACGATCAGCAGATCGATCGGGCCGCCGGCCTCGAATTCGCCGACGGCGCGCTCGATCGCGGCGCGATCGCGCACATCGGCGAGGGCGACGACGCATTCGGCCCCGGCGGCGCGGGCCGCGGCGGCGACCGCCTCGAGACGCGCAGAGTCCCGGGCGAGGAGGCCGAGGCGCACGCCCGGCGCCGCATATTTTCGGGCCAGAGCCGCGCCGATGCCGCTCGAGGCGCCGGTGATGAGAATGTTCCGCATCGTCCACCTTCCAGCTCGCCTGAGCGCGCGGCGAGACGATGATCGTAAACGAAGCGTTAAGGCGCGTCCAAAGCCGACGTAACAAATCGTTAACGACCGACAGATCGTTCAAATTCAATGTTCTGAACCATCGGAGCGCTAACGGTGCGCCGAAATTCGGGCCGCTGCGGGCCCGGCGAGACGCCCGAGTTTACCAAAGGTTCGACGCGCGACTGCGAAATGGGAGACCTGAGAGACGTATTCCTGCTGGAGACCTGCGCATGCGCAAGCTGATGAACCGCCTGACGCCGTTTCGCTGCGACGATCGGGGCTCGACGGTCATTACGTTCGGTCTGACGTTGCTGCCCATGATCCTCATGGTCGGGGCCTCGATCGACTACGCCAACGCAGTGCGCACGCGCCAGCTCCTGCAGGGCTCCACCGACGCCACAGCCCTGGCGCTGGGGCAGAAAGGCATGGATCAGGACAATGCCGCGCTGCTGTCGCAGGCCAACGCCTTCCTGAACGCCGTCGCCATGGACCCGAATGCGAGGGTCGTGACGGCGCAGAAGCAGACCTTCGGCGGCACGAAGACCAAGATCTGCGTGACTACCGAGACGCGCGCCTATCACGCCATCATGAAGATCGTCGGCTTCGACTACGTGACGATGCACGCCGATTCGTGCGTGACGTCGGGCGCGGCGAGCTTCGAGATCGGCTTGGTGCTCGACACGTCCGGCTCAATGGACAACGGCGCCGGCTCATCGACGAAAATCGCGGCGCTGCGCACCGCGGGCAAAAACTTCGTCGACTACATGTACTCCTCGCAGATGAACGGCGCGCAGGTGAAGATCGCCATCGCGCCCTTCTCCTGGGGCGTCGCCGTCGATCCGAGCTTTCGCAACGCGAGCTGGGTCGACAAGAACGGCAATTCGCCGATGCACTGGATGGGCTACACCGGCCAAGGCGGCCTCGCCACCAGCCGCTTCGATCTGTTCACCTGGATGAAGGCGAAGAAGTCGACCTGGGACTGGAAGGGCTGCTTCGAGTCGCTGCCCTATCCGCTCAATGTGCAGGACACGACGCCGTCGGGCACCGATTCGAGCACGCTCTTGGTGCCTTCGTTGTGGCCGGATGAACCCAACGGCGGCGGCGGCTATGTCAACAACTACCTCGACGACAATGGCGGCGTCTGCACGACCAGCGCCGGCAGCTCGGCGACAGCGCAGGCGCGCGTCTGCAAATACAAGGATCCGGACATCTACAGCAGCTACGGCCCCAACCTCGCCTGCTCGTCGAAGCCGCTGACGCGACTGACCAACGACAAGACGGCGCTGAAAACCTACATCGATCAGCTCGACGCCGACGGCAACACCAACATCCACGAAGGCGTGATGTGGGGCTGGCGCACCATCTCGCCCAACAGCATGTTCGCCGACGGCAAGACCTACGAGACCCCGGACAACCGCAAGGTGCTCGTCGTGATGACCGACGGCATGAACACCTGGGGCGCCGTCAGCAACACGCTGAACAAGTCCTACTACTCGGCCTACGGCTTCTTCACCTCGGTCGACGGCACGGGTCGCAACCCGCGCCTGCCGACGCAGAAGATCGACGGCACGGCGCTGCCCAACCCGACGACCGGCGCGCAAGGCCGCGCGGCGATGGACGACCTGACCCGCCGCGCCTGCCAGAACGCCCGCAACGCCGGCGTCGTCATCTACACGATCGGCTTCACCACCTCGTCCGATCCGATCGACGCGGCCGGCAAGCAGCTACTGAAGGACTGCGCCGGCGAGATCACGCGCTACTACGAGGCGACCGACGCGGCCTCGATCAACACGGTGTTCGGCCAGATCGCCGCCTCGATCGGCAAGCTGCGCATCCTCGAATGACGGCCGGCGCGCCGGCCCGCGCCGACGCGCCTGACCGCCCGATCGCTGAAATGCTCCGTAACCATTTGTGATTTCGCCCTCACCCGTTTTCGGGCCAGAAGGCGGGCGTGTCGCAACGGGCGGGGGATTCGCGAAGGTGCTGATGCAGGGCAAGCGCGGCCTGATCATGGGGGTCGCGAACCGCAATTCGATCGCCTGGGGGATCGCCGAGGCGCTCGCCCGGCAGGGCGCCGAGCTCGCCTTCACCTTTCAGGGCGAGGCGTTGGGCAAGCGCGTGGCGCCGCTCGCCGAGTCGGTCGGCTCGAGGCTCGTGCTGCCGTGCGACGTCGAGGATCTCGCCAGCGTCGACGCGGTGTTCGAGACGCTGGCGCGCGACTGGGGCCGGCTCGACTTTCTCGTCCACGCGATCGGCTTTTCCGACCGCAACGAACTGAAGGGCCGCTACGCCGACACGAGCCGCGAGAATTTCTCGCGCACCATGGTGATCTCCTGCTTCTCCTTCACCGAGGTGGCGAAGCGCGCGGCGGCGATGATGCCGGCCGGCGGCTCGATGATCACGCTGACCTATGGCGGCTCGAGCCGGGTGATGCCGAACTACAACGTCATGGGCCTCGCCAAGGCGGCGCTGGAGGCGAGCGTGCGCTATCTGGCGGCCGACTTCGGCCCGCAAGGCATTCGCGTCAACGCGCTGTCGCCGGGCCCGGTGCGCACGCTGGCCGGCGCCGGAATCGCCGACGCGCGGGCGATGTATTCTTTCATGCAGGCGCATTCGCCGCTGCGCAAATCGGTGTCGATCGAGGAGATCGGCGGCTCGGCGGTGTATTTCCTGTCCGACCTGTCGGCCGGAGTCACCGGCGAGGTGCATCACATCGACGCCGGCTACAACATCATCTCGATGCCGCGGCCGGACGATCTGCGCAAGGGCTTCGACGAGGGCGCCTGAGGCGCCCTCGCCTGCGGCGCGCGCTCAGCCGGGCGCGGCGCCCTGCGTGCTCAGATAGATCGCATAGATCGACTGGCTCGCCGCCATGAACAGGCGATTGCGCTTGGGCCCGCCGAAGCAGACGTTGCCGCACACCTCCGGCAGGCGGATGCGGCCGATCGGCTTGCCGCCCGGATTGAAGATCACGACGCCGGAATAGCCGACGGCGCGGCCGGCGTTGGAGGAGGACCAGACATTGCCGTCGACATCGCAGCGCAACCCGTCCGGGCCGCATTTGACGCCGTCCACCATGCAGTCGCTGAACAATTGCCGGTTGGCGAGCTTCATGTCGGGCGTCACGTCGTAGACATAGATCTCCCCCTTGCCGCCGGCATGCGTATCGCCCGGGCCCTTGCCGGTGGAGGCGACATAGAGGCGGTTGAAGTTGGGCGAAAAGCACAGGCCGTTGGGATCGGGCACGCCGTCGTCGGCGATGACCACGTCGAGCCGGCCGGACGGATCGAGCCGGTAGACCTGGGTCGGCAGTTCGCGCACCGCCGCGCCGATCTCGGGCGGCTGGCCGAGCCGCGGATTGATGCGGCCGGAGCGGTTCGAGGGGCCGCCCGGCGCATCGGGCGCGCCTTCGTAGAGCTGGCCGCCATAGGGCGGATCGGTGAACCAGTAGCTGCCGTCGCGGTGCTGGACCACGTCGTTGGGCGAATTCAGCCGCTTGCCGTTGAAGCGGTCGGCGAGCACGGTGACCGAACCATCGAGTTCATAGCGCACGACGCGGCGGGTCAGATGCTCGCAGGAAAGCTGCCGGCCCTGATGGTCGAAGGTGTTGCCATTCGAGTTGTTGGAGGGGTGGCGGAACACCGAGACGTGGCCGTCATCCTCGATCCAGCGCATTTGCCGGTTGTTGGGAATGTCGCTCCAGACGAGATAGCGGCCGACCGCGTTCCAGGCCGGCCCCTCGCACCACAGGCCGCCGGTCCAGATGCGCTGGATCGCGGCGTTGACCTGCACCATGCCGTCGAAGGACGGGTCGAGCACCAGTACGTCGGGATCGGTGAAATAGGTGGTCGGGGCGCCGCCGGGCGAGAAGTCGCGCGGCGGCTGCGTCACCGTGCTCGGCGGGGCGACAGGCCCCGAGGACTGGGCCGCCGCCGGGCCGGCGAGCGCGGCCGCGCCGGCCAGCGCGCCGACGCCTCCGAGCAGGGCGCGACGCGTCGGCGCCCCCGCCGGACGATCCGTGGCCCCAGCAGCGCCGTTCATGGCCGGCGCGCGACGATCGATGGCTTGCATCAGGCGGTCCCTCCCGTGACCGCCCCCCAGCGGGGCCATCACAGTCCCGCCCGGGCAGGGCGTCAACCGGCGCCGGCGCGCGCCGCCCCTGCGCCGGACGCCGGGCTCGCCGCGGCTTGCCGGCCCGTCGTCATTCCGTCATTCTGTCGTCACGGACGCGCAATGACGACAGCGTAGCGACGCTCGCCGTCGCCCAGAATGACGCGCCTTGCACAGGGAGAGTTCTCGATGAAAGCCCGCACCGCCCTCATCGCCGCCGCGCTGCTCGCCGCGACATCGCCTGTCGCGCTGGCGCAGACCGAGATCCAGTGGTGGCACGCGATGACCGGCGCCAACAATGACGTCGTCAACAAACTCGCCGCCGATTTCAACGCCTCGCAGAAGGATTACAAGGTCGTCGCCTCCTACAAGGGCAGCTACGCCGACACGCTGAACGCCGGCATCGCCGCCTTCCGCGCCGGCAATGCGCCGCACATCCTGCAGGTGTTCGAGGTCGGCACCGCCTCGATGATGGGCGCCGGCAAGGCGATCAAGCCGGTCGCCGAAGTGATGGCGGAAGCCGGCGAGAAGTTCGATCCGAAATCCTATCTGCCGGCCGTCTCGGGCTATTATTCGACGGCGAAGGGCGAGTTGCTGTCGTTCCCGTTCAACTCGTCCTCGTCGGTGATGTGGTACAACAAGGACGCCTTCAAGAAGGCGGGCCTCGATCCGAACAATCCGCCCAAGACATGGCCGGAGCTGTTCGACGCGGCCAAGAAGCTGCAGGCCTCGGGTCATCCCGAATGCGGCTTCTCCTCGGCCTGGATCACCTGGCTCAACATCGAGCAGTTCGCCGTCTGGCACAACACGCCGCTCGCCACCAAAGGCAACGGCATCGACGGCTTCGACGCCGTGCTGACCATCAACTCGCCGCTGTTCGTCAAGCACCTCAACAATCTCGTCGAGGCGCAGAAGACCAAGACCTTCAGCTATTCGGGCCGCACCAACACCGGCGAGGGTCGCTACACCTCGGGCGAATGCCCGATCATGCTGACCTCGTCCGGCTTCTACGGCAACGTCAAGGCGAACGCCAAGTTCGATTGGGCGAATGCGCCGATGCCCTATTATCCCGACGCGCCCGGCGCGCCGCAGAACTCCACGCTCGGCGGCGCCTCGCTGTGGGTGATGGGCGGCAAGTCGGCGGCCGACTACAAGGGCGTCGCCAAGTTCTTCACCTTCCTCTCGGACACCGACCGGCAGGCGAAGCTGCACACCGAATCGGGCTATCTGCCGATCACCACGGCGGCCTACGAGAAGGTGAAGGCGTCCGGCTTCTACAAGGACAACCCCTATCTCGAGACGCCGCTGAAGGAGCTGACCAACAAGCCGCCGACCGAGAATTCGCGCGGCCTGCGGCTCGGCGGCCTCGTCCAGATCCGCGACATGTGGGCGGAGGAGATCGAGGACGCGCTCGCCGGCAAGAAGACGGCCAAGGAGGCGCTCGACAAGGCGGTGGAGCGCGGCAACGCCGTGCTGCGCCAGTTCGAACGCACCGTGCAGCGCTGAGCTGAACGCGCCGGCCGCCTGAACCGCGGCCGGCGTTTCCGCCATGGAGAAGCGCGCCGTCTATTTCGGGCACATGCTGCCTGGCCTGCTGCTGATCCCGCAGCTGGCGATCATCATCATTTTCTTCTACCTGCCGGCGGGCCAGGCGGTCTGGCAGTCCTTCCAGCTGCAGGACGCCTTCGGCCTGTCGACGATCTTCGTCGGCTTCGAGAACTATCGCGACCTGTTCTCGCGGCCCGAATATCTGCACGCGCTCGGCGTGACGCTGGTGTTCTCGGCGCTGGTCGGCACGCTGTCGCTGTCGATCGCGCTGTTGCTCGCGGTGATGGCCAACAAGCAGATCGCCGGGGCCGGCGTCTACAAGACACTGCTGATCTGGCCCTACGCGGTCGCGCCCGCCATCGCCGGCGTCCTGTGGCTGTTCATGTTCCAGCCCTCGATGGGCATGGTGGCGAAGATCCTGCAAGGCTGGGGCGTCGCCTGGGATCCGACGCTGAACGGAACACATGCGATGATCCTCGTCGTGCTGGCCGCGACGTGGAAGCAGATCTCCTACAATTTCCTGTTCTTCCTCGCCGGCCTGCAATCGATCCCGCACAGCCTGATCGAGGCCGCGGCGATCGACGGGGCGAAGCCGATGCGCCGGTTCTGGACCATCGTCTTCCCGCTGCTCTCGCCGACCACTTTCTTCCTGATCGTCGTCAACGTCGTGTACGTCTTCTTCGACACGTTCGGCATCATCGACGCGGTGACGCATGGCGGGCCGGCGCAGGCGACGACGACGCTGGTCTTCAAGGTCTACAATGACGGCCGATCCGGCGGCGATCTCGGCTCGTCGGCGGCGCAGTCCGTCATCCTGATGATCATCGTCATCGGGCTGACCGCCATCCAGTTCCGCTACATCGAGCGGAAGGTGAACTACTGATGGTCGAGCGGCGCACCTTTCTCTCGACGATGTTGCCGCATGTCATCCTGATGATCGGCGTTCTCATCGTCTTCTTTCCCGTGTGGCTCGCCATCGTCGCCTCGACCTGGGATCCGGCGACGATCATCAACGGCCAGCTCGGACTCTTGCCCGGCCCTTACGCGGTCGAGAACTACACGCGCATCCTGTTCACCGGCACATCCTCGTCGACGCGCGAGCCGGTGTGGTCGATGATGACCAACTCCTTCGTGATGGCGATCGGCGTCGCGCTCGGCAAGATTCTCATCTCGGTGCTGTCGGCCTTCGCCATCGTCTACTATCGCTTCCCGTTCCGCACGGCGATCTTCTGGCTGATCTTCGTCACGCTGATGCTGCCCGTCGAGGTGCGCATCTTCCCGACCTACAAGATCGTCGCCGATCTCGGCCTGCTCGATTCCTATCCCGGCCTGATCATCCCGCTGATCGCCTCGGCGACCGGCACGCT
>JAEULW010000172.1 GCA_016793505.1 Methylobacteriaceae bacterium | reverse complement strand
CTGGTCGACGCGCATCTCGCGCGCCGGCCCGAAACGGCGGCCCGCATCGCCGCGTTCCGGCGCTTCGGCGGCGCGCTGCTCGACGCCGAATCCCCGGCGCAGATGACCGCCGGCGCGCTCGACCGCGCGCTGGCGCTGATCGACCGCGCGGCGCCCGCGCCCGCCGCCGCCGGCGAGTCGTCCGCGACGATCGATCTCGACCGCCTGCGCTGGCGCTGGGCCGGCCCCGGCCGGCGCGTCGCGCGGATCGAGGCGCCCGGCGCGACCTACAAATCCTTCGTCATGAAGATCGGCCCCGGCCTCGCCATGCTCGACCATGGCCATGCCGGCGCGGAATGGACGGTCATTCTCGACGGCGCCTACGAGGACGCGGGCGGCCGCCATGTCGCCGGCGACTTCATCGAGGAGGACGAGGACACCGTGCATCGCCCCGTCGCCGATGCGCGCGAGGGCTGCGTCTGCCTGATCGCCATGGCGGGCGATCTCGTCGCGCCGGGCCTTGCCGGCCGCTTCGCCCGCTGGGCGCTGCGATGATCCTCGCGCTCGCGGCCGCCGCCGCCGCTCTGGTCGCGGCGATGAGCCTCGCCTTCGCCATCGAGCGGCGCGGCGGCGGCAGCGGCTGGATCGACGTGACCTGGACCTTCGCCGTCGGCGCGGCGGCGGGTCTGGCGCTGGCGCTCGCTCCCGCTCCGGCAGATCGAAGCTGGCTCGTCGGCGCGCTGATCGGCTTCTGGTCGCTGCGGCTCGGCGCGCAACTCGTCGAGCGCACCCGCCGCGCGCCGGTCGATCCACGTTACACGAAACTGATCGAGGAGTGGGGCCCGCGCGCCGGCCTGCGCCTGTTCCTGTTCCTGCAGGTTCAGGCCGCGGCCGGCCTCGTGCTCGTGCTCTGCGCCCTGCTCGCCGCAGCGGCGCCCGCGCCGGCCTTCTCGCCGGCGACGCTGCTGCTGACGGCGCTGGCGCTGGCCGCGATCGCCGGCGAGGCGCTGGCCGACGCCCAGCTCGCCGCCTGCCGTCGCGCCCCCTCGCCCGACCGCATCTGCGAGCGTGGCCTGTGGCGCCTGTCGCGCCATCCGAACTACTTCTTCGAATGGCTGTTCTGGGCGGCGATCGCGGCGCTGGCGCTCGCCCCGCCGGCCTCGGCGGTCGCGCTGCTGGCCCTCGCCGCGCCGGCGATGATGTATGCGCTGCTGCGCTACGCCTCGGGCGTGCCGCATCTCGAGGCGCATATGCGACGCACCCGCGGCGCCGCCTTCGAGGCCTATGCCCGCCGCACGCCGGAGTTCTTTCCGCGCCTCACGCGCCTTTTCGACCCGGCGGGATGATCCGATCCGCGCCTGTCTCCGTAACAGCTCAAACAACGGAGACGGACCATGCGGATGATCGCGACGATGCTCGCTCTGTCCGCCCTCGCCGGCGCGGCGCGGGCCGAGGCGCTGCCGCTCGGGCTCTGGGCGCGCGGCGACGGCGTCGCCGACGTGCGCATCGAGAAGTGCGGCGCGGCGCTGTGCGCCGTCAACACGGCGATCCGCGATACGTCGGGCGGCGAAGCCGTCGGCCACAGGCTGGTCATGCGCGTCAGGCCCGACGGGGCCGGCCGACTGACCGGCACGGCCGACGATCCGCAGCGCGGCCGCAGCTACGCCATCGACATTCGCTTCGGCGCCGACCGGATGACGACGCGCGGCTGCATCCTCGGCGTGCTGTGCAAATCCGTGTCGTGGACGCGCATCCGCTGAGGGAGGACGCACGATGATCCTGCCCGCGATGATCGCCTTCGCCGAACGCGCCCCGACGCCCGACGCGCTGACCCGCGCCGTCATCCGCTCGATGGTGGCCGGCACAGCTTCGCGCCTGCGCGGGTCCGACGAGGCGGCCGAGCGCGCCTTCCTCGACGACATGCGCCGGCGCCCGATCGCCAGCCATGTCGAGGACGCCAACGCCCAGCACTACGAAGTTCCGGCCGCCTTCTTCGACATCGTGCTCGGGCCGCGGCGCAAATATTCCTGCTGCTGCTTCGCCGACGCGCAGACGACGCTGGCGCAGGCCGAGGAGGCCGCCCTCGCCGCCACGGTCGAGCGCGCCGGCCTCGCCGACGGCATGCGCATCCTCGAACTCGGCTGCGGCTGGGGCTCGCTGACGCTGTTCATGGCCGAGCGATTCCCCAACGCGCGCATCGTCGCGGTGTCGAATTCGGCCTCGCAGCGCGCCGCCATCCTGTCGCGCGCCGCAGAACGCGGGCTCGCCAATGTCGAGGTCGTCACCGCCGACATGAACGATTTCGCGACCGCCGGGCGCTTCGACCGCATCGTCTCGATCGAGATGTTCGAGCACATGTCGAACTGGCGCACGCTGCTCGCCCGCTGCCGGCGCTGGCTCGCCGATGACGGCCGGCTGTTCCTGCACGTCTTCACCCACGCCCGCGCCTCCTACCGGTTCGATCCGGCGGACCGGTCCAACTGGATCGCCCAGCACTTCTTCACCGGCGGCGTGATGCCGGCCCACAGCCTCGCCCGCCGCTTTCCCGATCTGTTCGAGGTCGAGGCGGAATGGCGCTGGTCGGGCGAGCACTACGCCCGCACGGCGGCGGCCTGGCTGGCCAATTTCGACGCCGCCGCCGATCGCGTCGAGGCCGTGCTCACCCCGGTCTACGGGCGCGATGTGAAGCTCTGGATGCGGCGCTGGCGCTGGTTCTTCCTGGCGACCGAGGGCCTGTTCGGCCATGCCGGCGGCGCGGTCTGGGGCGTCGGCCACTACCGCCTGCGCCCGGTCTGACCCCAATTCAATCGCCGGATTTGATGGTGGGCGCACCAGGGCTCGAACCTGGGACCCGCTGATTAAGAGTCAGCTGCTCTACCAACTGAGCTATGCGCCCATCAAACCGCGCGGCGACGCGCGCCGCGACGGCGTGCGAGGTAGCAAAGGGGGGCGGACGAGTCCAGCGCTTTTTCCCCCGGCGCCGATCGCGCCCCTCGCCGTCATCGCGAGCGCAGCGAAGCGATCCATGCCGCCGCCGCGCCGCCCCGCCGTCATGGCCGGGCCCGCCCCGGCCATCCACGCGGCGCCGTTGCGTCTGTGCGGGCGGTCGTCCACGCGGGCGAGACGCCTCTCCGCCGTCATCGCGAGCGCAGCGAAGCGATCCATCCTCGTCGCGGCTCGCGCCCGACGTGGATGGCTTCGTCGCTGCGCTCCTCGCCATGACGGGGGAGTCGCGGCGCTCCCCGCCATGACGGCGAGGAGTCGCCCCTCACACCCCGGCGTTCATCGCCGCCGCCCCGCCGTCATGGCCAGGCTCGCCCCGGCCATCCACGCGGCGCCGTTGCGCCCGTGCGGGGTCGACCGCGCGGGCGAGACGCCTCTCCGCCGTCATCGCGAGCGCAGCGAAGCGATCCATGCCGCCGCCGCGCCCGCCCCGCCGTCATGGCCGGGCTTGTCCCGGCCATCCACGCGGCGCCGTTGCGCCCGTGCGGGCGGTCGGCCGCGCGGGCGAGACGCCTCTCCGCCGTCATCGCGAGCGCAGCGAAGCGATCCATGGCGCCACGCTTCACGCCCGGCGTGGATGGCTTCGTCGCTGCGCTCCTCGCCATGACGGGGGGCGTCGCGGCGCTCCGCGCCATGACGGCGAGGAGGCGCCCCTCACACCCCGGCGTTCATCGCCGCCGGTCGGCCGCCGCGGCCGCGTTTGGCCATCAGCTTGTTGAGCGCCGAGACATAGGCGCGGGCCGAGGCGACCATGGTGTCGGGATCGGCGCCCTTGCCCGTCACCACCGCATCGCCTTCCGACAGGCGCACCGAGACTTCCGCCTGCGCGTCGGTGCCCTCGGTCACCGCATGCACCTGATAGAGGTCGAGCGTCGCGGTGTGCGGGGCGAGTTTGTGGATGGCGTTGAAGATCGCGTCCACCGGGCCGTTGCCGGTCGATTGCGTGGTGATGTGCTGGCCGTCCATGTCGAGCGTCAGCGTCGCGCTCTGATGGCCCATCGTGCCGGCGATGACGGTCAGCGCCACCACCTTGATGCGGTCGTGCGCGTTGAGAATCTCGTCGTCGACCAGCGCCTCGATGTCCTCGTCATAGACGTGCTTCTTGCGGTCGGCCAGCGCCTTGAAGCGCGTGAACGCGTCGTTCAGCGCGTTCTCGCCCAGCGAATAGCCGAGGTCCTTCAGCTTCTCCTTGAAGGCGTGGCGGCCCGAATGCTTGCCCATCACCAGCGAGGTCTTCGACACGCCGACCGACTCGGGCGTCATGATCTCGTAGGTCTGGGTGTGCTTGAGCATGCCGTCCTGATGGATGCCGCTCTCATGCGCAAACGCGTTCCGCCCGACGATCGCCTTGTTGTACTGCACCGGAAAACTCGTCACCGCCGAGACGAGCTTGGAGGCGCGCATCAGCATCGTCGCCTCGACGCCGCTGTCATAGGGCATGGCGTCGCCGCGCACTTTCAGCGCCATGACGATCTCCTCGAGCGAGGCGTTGCCCGCCCGCTCGCCGATGCCGTTGACCGTGCATTCGATCTGCCGCGCCCCGCCGGCGATGCCGGCGAGCGTGTTGGCGACCGCCATGCCGAGATCATTGTGGCAATGCACCGAGAACACCGCCTTGTCCGAATTCGGCACGCGCTCGCGCACGGTGCGGAACATCTGGGCATACTCCTCCGGCACCGAATAGCCGACCGTGTCGGGCAGGTTGATCGTCGTCGCGCCCGCCTTGATCGCCGCCTCGACGCAGCGGCACAGGAAATCCATTTCCGTGCGCGTCGCGTCCTCGGCCGACCACTCGACGTCGCCGACATGGCCGCGCGCCCGCGTCACCTGCTGGGTGACGAGCTCCAGCACCTGATGCGGCTCCTTCTGCAGCTTGTATTTCATGTGCACGGGCGAGGTGGAGATGAAGGTGTGGATGCGCGCCCGCTTCGCCCCGCGCACCGCCTCGGCGCAGCGGTCGATGTCGTTCGGCGCGGCGCGGGAGAGGCCGCACACCACCGCGTTCTTCACTCTCTTGGCGATCTCGGCGACGGATTCGAAATCGCCGTCCGAGGCGATCGGGAAGCCGGCCTCGATGATGTCGACGCCCATCTCGTCGAGCAGTTCGGCGACCTCGAGCTTTTCTTCCAGCGTCATCGAGGCGCCGGGGCACTGCTCGCCGTCGCGCAGCGTCGTGTCGAAGATGAGAACGCGGTCCTTGTTGGACGAGGCCTGCTGGGTCTGGGACATGGGGTTCGGTCCTGATGCGTCCGGCGGCGCGTCGCGCGCATGGGGCCGGATCGGGCGGAAGGTTCGGGTTGGCGGCGTCCCCTGAGGGCCCAGGCGTCAGCCCGGCCGGCTCTCAGGGGCGGCTAAGAAGCAGCAGCGCGGCGCGCGCGGCCGACCGCGGCCGGCGCCGGGCGGCGCGCGCGTCGTCGGTCAGGCTGAAGGCGAAAGGCGCCACGACATCCCCGTTCGCGGCCGAACCGTCGTCCGCGTCGGATGCAAGAATAACCCGCCGCCCGCGCGTCCGGCAAGCGCGTCGGTCGGGCGTCAGCGATTTCGCCGGACGGCGTTGACGCCGCGCCACAGTCGCGGCGACCTGAGCGGGACGAAACTGTCCGATTCGCCGATCAGGAGACGCCGATGCGCCCCGTTCCCCTCGCCGCCGCGCTCGCTTTGGCGCTCGCCGCCGCCGGTTGCAACCAGACCGCGCAGGCGCCCGCGCCCGCCGCCGCCCCGCCCTCGCCGGTGACGCCGGCCGGCTTCCGCCTGCCCGAGGGCGCCGGCTGCTCGGGCGACGTCGCCCGCTTCCGCGCCATTCAGGAGAACGACCTGAAGACCGGCCACGTCAACCAGAAGGTCTATGATCAGATCAGGGGCGAGATCGCTGAGGCCGAGGCCGCCTGCGCCGCCGGCCGCGACGCCGAGGCGCGCGGCCTGATCGCCGCCTCGCGCAAGCGCCACGGCTATCCCGGCTGAATCGAAACGCCGCCGGGCGACTGGCCCGGCGGCGACGCTAGTCAGAAGCTGACGAGGTCCTTGATCGAGTCCTCGGCGTTCTTCGGCACGACGTTGCGGGCGACGAAATCGTCCCAGTTCTTGAACTTCGCCTTGGCGCGGGCCTCCATGATCGACTTGGCGCGCGCCGGGCCGATCTGCGGCAGCTTGTCGAGTTCTTCCGCCGCGGCGGTGTTGAGATTGGTCTTCTTGGCGGCCGGCGTCGCCGGCTTGGCCGCGGCCGCAGGCGCGGCGGCGGGCGTCGCCGGCTTGGCCGGAGCGGCGGCGGCGGGCGGCGGCGTCGCCGGGCGGGCGGGCTGGGCCGGCTGGGCCGTCTGCGCATAGGCGGCGCCGAAGGACAGGGCCAGCGCGGCGGCCGAGGCAATGAGACGCTTGGAAATCATGGGCGCGATCCTTTGCCCGGAACAATCGACGAAGCGCCCCCGGGCGGGACGACTCCGGACCCGGCGCCGCCGGGCGTCCCGAATAAAATATGGCGCTCGTGACCGCGCAATGGCGCAACCCGCGCAAAACACAGGCGGGAGACGAAAAAATATCGCGCCGCGGCGCGGCTTGCGTTCAGCCCGGGTTCAGCCTATCCGGCCGGAAAGCGGCGACCGGCGCGTCGCACGGGGAGGATCGGGCCTGAGCGAGGCGACAGCGAGCGCAAGTCCTGCAGCCGCACCGCGCGAAACGGCGGTGGAACTCGCCGGCGTCGGCGTCGCCTTCGGCGCCGGACAGAACGCCTTTCGCGCCGTCGGCCGCGTCGACCTCGCCGTCGCCCCGCATGAATTCGTCGCCATCGTCGGGCCGACGGGCTGCGGCAAGTCCACGCTGCTCAACGTCGTCGCCGGCCTGCTGGCGCCGGTCGAGGGCGAAGCGCGCGTCTTCGGCCGGCCGGTGCGCGGCGTCACGCGCGAGGCGGGCTATCTCTTCCAGCAGGATGCGCTGATGCCGTGGAAGACGGCGCTCGACAATGTCGCCGTGGCGCTCGAGGTCGGCGGCGTCGCCCGCGCCGCGGCGCTGGCGCGGGCGCGCGACTGGCTCGCCCGCGTCGGCCTTTCCGGTTTCGAGGCGCGCTATCCGCATCAGCTTTCGGGCGGCCAGAAGAAGCGCGTCGCGCTCGCCCAGATGCTGATCCGCGATCCGAAGATCCTGTTGATGGACGAGCCCTTCGGCCCGCTCGACGCGCAGACGCGCGCGCTGATGGGCGATGTCCTGCTCGACCTGTGGAGCGCCGACCGCAAGGCGGTGCTGTTCGTCACGCATGACCTCGAGGAGGCGATCGCGCTGGCCGATCGCGTCGTGGTGATGTCGGCGGGCCCGGCGGCGCGCCTCGTTTCGCAGCATGTCGTCGATCTGCCGCGCCCGCGCGACGCCAACGAGGTCAGGCTCGAGCCGCGCTTCCACGCCCTGCAGAAGGCGATCTGGGAGGATCTGCGCGCCGAGGTGCTGAAAACCTACGGGCGGGCCTCGTGATGTCGCGCGGCGCCCTGCTCGGCTGGCGTCTCGCCGTCGCCGCGATCCTGATCGCGCTCTGGCACATCGCAGCGAACACGACGCTGTTCGGCGATCCCAAGACCGTGCGCTTCTTCTTCTCGACGCCGGGCGACGTCGCCGCGCGCGTCTGGAATTTCTTCGCCACGGGCTCGATCTGGAAGCATCTGTGGATCACGCTGCAGGAGACGGTGCTCGCCTTCGTCATCGGCTCGGCCGCCGGCATCCTGATCGGCTTCGCCTTCGCCATGGCGCCGCGCGTCGCCGCCGTCTTCGATCCCTATCTGAAGATGGCCAACGCCCTGCCGCGCGTCGTGCTGGCGCCGATCTTCATGCTCTGGTTCGGCCTCGGCGTCTGGTCGAAGGTGGCGCTCGGCTTCACGCTCGTCTTCTTCATCGTCTTCTTCAACGTCTATCAGGGCGTCAAGGAGACCAGCCCGGTGATCCTCGCCAACGCCCGCATGCTCGGCATGAACGGCTGGCAGCTGTTCCGCCATGTCTACTGGCCCTCGGCGATGTCGTGGATGTTCTCCTCGCTGCATTCCTCGGTCGGCTTCGCGCTGGTCGGCGCGGTGGTCGGCGAATATCTGGGCGCGGCGGCGGGGCTCGGCTATCTTATCCACGAGGCGGAGGGCGTGTTCGACGTCACCGGCGTCTTCGCCGGCATGTTCGTGCTCGCCGTCTTCGTCATCCTGATCGACCAGATCGTCACATTCGCCGAGAACCGGCTGCTCGTCTGGCGCCCGGAAGCGGCGCAGCGACAATGAGGGAGAAGCCCATGAAACGCATCGGATGGTTCGCGGCCGCAGCTTTCGCTCTGAGCTTCGCCGGCGCCGCGCTGGCGCAGGCGCCCGAGAAACCGAAAGTGCAGCTCGGCGTCGGCGGCAAGGCGCTGCTCTACTATCTGCCGCTCACCGTCGCCGAGCGGAAGGGCTTCTTCAAGGAGAAGGGCCTCGACGTCGAGATCAGCGATTTCGCCGGCGGCGCGAAGTCGCTGCAGGCGCTCGTCGGCGGCTCGGTGGACGTCGTCACCGGCGCCTATGAGCACACCATCCGCATGCAGGCCAAAGGCCAGGACATCCGCGCCGTGGTCGAGCTCGGCCGCTTTCCCGGCATCGTGCTGGCGGTCAAGAAGGGCGTCGCTTACGAAGGCCCGAAGGATCTGAAGGGCAAGAAGATCGGCGTCACCGCGCCCGGCTCCTCGACCAACATGCTGGTCAACTTCGTGCTGGCGAAGGCCGGCCTGACGCCGCAGGAGGCGAGCTTCGTCGGCGTCGGCTCGGCCGCCTCGGCCGTCGCCGCGATCCAGAAGGGCGAGATCGACGCGATCTCGCATCTCGAGCCGGTGATCTCGATGCTGGAGCGCGACGGCTCGATCCGCGCCGTCGTCGACACCCGCACCGAGGAGGGCACGCGCGCCCTGTTCGGCGGCTCCAACCCCGCCGCCGTGCTCTACGCCAAGGCGGATTTCATCGAGAAGAATCCCGCCACCACGCAGGCGCTGGTCGACGGCCTCGTCATGGCGCTCAAATGGATCGCCAAAGCCTCACCCGAAGAAATCGCCGCCGTCGTGCCCGAACAGTATCTGCTCGGCGACAAGGCGCTCTACGTCACCGCCGTGACGAAGTCGAAGCCGTCCTACTCGCAGACCGGGATCATCGACGCGGCCGGCATGAAGTCGACCAACGACATGCTGGTGCAGTTCGACGCCGAGATGAAGGACGCCAAGGTCG
>JAEULW010000049.1 GCA_016793505.1 Methylobacteriaceae bacterium | reverse complement strand
CGGCGCTGGCGGCGGCGACGGCCATCGTCGCCGTCGTCTGCGTCGCGACGTTGCGCGCCGCCGCGGCGGGTCATCTGCTCAGGCCAGAGGGCTGAGGCGGGCCGGGCGGCGCCCTGCTAGCCGTCGCCCGGCTTGATTGCTAAGCTCGCCGTGACAGAGGCTGCGCGGCCGGGGGCTCGGGGCCCGATCGGGCGTGCGGCGGAGGAGCTTGAGGTGGACCCCGACGCGAGCAGCCCATGCGGGGGCGCGCCGGCGAAGCCGGGCGGGGCGCAGGACCGGGGCGGCGGATCGAACGGATCGAACCACCGCGCCGCGACGTACGCCGCGCTCGATCTCGGCACGAACAATTGCCGGCTGCTGGTGGCGCGACCGGCGGCGGACGGGTTTCGCATCGTCGACGCCTTCTCGCGCATCGTGCGCCTCGGCGAGGGCCTGTCGCAGACCGGGCGGCTCGGCGAGGCGGCGATCGAACGCACGCTCGCCGCGCTGGCGGTGTGCCGCGACAAGATCCGCCATCGCGGCGTGGCGCGGGCGCGGCTGATCGCCACCGAAGCCTGCCGCGCGGCGCAGAACGGCCGGGACTTCCTCGATCGCGTGCGCGAGCAGGTCGGCCTCGACCTGGAGATCGTCGACCGGCAGACCGAGGCGCATCTGGCGGCCGAGGGCTGCGCCGCGCTCGCCGACGACCAGGCGCGCGGCATCCTGCTGTTCGACATCGGCGGCGGCTCGTCGGAGATCGTCTGGCTGGCGCGCGCCAACGGCCGCGAGCAGACGCTGCGCGACCGCATCCGCGTCTGGGTGTCGCTGCCGCTCGGCGTCGTGTCGCTGGCCGAACGTTTCGGCGGGCGCGACGTGCCGGCCGAGGCCTTCGAGGCGATGGTCGATTTCGTCGGCGAGAAACTGGCGACATTCATCGACCGCACCGGCGTGCAGCGGCGCTGCGAGCGCTTCCACCTGCTCGGCACGTCCGGCACGGTGACGACGATCGCCGGCATTCATCTCAATCTGGCGCGCTACGACCGGCGGCGTGTCGACGGGCTGTGGATGGACGATGGCGAAGTCAGCCAGGCGATGGGCCGGCTGCGCGCGATGAGCTTCGACGAACGCGCCGCCAATGGCTGCATCGGGCCGGATCGCGCCGATCTGGTGCTGGCGGGCTGCGCCATTCTCGAGGCGATCCGGCGGGCCTTTCCGGCGCGGCGCATCCGCATCGCCGACCGCGGCCTGCGCGAGGGCATCCTGATGCAGATGCTGAGCGCCGACCGCGCCTGGCGCGGCGCGGCGCGGCCGCCCAGGACGCCGCCATGAGCGGCGCCGCCTCGGGCGGCGGGCGCGAGGGCGGGCGCTCGCTCAAGACGCGGGTCAAGACCGCCAAACGCCGCTCCGCCTCCTCGACGCAATGGCTGCAGCGCCAGCTCAACGATCCTTACGTCGCGCTGGCGCGGCGCGACGGGTGGCGTTCGCGCGCCGCCTACAAGCTGATCGAGATCGACGACCGCTACAGGCTGCTGAAGCCCGGCCAGCGCATCGTCGATCTCGGCGCGGCGCCGGGCGGATGGGCGCAGGTCGCCGCGCGTCGGATCGGCGCGCAGGAGGGCAAGGGCAAGGTCGTCGGCATCGATCTGCTCGAGGTCGAGCCGATCGCCGGCGTCGATTTTCAGGTCATGGACTTCCTCGATCCTGAAGCGCCGGCGAGGCTGAAGGCGATGCTCGGCGGCCTCGCCGACGGCGTCATGTCCGACATGGCGGCCAACACCACCGGCCACAAGAAGACCGATCATCTGCGCATCGTGCATCTGGCGGAGCTGGCGGCCGACTTCGCCGGCGAGGTGCTGGCGCCGGGCGGCTTCTTCCTCGCCAAGGTGTTCCAGGGCGGAACCGAGGGTGAATTGCTGGCGCGGCTGAAGCGCGACTTCGCCACGGTGCGGCACGTCAAGCCGAAGGCGAGCCGGGCCGAGTCGGCCGAGCTCTACGTACTGGCGACGGGCTTCCGCGGCGCTCAGTCCCCGGCCTGACGGCGGCCTCTCGACAGCGAGGCGGCCGCGTCCGGGCTCATCCGCGCGAAGGCGATGACAGAGAGCGCCGAGATCGCCGCGACGACGAAGAAGGCGGGCGCGAAGTCGCGCGCCTCGAGCGTCGGATCGCCCTGCAGAAAGCGCGTCGTCTCGAGCACGGCGGCGCCGACCGCGACGCCCGAGGTCAGCGAGAGTTGCTGCATCGTCCCTGACAGGCTGGTCGCCTTCGACAGACGTTCATTCGGAATGTCGGCGAAGGCGAGGGCGTTGATCGCGGTGAACTGCAGCGAGCGCAGGAAGCCGCCGGCGAGCAGCGTCAGCAGGATGATCGCGTGCGGCGTGTCGGGCCGGAACAGGCCACAGGCCGCCAGCATGGCGGCCGAAGCGACGGCGTTCACCGTCATGACGCGGCGAAAGCCGCCCCAGCCGAGGATCGGCCCCGCCGTCGTCTTCATCAGAAGCGCGCCGGCGGAGGAGGCGAAGGTCAGCAGGCCGGACTGGAACGGCGTCAGGCCGAAGCCGAGCTGCAGCAGCAGCGGCAAGAGGAAGGGCATCGCGCCGACGCCGATGCGGAAGACGAAGCCGCCGGTGACGCTCGCCCGGAAGGTCGGAATGCGCATCAGGCTCAGGTCGACGATGGCGTGCGGCGTGCGCCGCGCATAGGCGACATAGGCGGCCAGCGCCAGCGCGCCGGCGCCGATCAGCGCGGCGTTGGCGAGCGGCCCGACGAAACCGCGGCCGGCGATGGTGAAGCCGAAGATCACCGCCGACAGGCCGAAGCCGACCAGGGCGAAGCCGGCAAGATCGAGCCGGGCGCGCCGGTCGGCGACGAACTGCTCGACATAGCGGGTGGCGAAAATCATGCCGAGGACGCCGATCGGCACGTTGAGCCAGAAAATCCAGCGCCAGTGGAAATAGGTGGTGATGAAGCCGCCGATCGGCGGGCCGAGCACGGGGCCGATCAGCGAGGGCACCGACAGATAGGCGAGGGCGCGCACGAGATCGGCGCGATCGACCGAGCGATAGACGATCAGCCGGCCGACCGGCACCATCATCGCCCCGCCCATGCCCTGCACGATGCGCGCGCCGATGAACTGCGGCAGGCTGGAGGACAGTCCGCACAGGATCGAGCCGAGGGTGAAGACGGCGATGGCGGCGCGGAACACGGTGCGCGTGCCATAGCGATCCGCCGCCCAGCCCGAGGCCGGGATGAAGACGGCGAGCGAGAGCAGATAGGACGTCAGCGCCAGCTTCAGCGAGATCGGATCTTCGTTCAGATCGACGGCGATCGCCGGCAGCGAGGTGGCGATGATCGTGGAGTCGAGATTCTCCATGAACATCGCCGTCGCGACGATGAGCGGCGTCAGATAGAAGGGGCGTTGCGACACGGGGCGAGCGGAATCCGGGGCGGGCGGCGCAATCTAGGCGAGCCGCGCGCTGCGTCCAGCGGCGCGCCGGGCAGGGCAGGCCTGCGTCGCCCGGCGGCAGGCGGCGCTCGACGGGCGCCGGGCCGCATGGCAAAGGGGGCCGACGCCAGGGGTCCCTCGATGTCGACACGTATGTCCGTCGCCGAACTGAACGCCTTCCTCGAGACCGATTTTCCGCAGATTCATACCGGCGGCCGGTCCTTCGTGGTCGAGGCGGCGGGCCCGATGACGGCGCGCGTGCGCATGGCCTATCACCAGCGCCATCTCAGGCCGGGCGGCACGATCTCGGGGCCGGCGATGTTCGCGCTGGCCGATCTGTCGCTCTATATCGCCATCCTGGCGCAGATCGGCCCGGTGGCGCTGGCGGTGACGACCAATCTGAACATCAATTTCCTGCGCAAGCCCGAGCCGCGCGATCTGATCGGCGAATGCCGGCTGCTGAAGCTCGGCAAGCGCCTCGCCGTCGGCGAGGTCGCGATCCTGTCGGAGGGGCGCGACGATCTCGTCGCGCATGCCACCGGCTGCTATTCGATCCCGCCGGTCTAAATCGTTGCAGGTCGCGTTCCTGCGTGCAAATCTTTTCGCCAACGGCGCGCCCCCTCGGGTCAGAACGCCGGGCGGAGATGAGATCGCACAGGGAGGAAACGAGATGACCAGACGCATCGACAGGCGCGGTTTCGTGGCTGGCGCGGCGGGCGCCGGCGCCGCGGCGCTGCTGCCGGGCGCGGCGCGCGCGCAGTCCAAATATCCGACCCGGCCGGTGACGCTGGTGTGCCCCTGGGGCGCGGGCGGCGGCACCGACGCGACGGCGCGCATCGTCGCCGCAATCCTCGAGAAGGACCTCGGCCAGCCCTTCAACGTCGTCAACCGCACCGGCGGGTCGGGCGTGGTCGGCCATTCGGCGATCGCCACCGCCGCGCCGGACGGCTACACGATCGGCATGATCACGGTCGAGATCACGATGATGCATCATCAGGGTCTGACCGATCTCAACCCGACGAGCTACACGCCGCTGGCGCTGCTCAATGTCGACCCGCCCGGCGTGCAGGTTTCGACGAGTTCGCCCTACAAGACGATCAAGGACCTCGCCGAGGCGATCAAGTCGAGCCCGCCGGGCAAGTTCAAGGCGTCGGGCACGGGGCAGGGCGGCATCTGGCATCTGGCCCTGATCGGCTGGCTGCAGGCGATGGGGCTGAAGCCCGATCACGTGCCGTGGGTGCCCTCGAACGGCGCGGCGCCGGCGATGCAGGATCTCGCCGCCGGCGGCGTCGACATCGTCACCTGTTCGGTGCCCGAGGCGAAGGCGATGATCGACGCGGGCAAGGCGGTCAGCCTCGCCATCATGGCGCCGGAACGCAACCCGCTGTTCAAGGACGTGCCGACCCTCAACGAGACGCTCGGGATCAAGTATTCGGTCGGCGCCTGGCGCGGCCTCGCCGGGCCGAAGGGCATGCCCGCCGACATCGCCGCGGCCCTGACCGCGGCGCTCAAGAAGGCGTACGACTCGAAAGAGTACAAGGACTTCATGTCGTCGCGCGGCTTCGGCGTGACCTGGGCCGAGCCCGCGGGCTTCGCCGCCTACATGGCGGAAGGCGACAAGGCGATGGGCGCGGCGATGGCGGCCGCCGGCCTGAAGAAAGGCTGAGACCGGCGCGGCGCAGCGCAAGCAGGGCCGCGCGCTTCCACGTCATTGCGAGGGGGCGAAGCCGACCAGGCAATCCATGCCGAGCGCGGCCGGGATGGATTGCTTCGCGCCGCTCGCAATGACGAGGAGGATCGCGCGGGGCTCGCAACAGACAACGCGCCGGCCCGCATTCGTCTGTCCAGATAGGAAATCCCGGATGCGTTTCGACGACCGCCTCGCCGCTCTTCTCTTTCTGGCGCTCGGCGCGACGCTGATTGCGGCGACGCTGAATTTTCCGGCCTTCCCGGGCCAGAAATACGGGCCGGCGCTGTTTCCGCGCATTCTCGGCGCCGGGCTGATCGTCTGCGCTCTCGCGCTGTTCGTGCGGGCGCAGCGCGCCGCCGCCTCCGGCGCGCCATTGCTGCGGATCGACCCGGCGCTGAAAGATCCGCGCCGGATCGGCGGGCTGCTGCTGGTGGTCGGGGCAAACGTCTTCTACCTCCTGGCCGCAGAGCGGCTCGGCTTCATCCCGACCGCCTTCCTGCTGCTGCTGGCGCTGATGGCGTGGTTCGGCGTGCGGCCCTTGACCAATCTCGCCGTCGCGCTCGTCATGACGGCGGCGGTGCACTGGTTCTTCGGCACGCTGATGCGCGTGCCGCTGCCGCGCGGCCTGTTCATGCAGATCGTCGCCGGGGGCTGAGCGATGACGGCGATCATCCAGGCTTTCGGCCTCGTCCTCGACCCCTATGTGCTCGGCGTCATTTTCGCCTCCGCGGCATTCGGCCTGTTCGTCGGCGCGATGCCGGGCCTGACGGCGACGATGGCGACGGCGCTGCTGGTGCCGGTCACCTTCTTCATGGCGCCGGTGCCGGCGCTCGCCGCGATCGTCACGGCGACGGCGATGGCGATCTTCGCCGGCGACATTCCCGCGGCGATGCTGCGCATGCCCGGCACGCCCGCCTCGGCCGCCTATGCCGACGAGAGCTACGAGATGGCCAAGAAGGGCCAGCTCGAACTCAATCTCGGCGTCAATCTCGTCTATTCCGCGCTCGGCGGCCTGTTCGGCGTCGCCGTGCTGATTCTCGCCGCGCCGGCGCTGGCGGAACTGGCGATCAATTTCTCGTCTTTCGAATATTTCTGGCTCGCCTGTCTCGGCCTGATGTGCGCGATCATGATCGGCAGCAACGATCCGCTGAAGGGCTTCATCTCGCTGCTGCTCGGCCTCGGAGTCGGTTGCATCGGCATCGATCCGGCGGCCGGCTTTCCGCGCTTCACATTCGGCAATGTCGATCTGATGTCGGGCATCAATTTCATCCCGACGATGATCGGCGTCTTCGCCGTCTCCGAACTGATGCGCGGGGCGATGGCGATCGATCTGCACGGGCTGATGGTTCAGGACAAGGTCGGCGCGCTGTTCCGCGGCCTCGGGCAGGTGTCGCGGCGCTACTGGAAGAACTTCCTGCGCGGCTCGATGATCGGCACGCTGATCGGCGCGCTGCCGGGCGCCGGCGCGGACATCGCCGCCTGGGTGTCCTACGCGGTGTCGAAGCGCTTCTCGAAGGAGCCGGAGAAGTTCGGGACCGGCCATATCGAGGGCGTGCTCGACGCCACCTCCGCCAACAACGCGGCGGTCGGCGCGGCGTGGATTCCGGCGCTCGTCTTCGGCATTCCGGGCGACTCGATCACCGCCATCGTCATCGGCGTGCTCTACATGAAGGGCATGAATCCGGGACCGACCGTGTTCCTGCAGAACCCGCAATTCATCTATGCGGTGTTCATCGTCTTCATCCTCGCCAATCTGCTCATGCTGCCGCTCGGCTATGCGGCGATCCGCGGGGCGCGGGCGCTGCTCGCCGTGCCGAAGAACGTGCTGATCCCGACGATCCTCATGTTCTGCATCGTCGGCTCCTTCGCCATGACCAACAGCCCCTATGGCATCGTGCTGATGCTGGTGTTCGGCGTCGTCGGCTGGCTGCTCGAGGAGAACGGCGTGCCGGTGGCGCCGCTGATCCTCGGCCTCGTGCTCGGCGAATTGCTCGAGCAGAGCTTCATGACCTCGATGATCAAGTCGGACGGCTCGTTCCTGACTTTCTTCGCCCGGCCGATCGCCGGAACGCTCGGCGTGATCACGCTCGGCGTCGTCGCGGCGACGGCGTGGGGAGCCTGGCGGCGGGCGCGGGCGGGGTGAGTTTCACACCCCGCCGCTCTCGTCCCGGACATAGGCGAGCGTCGCCTCGAGGCATCCCGAGAGCAGATTCCGGTCGACCGACAGAAGCGTCGCGCGGCCCGCCCGCCGGGCTTTCAGGATGCCGGCCTGACGCAGGATGTTGATGTGATGGGCGGCCGCGGTCGGCGACAGCTGCACCGCCGATGCGACGGCGCCGACCGGCAATTCCTCGCCGACGTCGAACAACAGCAGCATGCGCTGGCGATGCGAGTCGCCGAGCGCGGCGAAGATCGTCGCCAGTTCCTTCCATTCCGTGGCAATGCGTTCGGCGCGTTCGCGATTCATCGGCCCTCGCGCGGCGCGGTCGCTCCGCCGCGCCCTGCGCCTGTCTAGCCCTATCCGGCGATCCGCGCCAAGTTCACAGTTGGCGCACGCCGCCACAGCGCGAACCACAGCGCCGGCGCGAGCGCGGCGAGAAGGTGCTTGATGGTGTGACCGGAGACGAAGCCGGTCAGCGCCAGGATGCGATGATCGAACGTCTCGCACAGCTTGGCCGCCACGTAGAGGCCGAAGGCGGCGAGCGCGGCGGCGCGCAGGCGCGGATCGACGATGGCGGAGAGGACGATCAGCAGCACATGGATCTGCGCTGCGACCCAATAGGCCTGGTTCCCCGTCGCCTGAGCAAACCACGCCGCCAGCGCGAACAGGAGCGAGGCGACGATGGAAAAGTGCAGCGCCAGACGCGGCGCGTCGGAAAACAGGGCGATCGCGCCCATCGCCGCGAAGGCAGGCGCCATCGGGAGCCGGTCGACCAGCAGCCGGCCGTCGTCGGGCGCGAGATGATACCACCACGATCCCGCGCAGGTTGCGACGAGCGCGATCGCCAGCAACCGCTCATGTGCGGCCCGCGCCTGCGCCCAGACGAACAGGCCGGCGAGAAGAAAGCCGAGATTGGAGGCCGTGTCGCCGAACGGATGCAGCCCGCATAGATGCGAGCGGTCGGCGAAATCGTGATAGCCGGCGGGCAGGGCGACGGGCAGGAGCGCGGCGATGACGGCGAGGCCGAGCGGCAGTCCGAGGGACAGGAGCAGGGCGCGCTTCATGCGGACCTCCGGGTGAGCCGCTATATTGATCTAAAAAACTAGTTTTGTAAATACGAGTTGCGCGAAAGCCGCCGCGCGATGCAGACAAGGCTGCGCCAATGTGCGGTATTAAATTACCGCGCTCGTTCGAGCTGCGAAAAACGGGCGTTTTCTGCGCATGGCCCGCGACGTTCGCCCTTGACGGGCCGGCGCAGCTCGCCTAGAGCAGCGCCCGACACGGCGGCGGGACTCCCGCCGCCTTTGTGTTGCGGACGGACCGAGCCCCGAAAGGGACCGAACATGAAAACCTATTCGGCGACCCCTGCCGACATCGAGAAGAAGTGGGTGCTGATCGACGCCAGCGGGCTGGTCGTCGGCCGGCTCGCCACGATCATCGCCATGCGCCTGCGCGGCAAGCACAAGCCGAGCTTCACCCCGCACATGGACGACGGCGACAATGTCATCGTCATCAACGCCGAAAAGGTGGTGCTCACCGGCCGCAAGCGCGACCAGAAGATGTACTACCACCACACCGGCTACATCGGCGGCATCAAGGAGCGCTCGGCGCGCTTCATCCTCGAGGGGCGCTTCCCGGAGCGCGTGCTCGAAAAGGCGGTGGAGCGCATGCTTCCGCGCGGGCCGCTCGGGCGCAAGCAGCTCGGCAATCTGCGCGTCTATCGCGGCGGCGAACACAAGCACGCCGCGCAGAACCCGACGGTGCTCAACATCGCCAAGATGAACGCCAAGAATTCGAGGAGCGCCTGATCATGGCCGAGATTCTTTCCTCGCTGCAGGATCTGAAGGGCGCGGGCGTCGCTGCGGCGGCGCCGGTCGAGGGTCCGAAATACACGCAGAAGCTCGACAAGCAGGGCCGCGCCTACGCCACCGGCAAGCGCAAGGATGCGGTCGCCCGCGTCTGGATCAAGCCGGGCTCGGGCAAGATCACCGTCAACGAGCGCACGGTCGAGGTCTACTTCGCCCGCCCGGTGCTGCGCATGCTGCTGTCGCAGCCGCTGGTCGTCGCCAAGCGCGTCGGCCAGTACGACGTGATCGTCTCGGTCGACGGCGGCGGACTGTCGGGCCAGGCGGGCGCGGTGCGCCACGGCCTCGCCAAGGCGCTGACCAATTTCGAGCCGGATCTGCGCCCCGCGCTGAAGAAAGAAGGCTTCCTGACGCGCGACTCGCGCGTCGTCGAACGCAAGAAGTACGGCCGCCGCAAGGCCCGCCGCAGCTTCCAGTTCTCGAAGCGCTGAGCGCCGCCGCATCGCGGACATGCAAAGGCCCGGGAGCGATCCCGGGCCTTTTTCGTGCTGGCTCGCCGCGCGGTCCGGGCCGGTCGCGCCGGCGCCCTCGCCTCTCGCCGGATTGTCCACGCGCTGCTGCGCCGCATTCAAGCAGGCGCGCGGCGCTCGCGCAGTCGTGAGAGAGAAATCTTCACCACGTGCGTCCGCTGTCGGCCCGGTCCGGTGGCGCGGGCGCGGCGCCTGTGCGATACCGCACAGACCGTCTGTGCGCGTCGCCCTCTTGTGCCGTCCCCCGCAGAACGTCGAAAGGATCGCCCGATGTCGAACCGCCTGCTCGCCTCCGCGCTGTCTGTCGCCGCGCTGGTCCTCGCTTCGCCGGCCGCCTTCGCGCAGATGGTGACGATCCAGAATCACGTCATCACCAATCCGCAGGGCGGCACGGTGACGTTTCCGAAGATCGAGGTGACCAACACCAACCTCAGCCGCGAGCAGGTGGTGAAGATTTTCACGCCCGACACGACCAAGGAGGAGCGCACCGCGCTGCTGAAGTCGATGAAGGCGGATCGCTTCGCCATTCCGACGATCCAGATTCAGGGCCCGAAGGCGCGCGGCGCCTTCAACAATTTCGTGGCGACCGACATCAACGCCGGCAAGCTCGGCAAGGCCACGCTCGACTCCTTCGACGTCGCGGGAACGGACAAGAGCGACAAACCGATCTCGATGAAATCGGGGGCCATCGCCATCGAGAACGGCGATTTCTCGACCGTCGCCACGGCGATCGCGACCGGCGACACGGCGGGCCTGCAGCCGCGAGTCGGCGTGTTCAAGTGGACCGGCTTCGATCTCAGCATCGTCGAGGACGGGCCGAAGGAGCGGACGGGCCCGATCCGCATCGCCGTCGGCTCCATCGACATGACCAACGTGTTCGACGGCGAGCTGTTCAAGTCGGGCGTGTTCGCCGTCAAGAACCTCGTCATCGAGCCGGGCAAGGGCTCCAAGCTGTCGCGCGATCTGTCGCCGTTCGGCTATGACAAGCTCGATCTCGGCATGACCATGACGAGCGCCTATGACGCGGCGAAGAAGGCGCTCACTGTCGACGACTGGACGATCTCCGGCGCCAGCGCCGGCGCTCTCACGCTGAAGGCGGCGATGGGCTCGCTCGAGAAAGGCGCCTTCGCGCCCGACCAGAACGCCCAGCTCGCCGCGCTGCTCGGCGCCGACATCTCGCGCCTCGAGATCAAATTCGCCAATGCCGGCCTGTTCGAGAAGGCGGTCGCCTTCGTCGCCCAGCAGCAGAAGAAGCAGCCCGACGCGCTGCGCAAGGAGTGGGGCGCGATGGCCGGGCAGTTCCTGCCGGCGGTTCTCGGCGGCGACCCCTCGGCGCTGGCGATCGCCGGCGAGGCGCAGAAATTCGTCGCCGAGCCGAAGTCGCTGACGCTCGTCGCCACCGGCAAGAGCGGGCCGGTCAAGCTGATCGACCTCGCCAGCATCAAGGACCCGGCCGGCTTCCTGCAGAAGGTGAAGGTCGAGGCGGCGGCCAATCGCTGACGGCGCGGCCGGCGCGAGCGCCTTGACAGGCGCCGCGCCATCCGCCATCGCTCGACCATGATGATCGCCGTCCTCATCCGATGCCGCCCGGATCGCCCGCTTCGCGCGTGAGGGTGAGGTCGTTCGACCTGACGTGACCCCGAGCCGCGCCAGAAGCGCGGCTTTTTCTTTTCGTCTCCAGCCTGCGGAGCAGCGACATGACCGCCAGGATTTTCATCGACGGCGAGGCCGGCACCACGGGCCTGCAGATTCGCGAGCGGCTGGCCGACATACCGGGCGTCGCGCTGGTCAGCCTGCCGGACGAGGCGCGCAAGGACGTCGGCGCCAAGGGCGCGCTGCTCGGCGGCGTCGACCTCGTCATCCTGTGTCTGCCGGATGAGGCGGCGAAGCAGACGGTCGCTCTCGTCGACGCGATGGGCGCGCGGGGGCCACGCATTCTCGACGCCTCGACGGCGCATCGCGTCGCGCCGGGATGGACGTTCGGCTTCCCCGAGCTGACGCGCGGCCAGGCCGAGGCGATCGCCGCGGCGCGGCGCGTCTCCAATCCCGGCTGCTACTCGACCGGCGCCATCGCGCTGCTCAGGCCGCTGATCGACGCCGGCCGCATCGCGCCGGACGCGCCGATCACGATCAACGCCGTGTCGGGCTACAGCGGCGGCGGCAAGAGCATGATCGCCGCCTATGAGAGCGGAACGGCGCCGCCGTTCGAGCTCTATGGTCTCGGGCTCGAGCACAAGCACGTGCCTGAGATCATCAAATATTCGGGGCTGACGCGACGGCCGATCTTCGCGCCCTCGGTCGGCAATTTCCGGCAGGGGATGCTGGTCTCGATCCCGCTGCATCTCGACGCGCTGCCGGGCAAGCCGTCCGGCGAGGATCTGTTCGCGACGCTGTCTCGACATTATGCGGAGAGCCGCTATGTCAGCGTGCACGGGCCGTCCGACGCCGATCACGCCAGCGGCAAGCTCGAGCCCGAGGCGCTCAACGGGACCAACGACATGCAGCTGCACGTCTTCGCCAACGCGGCGCGCGGCCATGCGGCGCTGGTCGCAAGGCTCGACAATCTCGGCAAGGGCGCCTCGGGCGCAGCGGTGCAAAATCTCGAGCTGATGCTTGGCCTCGAATAGCAGAGAGGCGCCCGCGCGTCAGTCGTGGGCGCCGCATTTTTGGGCTTGAATGCCGGCCACCGGCGCCGCCCGATGCGATGATCCGGAACGGAGAGCTGCGCATGAACCGCAAGATGTCGATCACCAGCGCCTTGGGCGTCGCTGTCGCCCTGTGGGCCGCCGGCGGCGAGCCGGCGCTGGCGCACACGGGGATGAGTGCGAACGGCTTCGGGCTCGGCGTGGCGCATCCGTTCTCCGGCGTCGATCACCTTCTGGCGATGGTGGCGGTCGGCCTGTTCGCCGCGCAACTGGGCGGAGCAGCGCTCTGGATCGTGCCCGCCGGCTTCGTCGCGGCGATGGCGGCGGGCGGCGCGCTCGGCGCGGCGGGCGTCGGCGTCGGCCCGACGGAAGCTGGGATCGCGCTGTCGCTCGTGGCGTTCGGGCTCGCGCTCGCCGCCGCCTGGCGCTGGCCGGTCGTCGCCGCGGCGCTGTTCGTCGCTGTCTTCGGCGTTTTCCACGGCCATGCGCATGGCGCCGAGACGCCGGCCGACGCGCAGGGGCTGGCCTATGGCGCGGGCTTCCTGCTGGCGACCGCGGCGCTGCACGCCGGAGGCGTCGCGCTAGGACTGGTTACGAAGGCCCGGCCTGCCTTGCGTCTGGCCGGCGTCGGCGTGGCGAGCGTCGGCGCCGTCCTCCTGATCGGGCTGTGAGGCGCGGCCGGAGCGGGCTCCGGCCGCTTTTTCCTACGCGCCCTTCTTCCAGGCGATGAAGCGCTGGGCCTGCTGACCGAGGCCCTCGATGCCGAGCGAGCAGGTGTCGCCGGCTTTCAGGAAGCGCGGCGGCTTCATGCCGAGGCCGACGCCGGGCGGCGTGCCGGTGGTGATGACGTCGCCCGGATCGAGCTGCATGAACTGCGAGATGTAGGAGACGAGATGCTTGACGTTGAAGATCATCGTCTTCGTCGAGCCGTTCTGGACGCGCTCGCCATTGACGTCGAGCCACATGCCGAGATTCTGCACGTCGGCGATCTCGTCCGGCGTCACCAGCCAGGGGCCGAGCGGGCCGAAGGTCGGGCAGCCCTTGCCCTTCATCCACTGGCCTGACCGCTCGGCCTGGAACTCGCGTTCCGACACGTCGTTGCAGACGCAGAAGCCGGCGACATGGTTCATCGCCTCCTTCTCGGACACGTAGGAGGCGGTCGAGCCGATGACGACGGCGAGTTCCACCTCCCAGTCGGTCTTCACCGAGCCCTTGGGGATGACGACATCGTCGTTGGGGCCGATGACGCAGTTCGGCGCCTTGTTGAACAGGATCGGCTCCTTGGGGATCGGCGAGTTCGTCTCGGCGGCGTGGTCGGCGTAGTTGAGGCCGACGGCGATGAAGTTGCCGGGCCGGCCGACGCAGGCGCCGATTCGCGGCGTTCCGCGCACCACAGGCAGCGACGCCAGTTTCGCCTTGCGGATGCGGTTCAGCGATTTCGGCGAGAGGCCTTCGCCGGCAAGATCGTCGACGAGCGTGGAGATCTCGCGGATCTTGCCGTCGTCGGCGAGCAGGCCGGGCTTTTCCTTGCCGGGCTTGCCATAGCGCACCAGTTTCATGGACGTCGTCTCCCAGGCGCGGCGGGGGCCTGAGCCCGGCCTGCGCGATTTGGCCTTGCGCGCAGCCGCCGGCGCGCGCGCCCCCCGTGAGGCGGCGCGATCTTGCGACGCGCGCGAGCGAGCCGCAACATGAAACGATTGAAGAGGCGCGCCGCAGGGCTGATCTGCGGCCCGGCCACGGCCCGCGTCGGGCGCGGCGGCGCCCTTGCATCGGCCCCTCGCCTCGGCTATCTCAACGCCCGCGCGGGCGAGCCCGCGCCCGTTGGGGGATAGTTCAACGGTAGAACAGCGGACTCTGACTCCGTTAATCTTGGTTCGAATCCAGGTCCCCCAGCCAAATCCCCTTTCGACCCGGACGCCTCGATCGTGGCGGCGCAGCGGCTTTCGGCGGAACTGCGCCGGATTCGCCGCATGCCAGCCGCCCTGCCGTGCAGCGGACCGGAGCGCTTCATCCCGCGCCGCATTCGTGATCGAGCACGGCGACGGCGCGGCGGTGCAGCGCGTCGGCGCGGGCCTGATCGGGCGCGATCGCCACCAGGCCCAGCTTGCCGAATTCGCTCAGCGCGCCGATCAGATGGAAGACGACGCCCTGTTGCGTCGCGGCGTCGAAATGCAGGCCGTTGAGCGCGGCGATGTCGATCAGGTCGTCTGGCGTCAGGCCGCGATAGGACGGGCTCTCGAGATTGTCGGTGGCGTAGTAGCAGCGCGGCTCGCCCGCCGGCGTTGCGAAACCGCCGCTCGCCGCGTCATAGGCGCCGCCGGTGAGATATTGCAGCATCAGGAAGGGATGCGTCGTGCCGCCCTTGCGCAGGTTGATCTCGATGGCGAGGCTGCGCCAGCCCTGCGGCGCCCGAACGGTCAGGAAGTCGACGCCGAAGCGGCCGAGCGCGCCCTTGTCGGCGAGGGCGCGCGCGACGACGAGGCCGGCGGTCTGGATGTCGAGCCGGTAGCCGGGCTCGGCGGGAAAGCGGGCGCCGAGAAAGATCTGGCCATTGGCGCCGCCGAGCACCTGATCATGCGTCGAGATCGCCTCGACCCGGCCGGCCGGATCGACGCGTAGCTGCGCCGAGGGCGAGCGCTTGTCCTCGCCCTCGACGAAGGCCTCGACGATCCCGCCCATGGCGGCGAATTTGGCGCGGTAGGTCTCCCAGTCCATCCGCGCCGCCTCGAAGGCGAGGCGCGGCAGGGCGTCGCGCGCCCAGCCCTGCAGCGCCGCCCCCTCCGGCGCGCCGTCGTAGCGCAGCACGGCGTTGCCTTCGCCCGAAAAACCCTCGTCGAGCTTGACGACGGCGCGGCGCAGCGCCGGATTGCGCAGCTTCAGATCGGCGATCGCCCCGGCCATGTCGATCTCGTCGCGCAGATCCTCGGCGCCGTCCGGCAGGTCGAGCCCGACGGCGCGGAAGATGCGGCGCGAGCCGCTCTTGCCGCCCCAGGCGGCGAGATCGGGATCGCAGCCATAGACCGGCACGTCGAGCGCGAGCGCGAGACGGCGCTCGGCGCCGGTGACGTTGAAACAGGTCAGATGCGCCTGCGCCGGATCGCCGATCGCCTCGCGGATGCGGGCGATCAGGCGCGGGCGGGCGAGAATCTTTTCGGTCAGCGGCTGCGCCGAGGCGTCGTCGCAGGAGAACAGCTCGAGCCGCCGGCGGGCATGGCGCGTCGGCACGCCGGGCAGGAGATGCAGATAGTAGTCGATGATCGACTCGGGGATCGGCGCGCTGGTCAGATAAAGCAGGCGCGTGCGCGGCATCTTCAGCAGGAGCAGCAGGCACAGCATGCGCTCCTCGTAGTGATGCACGCCGGCGACGCGGGCGAGAATGTCGGGATCGAGCGTCAGGCTGGGCGCGATGACGACGACGCGCGGCGCGTTGGGATCGGCCTGCAAGGAAGGAAAGGTGTCGCGCAGCCGCTGTTGCAGGCGGGCGAAGCGGGCGCGTTCGTCGCCGGCGGCCGTCCGGGCGCTCGTGCCGTCCGTCATCGGGGCGCGGCGGCCATGCCGTCTCCTCCCGGCTTCCTCCGGGACAGAAGCTAGGGCGCCGGCCGGGGCGCGCAACTGCGACCAATGGCGGCACGGGCGCCGGCGGTCCCGCTTGCGTCGCCGCGGCGCCGGCCGCATGAGGACCGCAGACGCCCCCGGTTGCCGCGAGTCGCCCGATGTCCGAACGCCGCGTGTTCCTCGACGTCCGCCGCTCGGCGCGCGGCCTCGTCTGGCGCGACCGGCTCGACGCGGCGGGCGCGGCGCGGGCGGCGGCGATCGCCCAGCAGCACGGCGCGCCCGATCTGCTGGCGCGGGTGCTCGCCGGGCGCGGCGTCGGTCCCGGCGAGGTCGAGGCCTATCTCGAGCCGACGGTGCGCCGGCTGATGCCCGACCCGCGCGCGCTGATCGACATGCAGGCCGCCTCCGACCGGCTCGCCGCCGCGATCGAGCGGGGCGAGCGCGTCGCCATCTTCGGCGACTACGACGTCGACGGGGCCTGCGCCGCCGCGCTGCTCGCCGATTTTCTGGAGGCGGGCGGGGCGCCGGCGATCATCCACATTCCCGACCGCATCTTCGAGGGCTATGGCCCGAACGTGGAGGCGATCGAGCGGCTCGCCGGGCAGGGGGCGCGCCTGCTCGTCACCGTCGATTGCGGGGCGACCAGCCACGCGCCGATCGCGCATGCGCGGTCGCTCGGGCTGGACGTCGTCGTGCTCGACCATCATCAGGCGCCGGAGGTGTTGCCTGCGGCGACGGCGGT
>JAEULW010000167.1 GCA_016793505.1 Methylobacteriaceae bacterium | reverse complement strand
CGCCGATCAGGAATCCGGCGCCGGCGGCGACGCCGACCACCAGCAGCGCGAACATCGAGCCGGCGTCGACGCGCGGCGACATCAGCCAGCGCACGAAGCGCGAGGCGCGTTCGCGCCGGATCGCGCGCTTGCGCGGCGCCGCCGCGCTCTGCGGGCTGTCGCCTAGCGCTCGCACGAGGCGTCCTCCACCATCCATGTCACGAGCTCGCCGAAAGAATAACCCGCATGCGCCGCCATCTCCGGCGCCAGCGAGGTCTCCGTCATGCCCGGTTGCGTGTTGACCTCGAGACAGACGAGTTTGCCCGTGCCGCCGGGCGTGTCGTCGTACCGGAAGTCGGCGCGGCTCACGCCGCGGCAGCCGAGCGCCCTGTGCGCCTTCAGCGCCAACTCTTGAACTTCATGGTAAATATTCGGTTGCAATTCAGCCGGCAGCACGTGGATCGAGCCGCCTTTCGAATATTTCGCGTCGAAACCGTAGAAGGCCTCCGACACCGGCTTGATCTCGATGACGCCGAGCGCCGTGTCGCCCATCACCGCGCAGGTGAGTTCGCGTCCGTCGATATATTCTTCCGCCAGCAGAACGTCGCCGCAGGTCCAGTCCGGCCCGGCGATCTCCTGCGGCGGATGCGAGCGGTCCTTCTTGACGATCACGACGCCGAGCGAGGAGCCTTCCGCCACGGGCTTGAGCACATAGGGCGGCGCCAATACGTGCCGTTTCGCCGCCTCGAAGCGCGACACCGTCACGCCGTGCGGCACCGGCACGCCGGCCGCCGCGAGCACGAATTTCGCCATGTCCTTCTGCATCGCCAGCGACGAGGCGAGCACGCCCGAATGGGTGTAGGGAATGCCGAGAATCTCGAGCAGGCCCTGGATCGTCCCGTCCTCGCCGAAGCGCCCGTGCAGCGCGTTGAAGCAGACGTCGGGCCTGAGCTGCGTCAGAATCTGCGCCACGTCGCGGCCGACATCGACGCGGCTGACGCGATAGCCGACGCTTTCAAGCGCCCTGGCGCAGCCCTCGCCGGTGCGCAGCGACACCGGCCGCTCGCCCGACCATCCGCCCATCAGCACGGCGACGTGCTTCGTCATGCGTCCAAAGCTCCCGCGCGCCGCCCGCGCGCATCACGGCGACAATGCGTCGCAAACGGTTAACGCGGCGTTAACCCTTAGAAATCGCCAACAAACTCGGTCGAAAGAGCGTTAACGCGCACGCCTGCCGTCCCGGCCGGTCACGGCGAAGGCGACGGACTGCGCCGCGCGGGCCAGCCTCAGCGCGCGACGCCGATGCGCTTGATCTCCCACTCGAGCGTGACGCCCGACTGCGCGCGCACGCGGTCGCGCACCTCCTCGCCCAGCGCCTCGATGTCGGCCGCCGTCGCCTCGCCGAGATTGAGCAGAAAATTGCAGTGCTTCTCGCTCACCTGCGCGCCGCCATGGCGCAACCCGCGGCAGCCCGCCGCGTCGATCAGTCGCCACGCCGAATGTCCGGGAGGATTCTTGAACGTCGAGCCGCCGGTCTTGGCGCGCGTCTCCTGATCGCGCTCGCGATGCGCCTGCACCTGCGCCATGCGCGCGCGGATCGCCGCCTCATCGTCCGGAACGCCGCGGAACGTCGCCTGCGTGAAAATGAGATCGCCCGGCGCGCCGCTGCGCCGGTATTCGAACTTCATGTCCTGCGGCGACAGCGTGACGATGCTCCCGTCGCGCGCTGCGGCGCGCGCCGAAACGAAACGATCGCGCGTCTCGCCCTCGATCTCCGGATTGGTGTTCGAGCGCGTGCCGGCGTTCATGCGCAAGGCGCCGCCGACCGTGCCGGGAATGCCGTAGAAGAATTCGAGCCCGGCGAGTCCCGCGGCCGCGGCCGCATTAGCCAGCATCTTGTCGGGACAGGCGGCGCCCGCGACGATCAGATCGCCCGTCGCGCTCGCTTCGCCAAAACCCTTCGGCGACAGCCGGATGACGACGCCCGGCGCGCCGCCGTCGCGCACGATCATGTTGGAGGCGGCCCCGATCACCGTCACCGGAATCTCAGGCGCCAGATGCGTGAGGAAATGCGCAAGATCCGCCTCGTCCGCCGGCGTGAACAGACACTGCGCCGGCCCGCCGACGCGGAACCAGGTGAACGGCGCCAGCGGCGCATTCGCTTCGAGCCGGCCGCGCAATCCCGGCGCGCTGGCGCGGATGTCGGCGGTCAGATCGGCGAACGTCACGGCGCTTCCGCCAGCTGGCCGGGCAGCGCATAAGCCCATTGCGTGATGTTGCCCGCGCCGAGGCAGACGACATAGTCGCCGGCGCCGGCGCGCTCGCGGATCATCCGCGGCAGCTCGTCCGGCGAGGGAAGCGACGTCGCGTGGCGATGGCCATGCGCGCGAATCGCGGCGACCAGCGCCTCCTTGTCGACGCCGGCGATCGGCGCCTCGCCCGCTGCGTAAACATCGGCGACGATCACGTCGTCGGCGTCGTTGAAGCAGCTCGCGAACTCGCTGAACAGCGACTGCAGGCGCGTGAAGCGATGCGGCTGCACCACCGCGATCACTTTCGATTTCGTCGAGGCGCGCGCCGCGCGCAGCACCGCGGCGATCTCGACCGGGTGATGGCCGTAATCGTCGAAGATGATCGCCCCGTTCCACTCGCCGGTCCTGGTGAAGCGTCGCTTGACGCCGCCGAAGCCTGCAAGCGCCGTGCGGATCGCGTCATCGCTCATGCCGAGCTCGTGCGCCACTGCGATCGCCGCCGTGGCGTTCAGCGCGTTGTGATGGCCCGGCATCGGCAGCGTCAGATCGTCGATGCGCGTCTCGCCGCCGCCCTTCCGGTCGCGGATCACCACGCTGAATCGCGACTGACCGCCGGTCAGGTCGACATCGACGAGTCGCGCGTCGGCCTGCGGATTCT
>JAEULW010000277.1 GCA_016793505.1 Methylobacteriaceae bacterium | reverse complement strand
ACCGCCTGCACGGCGGCGACGAGGCGGGCGAGAATGTCGGCGTTGACGCGCACGTCGGCGGCGGCGGCCTCGCGCGTCGCGGTCAACGTCGCCTGGCAGGCGCCGCGCGCCAGCCGCGCGCCGATGCGCCGGCGCGCCTCTGGCTCGATCGCGTCGAATTGCGGCGGCGTCCTGAGGCGCAGATCGAGGCCCTTGGAATTGACCGTCTTGATCTCCCAGACCAGCCGCCAAGGTTCGGCCGCGCCGCTCCAGCGGGCGAAGCCGGTCATGCTCGCAAGGGTCATCGGGACGTCACTCGCAGCCTCGCAGGATCGGCGCGCACCATAGGCCCGGCCCCGCCCGCTCTCAAGCCGAAGCCGGCGGCAGGAGCTTGCCCGGGTTCATCAGACCGGCCGGATCGAGCGTCGCCTTGACGGCCCGCATCAGCGCCATTTCGACCGGATCGACGGCGGCGGCGAAGCGGGCGAGATTGGCGCAGCCGACGCCATGCTCGGCGCTGATCGCGCCGCCGAGCGCCGCCGTTTCAGCGTCGACGACGGCGTTGATCGCAGCGACGCGCGCCTCGCGCGCGGCCGCGTCGCGCACGCTGTCATGCGGCAGAATGACCAGCACGTGCAGATTGCCGTCGCCGGCATGGCCCAGGATCGCCAGCGCCGCGTCGGGCGCGACCTCCGGCACGCGCCGCTCGAGACGCGCGACGAATTCGGCGAGCGAGTCGACGGGAACGGAGGAGTCGTGCGAGACGACGAAACCTTCCTTGCGGCCGACCTCGGGCGCGGCGTGGCGGATGCGCCAGAGCGCCTCGGCTTGCGCCTCGCTCGTGGCCAGCACGGCGTCGGCGACCAGACCCGACTCCATCGCCGCGGCGAGCATCGCCTCGAGAGCGGCGGCGGCGTCGAAGTCCGCGACGACGTCGGCGATCTCGATCAGGACGAACCAGCCCGCCTCGATCGCCAGCGGCATCGCAACCTGCGGCGCATGTCGTGCGATGATGTCGAGCTGCGTTCGCGACATGACCTCGAAGGCGGCGAGACGATCGCCGAGCCGGTCGCGCGCCGCCGTCAGCAGCGCCAGCGCATCGGCGAAGGTTGAAACGCGCGCCATCGCCGTCGCGCGGCGCGTCGGTCGCGCGAACAGTTTCAGCGTCGCCCCGGTGATGATCCCGAGCGTGCCTTCGGCGCCGATGAACAACTGTTTGAGATCGTAGCCGGTCGCATCCTTCCTGAGCCGGCTCATGGCGTCGTAGATCGACCCGTCCGGCAACACGACTTCGAGGCCGAGGACGAGATCGCGCGCGACGCCGTAGCGCAGCGCCGCGACGCCGCCGGCGTTGGTCGAGAGATTGCCGCCGATCTGGCAGGAGCCTTCGGCGCCGAGGCTGAGGGGGAACAACCGGCCCCTGTCCGCCGCCGCCTGCTGCACGTCGGCGAGGACGCAGCCGGCGTCGACGGCGATCCAGTCGCCGAGGCGGCCGATGGCGCGGATGCGGTTCATCCGGTCGAGGCGCAGCACGATCTGCGGACGGGCGGCGATCGGCGTCGCGCCGCCGCACAGGCCGGTGTTGCCGCCCTGCGGCGTGACGGCGACGCCGGCGGCGGCGCAGGCGCGCACGACCGCGGCGACCTCGGCCGTCGAAGCCGGTTTCACGAGCGCCAGCGCCTGCCCCGCATAACGCCCGCGCCAGTCGGTCAGGACGGGGGCGAGGTCGTTTACTTCGGTGACGACATGCGTCGGGCCGACGAGGCTGCGCAGTTCGTCGAGGAGCGCGGTCACGCCGCCGGCGTGACGAGCGTCGCGCGACCGCGGCCGGCGAGCGCGCCGGCGATGGCGCCGGGCTCGGCGATCGAGAAAACGAGGATCGGGATGCGGTTCTCGCGCGCCAGGGCGAAGGCGGCGGTGTCCATCACGCCGAGATTCTTCGCGATCGCCTCGTCATGGGTCAGCGTCTCGTAGCGGCGGGCGGTCGGGTCCTTCTTCGGATCGGCGGTGTAGACGCCGTCGACCTGCGTCGCCTTCATGATCGCGCCGGCGGCGAGTTCGGCGGCGCGCAGCGCGGCGGTGGTGTCGGTGGTGAAGAACGGGCTGCCCGTGCCCCCGCCCAGCACCACCACGCGACGCGCCTCGAGATGGGCGAGCGCGGTCGCGCGATTGTAGGTCTCGCAATGCACCGGCATCGGGATGGCGGTCAGCGCCCGGGCGGGCTGGCCGATCGCCTCGAGCGCGCTTTCGAGCGCGATGGCGTTCATCACGGTGGCCAGCATGCCGATCGTGTCGCCCCGCACCCGCTCGATGCCGCGCCCCGTCCCGGCGAGGCCGCGGAAGAAATTGCCGCCGCCGACGACGACGGCGACCTGCGCGCCGAGCGCGGCGGCGGCTTTGAGATCGGCGGCGATGCGCTCCAGCGTCGCGGCGTCGAGGCCGTGCTGGCCGCCGCCCATCAGCGCCTCGCCCGAGAGTTTGACGACGACGCGGGAGAAACGGGGAGAGGACATGGGACGCATCCGGGGCGAACGATTCGCGGCGCGATCATAGGGGCTGGCGGCGCGCTTGCCGACGCGGCGGCGCCGCGCCCTGTGGACGGCGCGGCTCAGCTCGCCCGCCAGAGCGCCCATTGCTTGCGCCATTGCGGGGCGTCGACCGGCGTCTCGAACGGGGCGTAGTCGGCCCGCTCCATGCGATCGAGCCAGAGCGGGACGAGCGCCAGCGGCGCCAGCGCAGGACGGGCCGGCGCGGCCATGTCGGCGAGGCCGGCCCGCGCGGCGGCGACATGGCTGCGCGCCAGCGTCCGCAATTCGGCGAGGGCGGCGAGCAGGCCGGGCGTCGCACGGCCGGCGCGCACATCCTCCGGGCTTGCGCCGTGGCGGGCGAGCAGATCGGCCGGGACGAAACACTGGCCGCGCGCCGCGCTCCAGGGCAACGCCCGCATCAGGCCGGCGAGCGCATAGGCGACGCCGGCATGGCCGGCGGCCGCCGCGCCGCCCGGATCGGCGCCGCCCGCCAGGACGAGGCTGGCGAGGCGGAACAGCGACGAACTGGTCTCACCGCAATAGCCCTCGAGATGGCCGAGATGGGGCATCGGATCGTCGTAGAGATCGAAGGTGCGGGCCTCGATCAGCGCGATCAGCGCGTGGCGCGGCAGGCGGAAGCGGTCGCAGGCGTCGATCAGCGCGGCAGCAACGGGGTGGGCCTCAGCCTCGGCGGGGCGCGCCCCGTCGAGGGCCTCGCGCCACCACTGAAAGCGGATTTCGCCGAGCGAGGGCTGCGACACCGTCTCACGGACGCGGGCGATCTCCAGCGAGAAGGCGTGCAACGCCAGGACAGCGGGGCGCGCCGCGTCGGGCAGCAGAAGACCGGCGAGCCAGCGGTCGCGATCATACTGCTTCACCATGGCCTCGCAGGCCGCATGCGCGGCGGCGCGCTCGTCCGTCATTCGACCGCCAGCAGCGCGGCGGCGACGCGGCGGTTCTCGGCGAGCAGCACGTTGTAGGTGCGCGCCGCCGCCGAGGTCGACATCGAGTCGGCGCGCAGATTCGCAGCGCGCAGCGCCTCGCGCAGCTCCTTCGACAGGGGCGCCAGCGTCTCGCCCGCGCCCACGAGCAGCAGTTCGACCGCGCCGGGCGGCTCGGCGAAGAGATCGGCGAGCGAAGCCGCCGTCACATCCGCCAGCGTCGCGGCGCGCCAGATGCGAACGCCGGAGGGCAGCGCCAGGATGGAGCCGCGATGCGACATGCCGGCGAAAGCGAAGCCGCCGCGTCCATAGCCGTCGATCGCATGGCGACCGGGAACGAAGCCGTCATAGATCGGCTTCGGCGGGGCCCTCACGCCGGCGTCTCGCCCGGCTTGCGGCGCTGGGCGGCGTGCGCCTCGGCCTCTTCGCGGGTCGACTCGCGCTCCTCCGTCCCTTCGGTGCGCAGACCGAGATAGATCAGGATCGGCGCGCAGATGAAGACCGAGGAATAGGTCGCCACGAAAATGCCGAAGGTCATCGACAGCGAGAAGGAGCGGATGACATGGCCGCCGAAGATCGACAGGGCGAACAGCGCCAGCAACGTCGTGGTCGCCGTCATGATGGTGCGCGGCAGCACGGCGTTGACCGACAGGTCGATCAGCTGATCGGTCGGCATCTTCTTGTATTTGCGCATCATTTCCCGGATGCGGTCGAGAATGACGACGGTCTCGTTGAGCGACACGCCGAGAATGGTGAGGATCGCGGCGATCGAGGTGGTGTTGAATTCGAGCCGCGTCACGGCGAAGAAGCCGACGGTCAGCAAGAGATCATGCATCGAGGCGATGATCGCGGCGATGGCGAACTGCCATTCGAAGCGGAACCACAGATAGACCAGCACGCCGAAAATCGCCACGACGACGCCGAGCGTGCCGGACTGCACGAGTTCGCCCGAGACGCGCGGGCCGACGACCTCGACGCGGCGGAATTCATAGGCGTGGCTGATCTCGGCGCGCAGTTTCTCGACCGCCTGGGTCTGCGCGGCGTCGCCGCCCGGCACCGTGCCGAAGCGGAAGGTGAGATCGCTCGCCTCGGCGCCGCCGAAACTCTGCACCTCGACTTCGCCGAGCCCGAGCTTCGGCCCGAGCCCGCGCAACTCGGCAAGGTCGGCCGCCCCTGACCTCGCGCGCAACTCGACCAGCGTGCCGCCGGAAAAGTCGATGCCGTAATTGAGGCCCATCGTCAGGAAGGCGACGACCGCGAGGATGGAGAGCAGGGCCGAGAAGGGATAGCTCACGCGCCGGAAGCGCATGAACGGGATGTTGGTCGTCTCTGGCGCGAGCCTGAAGATCGCCATGCCGGGTCTCCTGGCTCAGATCGGCAGCTTCGTGGGCCGCTTCCAGCGGTACCACAGCGCGATCATCATGCGGGTCATCGTCACGGCGGTGACGACGGTGGTGAGAATGCCGAGGCCGAGCGACACGGCGAAGCCGCGCACCGGGCCGGAGCCGAACAGATAGAGGATCGCCGCCGCCACGAAGGTCGTCACGTTGGCGTCGATGATGGTGCCGAAGGCGCGTTTGAAGCCGGCGTCGAGCGAGGACAGGATCGAGCGCCCGCCCTTGAACTCCTCGCGGATGCGCTCGTAGATCAGCACGTTGGAGTCGACCGCCAGGCCGATGGTGAAGACGACGCCGGCGATGCCGGGCAGCGTCAGCGTCGCGCCGAGCCAGGCGAGCGCGGAGAAGATGAACAGGATGTGGACCGCCAGCGCGAGATTGGCGAACAGGCCGAAGACGCCGTAGTTCATCAGCATGTAGGCGAAGACGAGCACGCCGGCGACGTAGGCCGCGAGCTTGCCGGCGTCGATCGAATCCTGTCCGAGACCCGGGCCGACGGTGCGCTCCTCGACGACGGTGAGCTTGGCCGGAAGCGCGCCGGCGCGCAGCAGGATCGACAGGTTCGTGGTCTGCTCGACGGTGAAGCGGCCGGAAATCTGACCGGCGCCGCCGGTGATCGGCGACAGGATGCGCGGCGCCGAGATCACCTTGTTGTCGAGCACGATGGCGAAGGGGCGCCCGACATTGGCCGCCGTCGCCTCGCCGAAGCGCTGGCCGCCGCGGATGTTGAAGCGGAAATTGACGATCGGCTCGGAGGTGCGGGAATCGAAGCCGGGCTGGGCGTCGGTCAGATCCTCGCCCTGCACCATGACGCGGCGCTCGACGTCGATCGTGCCGCCCTCGACATTGGGCAGCGTCTCGCGCTCGCCCGCCGGCGTGCCCGGCTCGGCGACGAGGCGGAATTCGAGCTTGGCGGTGGTGCCGAGAATTTCCTTGAGCTGCGAGGTGTCCTGCAACCCGGGCACGTCGACGACGACGCGGTCGGCGCCCTGACGCTGGATGTTGGGCTCGCGCGTGCCGGTGGCGTCGACGCGGCGGCGCAGCACCTCGATCGTCTGATCGACGGCGCGGCGGACGCGATCGTTGATGCCGACCTCGGTGATGGCGACCTGGATGAGCCCGTCGTCGCCCTCGGTGACCTGAAGGCTCGGGCCGCCAGTGACGCCGGCCAGCGCGTTGCCGGTGGACTGGGCGAGATTGCGCGTCTTGGGCAGGACGCGGGCGCGCTGGGCGGCGTCCGGCACGCGGAACTGCACGCCGCGCGGCTGCAGGGCGATGCCGCCGGAGATCGACACCTGCTCCTCGCGCAGGATGCGGCGGATGTCGTCGCGCAGATTGGTCACCTGCGTTTTCGTCACGTCGGCGGCGTCGACCTCGAGCAACAGATGCGCGCCGCCCTGCAGGTCGAGGCCGAGCACGATCTGGCTGAAGGGGATGATCTTCGGCAGGCTGGCGCGCCAGCTCTTGACCGAGGCCTCGCTCATGAAGCTCGGAATGACGAGGAAGATCGCGAAGATCACCGAGGCGATGACGCCGACGACCTTCCAGGTGGCGAAGCGCAGCATGTCGCGTCAGCGTCCGGCGAAAGAGTGCGGGGCGCGGCTCATTCCTTGACCGGCTCGCCCTTGGCGCGCACGTCCGAAATCATGCCGCGCACAACGCGCACGCGCGTGTTGGGGGCGATCTCGACCTCGATCTCGGTCTCGTCGGTCGCCTTGGTCACCTTGCCGATCAGGCCGCCGGAGGTGACCACCGTGTCGCCGCGCCGCACCGCCGAGATCATCGCCTGATGATCGCGCATCTTCTTCTGCTGCGGCCGCAGGATCAGAAAATACATGATGATCAGGATGAGCCCGAAGGGGGCCATCTGGAGCAGCATGTCGTTGAAGCCGGGCGCGGCGGCGGTCTGGGCGTAGGCGGGGGTGATGAACAAGCAGGCTCTCCGGCGCGGGCCGCGAAGCGGTCTTTGAAAGCGCGCGGACTATAGCCAGACCGACCTCGAAAGCAACGCCCGGCGCGCAGCGCCGGGAGTCGCCGGAAATTGCGCCCGAATCAGGGCTTGCGCGTGATCCGCCCGGGGAAGCTGAGATCGCCCGAGGCGACCTTGTGGACGCCCGTCACGCAGAGCAGCGGCGTCTTGCCCTCCGCATGCACCTGCAACGAGGCGGCGACCGCGTCGAAGGCCGCCCCTTCGGCGCCGGCGAGCGGCACCGTCAGACGCAGCGTCCCGCCCTGCATCAGCGGGCTCATGCCAGGACTGTCGAGGGCGAGCGGCAGGCCGGGGGCGGTCGCCGGCAGGGCTTCGCCCGGCGAGACGTCGCGCACCTTGAGGCCGGCGCCGCAGGCCTTGTCCTCGCCGAGCACGACCCAGTGCGAATGCCAGTTCGCCCCGTCATTGGCCGGATCGCCGTCGCCGTTTTCGTCGAACAGCGGGGTGTCGTCGAAATCGGGATGGGCGGTGACGGCGAGGGCCAGAATGCCCGAACCCTTGGCGAAGCCGACGACCGAGGGATCGAGCTTCGTCGGCCAGACATAGGCGTCGACCTTCGCGCCCGGCAGCTTGCCGGTCGGCGCGGGCTTCGACGAGCCGGCCTGACCCGCCACCTCCATGGCGAACGTCGTCAGGCGTCCGTCGGTGGTCCCGGCGGCGCGGGTGATGTCGTAGGCCGGCGGTTTGCCCGTATCGGGCTTGGCGACGATCTCGTGCGCGAAGGCGCCCGAGCCGGCGAGGCCAGCGACGAAGGTTGCGAGAGCAAGTCTGTTCTTCATGACGTTCCTCCCTCGGCGCGCGCGGGGGCCTCGGCCCCGCTCCAGCGCGCCCAGATCGTCGCGGCGGCCGCGACCGTCGCCGGGGCCTGATCGACGCAGTCCAGCCGCAAGGCCGCGTCGCCGAAAGCGGCGTCGACGAAGGCGCAGTGATGCGGACGCGCCGGATCGACATGGACGTGCGGTCGGAAATGCGTGCAGGCGACGCAGATGCGCTGCGGCGCGATCGCGCCCTGCTCCTGCAGCGTGCGCACGATCTTGACGAGCCCGCGGAGAAAGACGACCGCCTCGCTCTCGTCGAGCGCATCGACGGCGCGGGCGAGGAAATCCGGCCAGACCGCGACGCGCCGGGCGAGATCGTCGCCAGACGGGGTGACGCGCAACGCCACGGCGCGCCCGTCCCGCGCATCGCGTTCGCGGCGCACAAAGCCCTTGGCGACGAGCGCGGCGACGGCGTCGCTGGCGGTCGGCGCGGTGACGCCGAGCTGGCGCGCCAGACGATCGAGCCGCAGCCCCTCGCGCGCCGCCTTGATCACCACCAGCGCCTGCGCCTGCGTCGGCGTCACGCCTTCCGGTCCGGCCTGCGTCCACGCCTGCGCTTTCAGCGCGACGCCGACGCGCGACAGCCCGACGGCGACGCGCTGGCCGATCGGGCCGGGATCGGACTCTGATGCAGGCGGGCGGGGCATGACGGCTCCGAGACAGGCTCGGCGTAGATTATTAGGAGTCCTAATCGAGTCAAGTCGTCGCTGCAGTCGACGCGGCGACGCCTTCGCGATACAGGGCGCGCGATCCCTCGAAGGCGCGCCCCGTGAACAACCGCAAGCCCAGCAAGTCCGACGTCTCTCTTCCCGCCGCTCCCGCCGCCGATCTCGGACCGACGCTCGCGCGCATCGCCGAGGCGCTGGAGCGGCTCGCCCCGGCGCCGCGCCGCGCGGCGGATTTTTCCGCCGCCGACGCCTTCGTCTGGCACGCCGAGGGCGAGCGGCTGCAGCCCGTGGCGAAGGTGAACCGCGTCGAGATGGGCCTGCTCAAGGGCGTCGACCGGGTGCGCGATCTGCTCGCCGAGAACACGCTGCGCTTCGCGCGCGGCCTTCCCGCCAACAATGCGCTGCTGTGGGGCGCGCGCGGCATGGGCAAGTCGTCGCTGGTCAAGGCGGCGCATGCCGAGATCGGCCGGCGCGTCGTCGCCGAGGGCGGGCGGGCGCTGAAACTCGTCGAAATTCATCGCGAGGACATCGAGAGTCTGCCGACGCTGATGGGGCTTTTGCGCGAGGCGCCCTACCCGTTCATCGTGTTCTGCGACGATCTGTCCTTCGACGCCGACGACACGTCCTACAAGTCGCTGAAGGCGGCGCTCGAGGGCGGCGTCGAGGGGCGTCCCGCGAACGTGATCTTCTACGCGACGTCGAACCGCCGCCATCTGCTGCCGCGCGACATGATGGAGAACGAGCGCTCCACCGCGATCAATCCGGGCGAGGCCGTCGAGGAAAAAGTGTCGCTGTCCGATCGCTTCGGCCTCTGGCTCGGCTTCCACAAATGCAGCCAGGACGAGTATCTCGACATGGTGCATGGCTATGTCCGGCACTTCCGGCTGAAGGCGCCGAAAGCGCAAATCGAGGCCGACGCGCTGGAATGGGCGACGACGCGCGGCGCGCGATCGGGGCGCACCGCCTGGCAGTTCGTGCAGGACCTGGCGGGCCGGCTCGGGGTTCGGATCGACAGCTGACGCTACGGCGCAGCCCTGCCGATTTGCGATCCGTTCAGCATTGCCAGTCGCGGCGGTGTCGGGACGCAGCGCGTGCGACTATGTTGAGCGCGTCGCCAACGTTCGACGAGCCGTCATGCGCATGCCCCGCCTCGATCGCGCCTTCGCCCTGCTCGCCCTCGCGCTCGGTCTGTGGCTGACCGCAGCCGAGCAGTCAGACGCGCGGCCTTCGCCGGCGGCCTCTGAGGCGACGCGCTGAGCGGTTAACCCACGCGCAGCGCCGCGGCGATCGCCCGGCCCTCTTCGCCTGTGTCGCCGGCCGCGGCCTCGCGGCCGGCGCGGCGATACCAGTAGCCGGCGTTCCAGTCGTCGCCCTCGATGCGGTGCAGCCAAGCGTGGACCCAGGCGGCCTCGGCCGTCTCGAGATCCTGCACGAGGCCGTGGGCGAGAGCCCATTCGTCCTTCAAGCCATGCCACAGGCCGGCGAAGACCGGATCGAGACCGTCCGGCGGCTGGTCCCCGGCGAGCGAGGCCAGAAAGGATGCGAGATCGACGGGGCGATGTGCGGCGTGACGCATGGCGCCCTCCCGCGGCGCGGCGACGTAGCTCGACTGTCGGCCTCGCGCCGCCGGCGCGCCAGACGACGCGTCGCCGCAGCCTTCAGCCGCCGACCAGGCCGAGCAGCGCCGGCGCCGCGATCAGCGCGACGCAGCCAAGCCAGATTCCGATCGAGACCGGCGTCGATTGCCCGAGCCCCTTCGCGCGCTCGTAGAGCGCCGCCGGCACGCCGCCGATCAGCAGCGTCATCAGCGAGATCAGCAGCGAGGTGAAGTAGAGCAGCAGCAGCGGGCTCGAGATGAAGAAGCTCGCCGCGAACGGCTTCACGAGGAACAGCACAGGGTCGAAATAGGGCGAAAAATGCATGCCGGCGAGCAGCGACAGGCCAGCGGTGACCATCAACAGCACGTCGCGCTGCATCATGTCCTGACGCGCGCCTTCGTCGATGACGGGCGGCGGCGGCGGCGCGGGAGGCGGCGGCGCCCGACGTTTGTCGTTGCGCGCCATGCTCAACCTCCGATGCCGGGCTTCATGCCGGCCGCGGCGAAGCCGACGAACAGCGCGATCCGCGCGAAGAACAGCCAGACGATGGCGAAGATCAGCACCAACCCGCGCGGCACGACGGCGGGAGTCACGAAACCGACGAGGTTCAGCACCGGATCGGTGACCGTGCGAAAGACGCGCATGATCACCTTGTCGCTGTCCAGCCCGAACAGGAGCGACAGCAGATAGCGGCCGATCAGCGTGTAGATCAGCGCCGCCAGCGCCATGTTGGGCAGGTGGAAATACCAGTGCGCAATGAAACTGTCGGAAGCTGACACGGGACTCGTTCCGGTTGAGGCGGAATCAATCGGCAAAGAGAAGGGCGGGCGCAAGGCCCGCCCCACCCCGTTTCATCGATCGGCGCTCAGTGCGCGACCGCCGCGTCCTTGTCTTTCATGATCAGCGCGCCCGCCGGACGACGGGTGTTGTCGACCATCTCCATGACCTCCTTCGACGGCGCCGGCGTCAGCAGCGAGCCGACGATGACGCCGAGGAAGCCGGCCGGCAGGCCGAACAGGGCCGCGGAGATGTTGCGCACGCCGAACCAGCCGGCGACGGCCTGGGCCTGCGTGTCGAGCGCCTTCCACGCCGCTTCCTTCGCCGGCCCGGCGGCCGCCGACATCCAGGCGTTCTTCAGCTCGACATATTTGGCCTGCGCCGCCGGCGCGGCGCCCGACATCCAGCTCCACATGTCGTGGAAGGTCACCGCAAAATAGCGGGTGCCGACCAGATAGTAGAGGCAGACGAGGTAGCCGGCGAGCATGCCGATGATCGCGCCGGTGGTGTTGGCGCGCTTCCACCAGACGCCGAGCACCAGCGCCGGGAAGATGCCGGCGGCGGCGATCGAGAACGCCCAGGCGACCATCGACAGGATGTCCGCCGGTCGCGTCGAGGCCGTCCATGCGGCGACGATGGCCACGAAGAACAGCAGCACGCGCGAGACGACCAGACGCGTCTTGGTCGGCGCGTTCGGGTTGACCATCTTGTAGTAGATGTCGTGCGACAGCGCGTTGGCGATGGCGAGCAGCAGACCGTCCGCCGTCGACAACGCGGCGGCGAGACCGCCGGCCGCCACCAGACCCGCGATCACATAGGGCATGCCCGCGATCTCCGGGGTGGAGAGCACGATCACGTCCGTGTTGATGTTGAGGTCCTGCAGACGCAGCATGCCGCCCTGATTGGCGATCTTGCCGCAGGCGGCGATCACGTCCTGCGCCGTCTTGGCGTCGGCGCCGCAGATCTTCACGAGGCCGATCTTGCCGTAGGTGTAGATCCAGCCCGGCAGATCGGCGAGGGCGGTGCCCTTGTTGATCAGCGAGTAGACCTCCAGCTTCGAGAAGGCGGCATAGGCCGGCGCCGAGAAGTAGAGCAGGAAGATGAAGAACAGCGACCACGCCACCGACGAGCGCGCGTCACGCACCGACGGGGTGGTGAAGTAGCGCATCAGGATGTGCGGCAGCGACGCGGTGCCGACCATCAGGCAGAAGATCAGCGCGAAGTAGTTGAGCGGATCGTAGGTGGTGAAGGGCTTGATGTGCGGCTTCAGCGTCGCCGCACTGGCCAGACCCTTCTGCACCATCGACTGCTCGAGCGCGCCGATCTCCTGGATCGCCTGGCCGTAGGTGAGCTGCGGCAGCGGAATGCCGTACTTCTTGGCCGACAGGATGATGATCGGCAACAGGTAGGCGACGATCAGCACGATGTACTGCGCCACCTGCGTCCACGTCACCGCCTTCATGCCGCCGAGCATCGAGCACAGCAGAATGCCGACGAGGCCGGCATAGACCGCCACCGTGAAGTCCATGTCGAGGAAGCGCGAGGCGATCAGGCCGGTCGCGTAGATCTGCGCCACCACATAGGTGAAGGAGCAGGAGATCAGCACGACGACCGCGATCATGCGCGTCGTCGAGCCGCCGAAGCGCTCGGCGAAGAAGTCGGGCACCGTGTAGGCGCCGAACTTGCGCAGGAACGGCGCGATCAGCACCGCCACCAGCACGTAGCCGCCGGTCCAGCCGAGCACGAAGGCGAGGCCGTCGTAACCGAGCAGGAA
>JAEULW010000234.1 GCA_016793505.1 Methylobacteriaceae bacterium | reverse complement strand
AATCTGCGCCTGCGCGCCGGGCGCTGGTTCTGGCACTGGGATCCGCAGTTCCTCGACGGCCCGCGGCCGGTCGAGCACGACATGGAGACGACGCGGGCGCGGCTCGACGCGTCGGCGCGCCGGCTCGCCGTCCCGACGCTGCTGGTGCGCGGCGGATCGAGCGAGCTCGTCGGCGAGGCCGAGACGCGGCATTTCCTCGACCTCTGCCCGCATGCCGAAGTGGTCGACGTCGCCGGGGCGCGCCACATGGTGGCGGGCGACCGCAACGACGTGTTCGCTCGCGCGATTCTTGATTTCTTGACGCGGCGGTTTCGGGCGGCTTGAGCTCAGCCTGCCTCCGACGGCGTCGCGCGCGTCAGCCCGCCGGCGCGGCGGGGCTCTTGTCCTCCGGCAGGCCGGTGCGCAGCGAGCGCCATTCCCACAGCGCCAGCACGATCAGCGCGAAGCTCGCCCAGGCGGAGAGGTGCAGCGGTTCGAGATGCAGCGGCTTCGCCGCCGCCGCGCCGAGGGCGAGCAGGCCGAGGCCGACGAGATGCGACAGCGGCGCAAAGCCGGCGATCTCGCGCTTGAACAGGAGATTGCCGACGACGTAGAGCGCCGGCCCGCCGATCACCGTCAGCAGCGCGCTGGTCTCGAGATGGCCGACGGGATGGGCGAGGACGAGTTCGTCGCCGACCGCCGTGACGACAATTCAGGCGACGATGACGGCGTGAAAATAGGTGTAGACGCGTCGCCCGACGGCGCCGGGATCGGCGGCATGGGCGATGTAGTGGGCGCCGCGTTCGAGAGCGCTGTCGAAATAGGCCCACCACATCGCGAAGGTTCCGAGCACGACGCTCGCCAGCGCCGCCCAGTTGACGAGGGTCCAGTCGAGCCTGGCGAAGGTCGCGCCGGTGACGAGCAGCGACTCGCCGAGCGCGATGATGATGAACAGCGCGCAGCGCTCGGCCATGTGCTCGCCCGAGATGTCCCATTCTCTGGTCTGCGAAGGACCGAGGCCGGGCAGATGGAAGCGCAGCAGCGGGCCGGCCAGATCGACGCCGAGCGCGGCGATCCACAGGCCGGCGCGCGCCGGGCCGTCGAGGAGCGCGCCGGCGATCCAGAGCGGCGCGGCGAGCGCGAACCAGATCAGGATGCGGACGAAATTGCGCCGGCGCGGCGAGCCGGGCGCGCAGGCCCAGGCGATGAAGGCGGTGCGCAGCACTTGCAGGGCGACGTAGGACAGCGCGAAGGCGAGGCCCTTCGCGCCGAAGGCCTGCGGAATCGCCATCGACATCACGAGGCCGAGGCCGACCAGCACGAACACCATCAGCCGCACGCGGGCGTTGTCCGGATCGAGCCAGTTGAGCGCCCAGGTCGTATACATCCACGCCCACCACGTGGCGACGAACAGGAACAGCGTCTCGAGCGCATGGCCGGGGGCGAGGTTCTCCAGCATGCGGTGCGACAGCTGCGTCACCGCGAAGACGAAGACGAGATCGAAGAACAGTTCGAGGAAGCCGACGCGGGCGTGGCCGTCGCGCATGCGGTCGCGCAGCAGCCCGCCGCCGCGCCGCTCCTGCGGCGCCGGATCGTCGATCTTGCTGGCGATCTGTTCGTCCAGCGTGTCCTCGGGCGCTTGCGACATCGCCTCACCGTCCCTGAAATTTCGGGCCGCGCTTGTCGAGGAAGGCGGCGCGCCCCTCGGCGTAGTCGGCGCTGTCGAAACAGGCCGCCGCAAGCCGCTCGCAGGCGGCGGCGGTCGGCGCGCCGGGCAGGCCGGCGCACAGGGCGATCGCCGCCGTGGCGGCGGCGAGAGTCAGCGGCGCGTTGTCGGCGATCTCGCTGGCGAGGCCGCGCGCGGCCTCGTCCAGATCGGCCTCGGCGACGAGCCGGTCGGCGAAGCCGAGCGCCTTCGCCTCAGCCGCGTCGATGCGGCGGGCGGTGAAGAACAGGTCGCGCGCCGCCGAGGCGCCGACGGCGGCCACCACATAGGCCATGGCCGAAGGCGGATAGCCGACGCCGAGGCGGCCGGCGGGAATGCCGAACTGCGCGGCCTCGGCGACGATGCGCAGGTCGCAGGCCGCCGCGAGCCCCATGCCGCCGCCGAGGCAGAAGCCGCGAATCGCCGCGATCACCGGCAGGCGCGACTGCGCCAGCGCGTCGAAGGCGGCGGCGTTGGCCGCCTCGTAGGCGCGTCCGCCCTCGGCCGTGGCGCGCACGGTGGCGAATTCGGCGATGTCGGCGCCAGCGCAGAAGGGCAGGCCGGGCGCCGCCGTCACGATGAGGACGCGCAGGCCGGGCCGCGACTCGGCCTCGCCGACAAGCGCCGGAATCGCCCGCCACATCGCAAGGTCGAGCGCGTTGCGCCGGCCCGGATTGTCGAGAACGAGCCGCCCGACCGGCCCCTCGACCTCGAGGCGGATTCGCTCAGGCGGGTTCGGCATGGCGTTCAATTCCTCGCAAGCGGGACTGGGGCGGCGGCCGGGTCGTGCTACATTACGGGAATAAAGGAGCGTCCCGACATGGCAAGCAGTTCCAGCAGCGCCAGGAACGCGCGCGTCGTCGGCCTCGGCCGCAACGATCCGATCATGACGCGCCTGCGCGCCGAAGCGCAGGAGGCGGCCGCCCGCGAGCCCGAGCTCGCCGGCTTCCTGATCGCCATGATCGTCAACCAGGAGAGCTTTGAAGGCGCGGTCGCCCATCGCGTCTCCTCGCGGCTCGACCATCAGGACATGCCGGCCGGCCTCGTGCGGCAGGTCTTCCTCGAGGCGATCGCCGGCGATCCGGCGATGGGAGAGGCGTTCCGCGCCGACATTCTGGCGGTCGCCGATCGTGACCCGGCCTGCACGCGGCTCCTTGAGCCGATGCTGTATTTCAAAGGCTTCCACGCGATCCAGACGCATCGGCTGGCGCATTGGCTGTGGAACGCCGGGCGGCGCGATCTCGCGCTCTATCTGCAAAGCCGGTCCTCGGAGATCTTCCAGACCGACATCAATCCGGCGGCGCGGTTCGGCAAGGGCATCTTCCTCGACCACGCCACCGGCCTCGTCGTCGGCCAGACCGCGGTGATCGAGGACGACGTGTCGATCCTGCAGGACGTGACGCTCGGCGGCACCGGCAAGGCGACCGGCGACCGCCATCCGAAAATCCGGCGCGGCGTGCTGATCGGCGCCGGCGCCAAGATCCTCGGCAACATCGAAGTCGGCCGTTGCGCGCGCGTCGCGGCCGGCTCTGTGGTGCTGGCCGACGTGCCGGCCAACGTGACCGTCGCCGGCGTGCCGGCGCGCGTCGTCGGCGACGCGGGCTGCGCCGAGCCGGCGCGCACGATGGATCAGCTGATCGCCGAAAAGCTGGAGTGAGGCCGGCTCAGGCCGGCCAGGTCGCGCCCGTCGCGGCGACGTAGACGGCATAGAGCGAGGTCGTGCCGCAGATGTAGAGGCGGTTGCGCTTGCGACCGCCGAAACAGACATTGGCGACGACTTCCGGCACCCGCACCTTGCCGATCAGCGCGCCGTCGGGCGCGTAGCAGTGCACGCCGTCGGCGGCGGAGGTCCACAACCGGCCCGCCGTATCGAACCGGAAGCCGTCGAACAGGCCGGCCTCACAGGTGGCGAAGACGGCGCCGCCAGACAGCGTCCGCCCGTCGGCGCCGACGTCGAAGGCGCGGATCCAGCGCGGCCCGTCCTTGACGTGCGTCGCGCCGGTGTCGGCGATATAGAGTTTCGACTCGTCGGGCGAGAAGGCGAGGCCGTTCGGCCGGACGAAGTCGATCGCGACCGCGGCGACGGCGCCGCTCGCCGGATCGAAGCGCCAGACGTGGCTGGCGCCGATCTCGCTGGCGGCGGCGTCGCCTTCATAGTCCGTGTCGATGCCATAGGTCGGATCGGTGAACCAGATGGTCCCGTCCGATTTCACCACGACGTCGTTGGGCGAGTTGAAGCGCTTGCCGTCGACGCGATCGACGAGAACCGTGCGCGAGCCGTCATGCTCGATGCGCGAGACGCAGCGGCCGCGATGCTCGCAGGAGACGAGCCGACCCTGGCGATCGACGGCGTGGCCGTTGTGATGCATCGCCGGCTGCAGGAAGGTCGAGACGCCGCCATCGGTCTCGTCGTAGCGCAGCACGCGATCGTTGGGGATGTCGGAGAACAGCAGATAGCGCCCCGCGGGGAAGTAGACCGGCCCCTCCGCCCAGCGCGCGCCTGTCCACAATCGCTCCACCGCGGCGTTGCCGAAGACGAGGCGACGGAACCGCTCGTCGCGAATCTCGTAGTCGGCGGCGGGCATGGACTACTCCGCCGCGGCGCGCGCCGGCGCAGGCTCGCCGGCCGGAAGCTCGGCCTCGGCCGCCTCGCGGCCGGAAATCCAGGCGTCGACCTTGTCGAGATAGAAGTAGACGACCGGCGTGATGTAGAGCGTCAGCAGCTGACTGACGATCAGACCGCCGACGACGGCGATGCCGAGCGGCTGGCGCAGCTCCGAGCCCGCGCCGCCGCCGAGCGCGATCGGCAGCGTGCCGAAGATCGCGGCGAAGGTGGTCATGATGATCGGGCGATAGCGCACCACCGCCGCCTCGTGGATCGCGGTCAGCGCGTCGGCGCCCTGTTTTCGTCGTTCGATCGCGAAGTCGACCATCATGATGGCGTTCTTCTTGACGATGCCGATCAGCATCAGGATGCCGATCATGGCGATGACCGACAGTTCGAGCCCGTAGAGGTTCAGCGCCAGCAGCGCGCCAAGGCCCGCCGAGGGCAGGCCGGAGAGAATCGTGATCGGGTGGATGTAGCTCTCGTAAAGCACGCCGAGCAGGATGTAGATGGTGAGCACGGCCGCGGCGAGCAGTGCGCCCTGGCCTTTGAGGGCCTCCTGGAACAGCGCCGCTGTGCCGGTGAAGTTGGTGGTGATCGAGCCGGGCAGATTGAGCTCGCGCTCGACGCGGCGGATCGAATCCACCGCCTCGCCGAGCGAGACGCCGGGGGCGAGATTGAAGGACAGCGTCACCGCCGGCTGCTGCGACTGGCGGTTGATCGACAGCGGGCCGACCGTGCGGCGGATCGTGGCGACCTCGGCGAGCGGCACCAGCGGGGCGTTGGAGGGCGCGGCTGCGGTCGTCGTCGCTGCACCGGCGGTCGTCGTCGTTCCGGCCGTGCCTTGCGCGACGCCGGTCGCCGAGGTCGGCGACTGGCCGCGCAGATAGAGGCGGCCGAGCGCGTCGGGATCGTTCTGGAAGTCGCGCGTCGATTCGAGGATCACCGCATAGTCGGCGGACTGCGTGAAGATCGTCGAAATCTGGCGCGAGCCGTAGGCGTTGAACAGCGCCTGGCGGATCTGGTCGGTCGAGACGCCGAGGGCTGCGGCCTTCTCGCGGTCGATGTCGACGCTGATCTGCGGATTCTTGATCTGCAGGTCGCTGTTGACGTCGCGCAGGCCAGGGAGATCGCGCATGCGCCGCTCCATGGCCGGCGCGGACTCGTAGAGCTGGTCGAGATCGCCCGATTGCAGCGTGTACTGGTACTGGGCGCGCGAGGGCCGGCCGCCCTGCAGATTGAAGTTCTGCACCGGGATGAAGACGGCGTTGACGCCGGGCACGCGCTGCGTCTCGCGGCGCAGACGCTGCATGATCTCCTGCATCTGGCTGCGCTCGGCCTTGGGCTTCAGCTGGATGAACATCTGGCCGCGATTGTTGCCGCCGCCGAAGCCGATCGCCGAGGTGAGGGATTCGACAGCCGGGTCCTGCATGACGATGCGCGCCACCGAGCGCTGGTAATTCGCCATCACATCGAAGGACACGTCGGGCGCAGCCTCCGTCGAGCCGACGAGCAGGCCGACATCCTCCTGCGGGAAGAAGCCCTTCGGGATCGCCGCATACATCTGCACGCTGATCCACACCGTGCCGAGCGTCGCCAGCAACACGAGGAAGCGCGCCTTCAGCACGAGGCCGAGCGACCAGTCGTAGAGGCGCTTCGATCCGTCGATGAAGAAGTCCGAGATGCGCAGCAGGAATCCCGGCCGATAGTGATGATCGATCGGCCGCAGGATGCGGGCGCAGAGCATCGGCGTCAGCGTCAGCGAGACGAAGCCGGAGACCAGGATCGCCACCGAGATCACCACCGCGAATTCGCGGAAGACGCGGCCGACGACGCCGCCCATGAACAGCACGGGGATGAACACGGCGACCAGCGACATGGTGATCGAGACGATGGTGAAGCCGATCTCCTTCGAGCCTCGCAGCGCCGCGTCGAAAGGCTTTTCGCCGTTCTCGATGTGGCGGACGATGTTTTCCAGCATGACGATGGCGTCGTCGACGACGAAGCCGACAGACAGGGTCAGGGCCAGCAGTGAAATGTTGTCGATCGAATAGCCGAACAGATACATGAAGGCGAAGGTGCCGACGATCGAAACGGGCAGCGCCAGGGCCGGAATGATCGTCGCGGCCATGCTCTTGAGGAACAGGAAGATGACGAGGATGACGAGCACCATCGCCTCGAACAGCGTCTTCTGCACCTCGCTGACGGAATCGCGGATCGACAGCGAGCGGTCGACGAGGACGCGCGATTCGATCGCCGGCGGCAGCTGCGCCTGATAGGCCGGCATGCGCGCCTTGACGGCGTCGACCACCTCGACCGTGTTGGCGTCGGACTGGCGGAAGATCGCCAGCACGATGGCGCGGTCGTCGCGGAACCAGCCGGCGACGTTCTCGTTCTCGACGCCGTCGCGGATCGTAGCGATCTCGTCGAGCCGCACCGGCGCGCCGTTGCGCCAGGCGACGACGAGCGGGCGATAGTCGGCCGCCTGCTGGAGCTGGCCGGTCGCCTCGAGCGTGATCTGCTGGCTGCGGCCCTGCAGGGCGCCGACCGGCGCGTTGGAGTTGGCGTTGGCGACGGCGTTGCGCACGTCGGCCAGGGTGAGGCCGCGCGCGGCCGCCTTGTCCGGATCGGCGGCGATGCGCACGGCGAATTTCTGCTGGCCGAAGACGGCGACCTGGGCGACGCCGTTGATCTGCGAAATCTGCTGGGCGAAGACCTGCTCGGCGTAGTCGTTGACGGTCGACAGCGGCATCGTCGAGGAGACGAGGGTGAGCAGCAGAACGGGGCTGTCGGCCGGGTTGACCTTGCGGAAGCCGGGCGGCGCCGTCATCTCCGGCGGCAGGCGGCGCAGCGTCGAGGAGATCTGCGCCTGAACGTCGAGAGCGGCGCTGTCGATGTTGCGGTCGAGATCGAACTGCAGCGTGACGTTGGTGTTGCCGCGGTTCGAGGTCGAGGTCATCAGCGACACGCCGGGGATGGTCGCGAAGGCGCGCTCGAGCGGGGCGGCGATCGAGGCGGCCATGGTCTCCGGGCTCGCGCCCGACATGTTGGCGAAGACCTGGATGGTCGGGAAGTCGACCCGGGGCAGAGCGGCGACCGGCAGCTTCTGGTAGCCGAACACGCCGAAGACGATGAACGACACCATCAGCAGCGTCGTCATCACGGGGCGGCGAATGCAGGTTTCGGGCAGCGTCATCGCCGGGCTCGTCGGGTTGGGCGGATTTGCGTCAGGTCTTGCTCGCCGGCGCAGCGGCGGCCGGCTGCGGCGCGGCGCCGTCCTTGGCGGCCTGCGGCGCGCCGGGCGCGGCCTGCGGCGCGCCCGCCTTCGGGCGCACGACGAACTGCGCGTTCGGAAACAGCATGCTCTGGCCGTCGACCACGACCTTTTCGCCCGGCTGCAGGCCGGAGGCGATGACGGCGTCGTCGTCGAGGATGCGGGCGACGACGACGGGACGCTGGCGGGCGCGGTCGCCGTCGGCGACGAAGACGAAAGCGCCGGTCTGGCCGGTCTGCACGGCGAGGCGCGGCACGGTGACAGCGTTCTCCTCGGTGCGCAGCACGATGCGCACGTTGCAGAACTGGCCCGGCCACAGACCCTCGTCGGCGTTGTCGAAGACGGCGCGCGCGGTGATGGTGCCGGTCGCCGTGTCGATGGCGTTGTCGATGACGGCGACCTTGCCGGCCGCCGCCACGCTCGAGCCCTGCGGCGTCGCCATGGCTCTGGCGTCGCCTGCCTTCATCGCCTCGCGCAGCTCGGGCAACAGGCGCTGCGGCAGGGAGAAGGCGACGTAGATCGGCGACATCTGGTTGATTGCGCCGAGCGCGCCGGCGGCCTCGCCCTGGCGGGCGACGGCGCCGGTCTTCTGCGCCAGAACGCCGAGCCGGCCGGAGATCGGCGCCTTGAGCGTGTAGTAGGTCAGCTGCACGCGCAGATTGTCGAGCGCGGCGCGATCGGAGGCGACGAGCGCCAGCTGGGTCTGGACCGCGGTCTTCGAATTGTCGACTGCGAGCTGGGTGGTCGCCCCGCGGGTCAGCAGGTCGGTGAGGCGGGCGCTGTCGCGCTGGGCCTGTTCGAGCGCGGCCAGATCCTTGGCGAGCGCCGCCTCGGCCTGCTTGATCTGCGCCTCGATCTGGCGGGAATCGAGCCGGGCGATGACGTCGCCGGCCTTCACCGACGCGCCGTCGGCGACGAGCACCTCGACGATCTGCGAATCGACGCGCGGGCGCAGCACGACGGAGGCGGCGGGCTGCACCGTCCCGATCGCGTCGAAGCGCACGGGCGCGGCCTTGCGCACGACCTCGGCGAGCACGACCGAGGCGGGCGGCCGCTGGCCGCCGGCCGCCGGCGCCTGGCTCGCCGCCGGCTTGGCCGGCGGCGCGAGGCCGAGGGGGCCGGCGAGGCCGGGCGGAAGGGCGGCGCGCAGCGCCAGCGCCCGGGCGCCAGCGCCGGGCGCGATCCGCTCGGCCTGGTCCGGCCAATAGATCGCAGCGGCCGTCGCCCCGGCGCCGAGGACGAGCGCCCAGCTGAAAAACCTGACCAATCTCATCCAGCGGGCTCCACGGCGCGGTTCAACCGCCCATTTTATCCGTTTAGAGCCAAACCATAGCCTTTTGCGGGCGCGGCGCCATCACGTTCGCGCGACCTTATGCCGCGATTGCGCCGCTGTGGCCAATTGGCAACTGCGGCCGGGAAAAGGCGCCTGTCGGGCGAAAGTGGGGGCTGACGCGGCGTCGCCGCGATTGCGCGCGAGCGCGGTTGGTCTACGGTTCAACGAAGGCAAGGCGGGGTCGCGCGCCAAGGCGCGATTCGAGAGATCGCAAAGATCCAAGAACAGAGAGACAGTGTGATGCGCCAGGGGTTCAGGGAAACGTTGCTGGCGGGGCTCGCCGCGTCGGTCGTGATCGGCGCCGCGGGCGCCGCGCAGGCTGGCGGCTTCGCGCTGCGCGAACAGAGCGCGGCCGGTCTCGGCCAGGCTTTCGCCGGCTCGGCGGCCGGCGCCGGCGGTCTGTCCTCGATGTTCTGGAACCCGGCGACGATCACCAAGTACGAGGGCATGAACTCGTCCTGGTCGTTCACCGGCATCATTCCCTACGCGAAGACGCAGGTTTCGCCGCTGACCTCCAACACGGTGCGCCTGTTGAGCGGCGGCAGCACGCTGTCGGCGGGCGGCACGGGCGACTTCGCCATGGACGCGCTGCTCGGCACGTCGGCGGCGAATTACCAGTTCAACGAGATGATCTGGCTGGGCCTTTCGGTGAATGCGCCGTTCGGTCTGGCCACCAAGAACCCGACCAACTGGGCCGGACAGGTCTACGGGCGCACCTCGAAGGTGTTCTCGCTCGAGGCGACGCCGACCATCGCCTTCAAGCTGAACGACATGCTGTCCTTCGGCGTCGGCGTGCGGGTGATGCATTTCCGGGTCCGCCTGACCTCGGCCGCCGCCGTCACGCCGAATGCGCCGAACGTCGCGCTCGAGGGCAACGACACGATGATCGGCTTCACCGCCGGCGTCACCTTCACCCCGATCCAGGGCACCGAACTCGGCATCGGCTACCGCTCGCAGATGAAGCCGAAGCTCGAGGGAACGCTGGCGACGCCGCTCGGCGTCACCAACATCGCCTCGGATGTGACGCTGCCCGACCAGATCACGATCGGTCTGCGCCAGCGCATCACGCCCGACCTGACGCTGCTCGCCGGCTTCGAGTGGACGCACTGGAAAGTGCTGAACCGCTTCCCGGTGGTCATCACCTCCGGCCCGGCGGCCGGAGCGCAGGCGACGGTGCTCGACTTCCGCTACAGCGACGGCTGGTACGCCTCGCTCGGCGCCGAATATCGCTGGAACCCGAATCTGACGCTGCGCGCCGGCCTCGGCTACGAGAAGAGCCCGGTCACCAACGCCGTGCGCTCGCCGCGCCTGCCCGACAGCGACCGGGTCTGGGTGACGCTCGGCGGCAGCTACCAGATCACCAACAAGATGTCGCTCGACCTGAGCTACGCGCACATCTTCACCAAGAAGGCGCCGATCAACATCGCCGCTGGCCATCCCGCTTTCGCCGGCCTGCCGTTCAGCGGCCGCGCAAAGGGTGGACTCGACATCGTGTCGGCCGGCATCAACTACCGCTGGGACGACCCCAAGGTGGTGCAGGGCAACCTGCCGGTGGTTCGCAAGTACTGATCGGCGCCATCGCGCGACGCGAAAAGGCCGGCCCGAGGGCCGGCCTTTTTGTTTGCCTGGATGCGGCCCGGCGCGCCGGCGACGGCGCGGCCTGAGAGCGGGACCGGGGCGTTTTCAGCCGGCGCTGCGGCGCGCCGGACGAGGCCTCAGGCCTTCATGCGCACATATTCGCCCGGCGCGTCGGCGAGCGGCGGATAGGCGGCTGATCCGGGCTGGCGCGCCGCCGTCATCTGCGGCGCCTGCGCGACGATCCAGGCGATCCAGTCCGGCCACCAGCTGCCGGGCGTCTCCTTGGCCGAGGCGACCCAGGCCTCGTAGTCGCCGGTCGGCTGCGGGCCGGTCCAGTACTGATATTTGGGCTTGGTCGTCGGGTTGACGACGCCGGCGATGTGGCCCGAGCCCGCCAGCACGTAGCGCACGGGGCCGCCGAAGAACTTGGCCCCGACGAAGACCGATTTGGCCGGGGCGATGTGATCCTCGCGCGCGGCGAGATCGTAGATCGGGATCTTGACCTTCGCCAGGTCGAGCGTGATCCCGTCGAGGACCATCTTGCCCCTGGTCAGGTTGTTCTCGAGGTAGCAGTTGCGCAGGTAGTAGGAATGATTGGCGCGCGGCATGCGCGTCGAATCGGAATTCCAGGTCAGCAGATCGAAGGGCATCGGCTCCTTGCCCTTCAGGTAGTTGTTGACCCAGTAGGACCAGATCAGATCGTTCGGGCGCAGCATGTTGAAGGCGGTGGCCATCTTCGAGCCTTCGAGATAGCCCTTGTCCTCCATCTTCGCCTCGATCGTATGGATCATCTCCTCGTCGACGAAGACCCTGAGGTCGCCGGGATCGGCGAAATCGACCTGGGTCGTGAACAGGGTGGCGCTGTCGATGCGGTCGTCGCCCCTGGCGGCCATCCAGGCGAGGGTGCAGGACAACAGCGTGCCGCCGACGCAGTAGCCGATCGCGGTGACCTTGCGCTCGCCGGTGATCGCCTCGATGACCTCGAGCGCAGCGAAGATTCCCTCCTTCATGTAGGCGGCGAAATCCTTGTCGGCGTGGCGTTCGTCCGGGTTCACCCAGGAAATGGTGAAAACGGTCAGGCCCTGCTCGACAGCCCAGCGGATGAAGCTCTTTTCGGGGTTGAGATCGAGAATGTAGAACTTGTTGATCCAGGGCGGCACGATCAGCAGCGGCCGGGCGAGGACCTTTTCCGTCGTCGGGGCGTACTGGATCAGCTCGATCAGCGCGTTGCGGAACACGACCTTGCCCGGCGTGTTGGCGAGATTGACGCCGAGCTGGAATTTCGAGCCGTCGCTCTGGCGAATCTTCAGGCTGCCGCCGCCGGCCTTGATGTCCTCGGCCAGCATCTTCATGCCGCGCACGAGATTCTCGCCGCTTTGCTGGAAGGTTGCGCGGATCAGTTCGGGATTGGTGGCGACGAAGTTCGAGGGAGAGAGGGCGCTGATGATCTGGCGCACGTAGAATTGCGCCTTGTCGCGCGTGTGGGGATCGACGGTTTCGGCCTTCGCAGCCAGATCGTTCGCCCAGTTGGCGGTGATCGTGTAGGCCTGCCGCAGGAAATCGAAGATCGGGTTCTTCGCCCAGTCCGGATCGGCGAAACGCTTGTCGTTCCTGGCGGGTTCGGCGACCGGGGCAGCCTCCTCGCCGCCGAGGCGGCGCAGCGTCATGCTCCACAGTTCGATGAAGCGCGTCGAGAGCTGGGTTTGCGCCGCGACCGCCCGCTGCGGGTCGGACAGCCAGTATTCGGCGATGCGGCCGATCGAGCGCACCGCGTCCGCGGCCTCGTCGGCGAGGCCGCCCTTGGCCTCGCCCTGCTCATGGGCGCGGACATATTCGGCGACCGCCTTGCCGCCTTCCTCGACGAGGCGCGCCATGTTCTGCGCCAGCGCGTCGAAATCGATCGCCGACGCCGGGCAGGCGGACATCGCGTCGCCGGGCTCGGCCGGTCGGGCGGCAGGCGCGGCGGCCGGGCGCGGGGCGGCGGGCGGCGGCGACACGGGCGGCGGCGAAACGGCGACGAGGCGCGGCGGCGCCGGCGTTGGGCGCGGGTCGGCGGCGGGCCGGGGCGCCTCGAGGCCGGCGGCAGGAGCAGCCTTCGCCTCGGCGACGCCCTTCTTCCTGCCGCGACCGGTCTTTGCGTCGGCCGTCTTGGCCGGCGTCGTCTCGGCCGGCGTCGTCTTGACCGCCCCGGATTTGGCCGTCGCCGTCCTGGCGCGGGTCGAGGCGCGGGGCGGGCGGGCCGTCGGGTCCATGGTCATCTCGCGCTCCTCCAGTCGGGACCTGCGCCGCGGCGGTCCCGTTTCCGACATATTAGGGCCTTATGCACCGGCCGCGCCAATGCTGATATCGTCGTAGTCGGTCCGAATTTTGGTCGGCCGAAATTTGACGCCGTCGCGACAGGGTGAAGAGCGGGACGATGCTGCGCAGTCTGCTGATCCTTTGCATGACTCTGTCCGCCGCGGCCGGCGCGGCGCGCGCCGAGGAGTCGGCCGGTCTGCTCAAATGGCTGATGCAGCGCTCCAAGCTCGCCACCGAGACGCCGGAGCCGCAGGACTTCGTCAAGGCGACGCGGCCGGATCGCGACTCGCTGCGCTATATCGACATCGGCGAGAAGCGGCCGCAGCGGGCGCTGAAGCCGCTCGACAAGGGCGGCGTCAAGGGGCGCGAGTCGAGCTTCGATGGGCTGAAGGCGCGCAACGACCGGCTGCTGGCGGGCAAGCCCGCGCCGCGGCCCGGCCCGACGCTGCCGCCGGCCGCGCTGAAGGCCAAGGCCGAGCACGAGGCGGCGCTGAAGGCGCGGGCGCGGGCGAACAACTGACCTGCGGCGATTGCGGACCGTGAGGCGGCGGTCTAGAGCAGAAAGACGACGAATCGCGGCGCGAGGGGACGATTTCCGATGATGGACTTTCACCGCGTGCGGCGCCTGCCGCCTTACGTGTTCGAGCAGGTCAACCGGCTGAAGGCGCAGGCCCGCAACAACGGCGCCGACATCATCGACCTCGGCATGGGCAATCCCGATCTGCCCGCCCCCAAGCATGTCATCGACAAGCTGGTCGAGACGGCGGGCAAGCCGCGCACCGACCGCTATTCGGCCTCCAAGGGCATCGCCGGGCTGCGCCGGGCGCAGGCCGCCTATTACCACCGCCGCTTCGGCGTGAAGCTCAATCCCGACACGCAGGTCGTCGCCACGCTCGGCTCGAAAGAGGGCTTCGCCAACATGGCGCAGGCGATCACCGCGCCGGGCGACGTGGTGCTGGTGCCAAATCCCTCCTATCCGATCCACGCCTTCGGCTTCCTGATGGCGGGCGGCGTCATCCGCTCGGTTCCGGCCGAGCCGAACGCGGAATTCTTCCACGCGCTCGAGCGCGCGGTGATCCACTCGATCCCCAAGCCGATCGCGGTGGTGGTCTGCTATCCGTCCAATCCGACGGCGATGGTGGCGGAGCTCGATTTCTATCGCGATCTCGTCGCCTTCGCGAAGAAGCACGAGATTTTCGTGCTGTCGGACCTCGCCTATTCGGAAGTCTATTTCGACGACAATCCGCCGCCCTCGGTGTTGCAGGTGCCCGGCGCCTTCGACGTGACGGCGGAGTTCACCTCGATGTCGAAAACGTTTTCGATGGCGGGCTGGCGCATGGGCTTCGCGGTCGGCAACGAGCGGCTGATCGCGGCGCTGGCGCGGGTGAAGTCGTATCTCGATTACGGCGCCTATACGCCGATCCAGGTCGCCGCCGCGGCGGCGCTGAACGGGCCGGAGGACTGCATCGCCGAGATGCGCTCGGTCTACAAGAAGCGCCGCGACGTGATGGTCGAGAGTTTTGCGCAGGCGGGCTGGACGATCCCGGCGCCCAGCGCGTCGATGTTCGCCTGGGTGCCGGTGCCGGAAAAATTCCGGCATCTCGGCAGCCTCGAATTCTCCAAGCTGCTGATCGAGAAGGCGGACGTGGCGGTCGCGCCGGGCGTCGGCTTCGGCGAGCATGGCGACGAATATGTGCGCCTTGCGCTGGTCGAGAACGAGCAGCGCATCCGTCAGGCGGCGCGCGGCATCCGCCGCTTCTTCGACGGCGCCGATCAGATCCTGCACAATGTGGTGAAGCTGAAGCAGCCGGCGTGAGGCGATGAGCGGCGCACAGACGGGCTGGTTCGTCTGGGCGCTCGCCTCCGCCGCATTCGCGGCGGCGACGGCGATCTTCGCCAAGCTCGGCGTCGCCGGCGTGCCCTCCGATCTGGCGACGCTGATCCGCACGCTGGTCATCCTGCCCGTGCTCGCCGCCTTCGTGACATTGACCGGGCAATGGATGGCGCCCTCCGCCATTCCCGGCCGGACATGGCTGTTTCTCGCGCTCTCCGGCCTCGCCACCGGCGCCTCGTGGCTGTGCTACTTTCGCGCGCTGCAGATCGGCGAGGCGGCGCGCGTCGCGCCGGTCGACAAGCTGTCGGTGGTACTGGTGGCGATCTTCGCCGTGATCTTTCTCGGCGAGAGCCTCGATGCGAAGGCGATGATCGCGATCGCGATGATCGCCGGCGGCGTCGTGCTGCTGGCGCTGTGATGGATTTCGACGATCTCGCCTTTCTGTTCGCGCTCGCCGCGGCGATTCACAATCTCGAGGAGGCGCTGCTCGCGCCCGGCTGGATCCGGCGCACGGGTTTTCGGATCGACGATTATTGCAAGCCCGAATTCCGTTTCGCAGTGATGGCCTTCACGCTCGGCGGCTTCGTCCTCGCCGGACTGGCTAGCGCGGGCTTCGTCGCGCCGACCTATCTGCTCTGCGGACTGGCTGTGGCGATGGCGATCAACGCCATCGCGCCGCATCTGGCGATGACGCTTTTCATGCGCGTCTATACGCCCGGGACGGCGACGGGGCTGCTGCTCGTTCTGCCCGCCGCGCTGTTTCTCGTGCGCGCGGCCCTCGGGGAGGAGCGCATCGTCTGGGCCACCTTCTGGTGGGCGGCGCCGGCGACCGCGCTCGGCGCCCTTGCCGCGATCCCGCTGCTGCTTGCGCTCGGCCGCCGCATCGCGAGATGATCGCCGCGTGCGCCGGCGCACTGCGGCGCGCCGCGCGACGTGATCGCCTGCGACGACGCAGGGGAGCGCCGCCGCCATGTCGTTGCAGCAAGCGAACGGATCGCCGGACAAGGAAGAGCTGACCTTTCCCGACGCGGTCGAACTGGCGCTGCAGCTGCACCGCGGCGGCGATCTCGACGGCGCCGAGAAGCTGTATCGCGGCCTGCTCGATCTTGCGCCCGACCTGCCGATGGCGCTGCACTTCTATGGCGTTCTGCAGCATCAGCGCGGCCGCTACGACGAGGCTCTGGCGCTGATCGATCGCAGCCTGGCGCTGTCGCCGGACGAATCGGGCTGGCACAACAACCGCGGCAACACGTTGCTGAAGCTCGGCCGCGAAGCGGAGGCGGAAGCGGCTTGGCGGCGTTCGATCGCGCTGTCGCCAAAGCGCTCGGACGGTTATCCGAGCCTCGAGGCGCTGCTCGAGAAGCAGGGCCGGATCGCCGATCTCGTCACGCTGCATGCCGAATTCGTCATCGCCTCGCCCGAGGAGCGCACGGACGCCGTGCTCGGACGCAGCTATGCGCGGCTCGGGCGCATGCAGGAGGCGGCGGCCGCCTACCGGCGCTGGCTCGACGCGGAGCCGGACAATCCGGTGGCGCGGCATCTCTATCTGGCGGCGCTGGGCCAGGCGCCGGAGCGCGCGGACGACGCTTATGTGGCGCGCGCTTTCGACAACTACGCCGACAAGTTCGACTCGCACATCGCCGGGCTGAACTATCGCGGTCCCGATCTCGTCGCCGAAGCGGTCACGCAAAGCTGCGGCGCGCCGCGCGCTGCGCTGGAGACGCTCGACGCGGGCTGCGGCACGGGCCTGTGCGGGCCGCGCGTGCGGCCCTGGGCGAGCCGGCTCGACGGCGTCGACCTGGCGCAGAAGATGCTCGACAGGGCGGCGGCGCTCGGCTGCTACGACGAACTGGTCTGCGCTGAACTGACCGCGCATCTTGAGGCCAGGCCCGGCCGCTATGACCTCATCATCTCGGGCGACACGCTGTGCTATTTCGGCGCGCTGGAGCGGCCGCTGGCGGCGGCGCGGGCGGCGCTGAAGCCGGGCGGCCGGCTGATCTTCACGATCGAGGCGCGCGAGGAGGGCGAGGCCGGCTACACGCTCAACGTCTCGGGACGCTACGGCCATCGCTCGGCCTATGTCGCGGAACAGGCGGAGCGGGCCGGCTTCGTCGTCGAACGGCTGTCGCCGGAGTATCTGCGCAACGAGGGCGGCGCCGCGCTCGGGGGCTATCTGGTGATCCTGGCGCGCCGCGACTGAGCGTCGCGCCGGCCGCCGCCGGCCGGCCCGGCGCTGCGCCCTGCGACGCCCTCTTCCTTGAAAGGGGGGCGCAAATCAGGCACAAGGCCGGCGCATTCGCGGGGGCGGCCGGATCATGACAGAAGCGTTGCGGGTGGGCGTCGCCGGGCTCGGAACGGTGGGCGCCGCGGCGGTCAGGATGCTCGCCCGCCAGGCCGAGGCGCTGGCGGCGCGCTGCGGCCGAAAGGTCGCGGTCGTCGCCGTCTCCTCCCGCGATCGCGGCAAAGACCGCGGCTTCGACGCCGCCGGCCTGCGCTGGTTCGACGATCCGGCGGCGCTGGCGGGATGGGACGGGATCGACGTTCTGGTCGAACTGATCGGCGGCGCCGAGGGCGTCGCGCGGCAGGCCGCGACGCGCGCCCTGGAGAGCGGCAAGTCCGTCGTCACCGCCAACAAGGCGCTGCTCGCCGCCCATGGCATGGAGCTGGCGCGGCTCGCCGAGTCGAAGGGCGGGGCGCTCGCCTTCGAGGCCTCGGTCGGCGGCGGCATCCCGATCGTCAAGACGCTGCGCGAGGGCCTCGCCGGCAACACGGTGACGCGCGTCTCCGGCATCCTCAACGGCACCTGCAACTACATTCTGTCGCGCATGGAGATGGAGAAGCTCTCCTTCGACGACTGTCTCGCCGACGCGCAGCGGCTCGGTTACGCCGAGGCCGATCCGACCTTCGACATCGGCGGCTTCGACACCGCCCACAAGGTGGCGATCCTCGCCTCGCTCGCCTTCGGCACGGCCATCGACGCGGATGCGATCCATATCGAGGGCATCGAGACGATCTCCCTCGCCGATATCGCCGCCGCCGACGAACTCGGCTTCCGCGTCAAGCTGCTCGGGGTCGCCGAGCGCGTCGGGCGCGGCGTCGAGGCGCGGGTGCATCCGACGATGGTGGCGAAGACGACCTCGATCGCGCAGGTGATGGGCGTCACCAACGCCGTCACGGTCGACGCCGACGCCGTCGGCCAGCTGACGCTGGTCGGGCCCGGCGCCGGCGGCGAGGCCACCGCCTCGGCCGTCGTCGCCGACATCGCCGACATCGCCCGCGGCGTCAGGCTGGCGCCTTTCGGCCTGCCGACGGCGAGCCTCGCCGATGTCGAGCGCATTCCCGTGCAGCGGCACGAGGGCGGCTACTACATCCGCCTCGACGTCGCCGACCGGCCCGGCGCGATGGCGGCGATCGCCACGCGCATGGCCGAACGCGCCATCTCGCTCGAAAGCATCGTGCAGAAGGCGAGCCACAGCTCCGGCGCGCGCGTGCCGGTCGTGCTGATCACCCATGCGACGACGGAGACCAGCGTGCGCGAGGCGCTCGACCGCGTCGTCGCCGACGGCTTCGTCTCCGGCAAGCCGCAGCTCATCCGCATCGAGCGCGCCTGAGCGCGCCGCACAGAGGACGACAGGAACAGCCCATGACCGATCTCGTCATCCAGGAAAACAAGATCATCGAGCGCATCCTGTCGATGGAGCTGGTGCGCGTCACCGAGCGCGCCGCGGTGTCCTCGGCGCGGCTGCGCGGGCGCGGCGACGAGAAGGCGGCCGATCAGGCCGCGGTCGACGCGATGCGGCGCGAACTCAACCGCCTGCCGATCCACGGCGTCGTGGTGATCGGCGAAGGCGAGCGCGACGAGGCGCCGATGCTGTTCATCGGCGAGGAGGTCGGCACCAAGACCGGCCCACGCGTCGACATCGCGGTCGATCCGCTGGAAGGCACGACGCTCTGCGCCAAGGACATGCCGGGCTCGATCGCGGTGATGGCGATGGCGCAGGCCGGCTCGCTGCTCAACGCCCCCGACGTCTACATGGACAAGATCGCCATCGGCCCGGGCTATCCGCACGGCATCGTCGATCTCGACATGACGCCGGAGGAGAATATCCGGGCGCTGGCCAAGGCCAAGGGCGTGACGCCGCACGAGGTCTGCGTGTGCATCCTCGACCGACCGCGTCACGCCGAGCTGATCGCCGCGTGCCGGCGCGCCGGCGCGGCGATCCGGCTGATCACCGACGGCGACGTCGCCGGCGTCATCCACGTCACCGAGCCGTTGAAGACGGGCGTCGATCTTTATCTCGGCACGGGCGGCGCGCCGGAGGGCGTGCTGGCGGCGGGCGCGCTGCGCTGCGTCGGCGGACAGATGCAGGGTCGCCTCATCCTCGACACGCCGGCCAAGGTCGAGCGCGCAATGAAGATGGGCGTCACGGATCCGAAGAAGAAATACGACATGAAGGAGCTCGCCTCGGGCGACGTCATCGTCTGCGCCACCGGCGTCACCGACGGGGCGATGCTCGCCGGGGTGAAGTTCAACAAGGAGACGATCGAGACGGAGACGATCATCTTCCGTTCGATCACCGGCACCGTGCGCCGGATCAAGGCCGAGCACCGCGAATTCGGCAAGTTCCTGCTCGACTGAAGCGGCGAGCGCGGCGTCAGTTCGGACTGCTAGTCTTTTCGGGATCGGCGAATCGCCGACAGTGAGAGGGCCGACGATGAGCGACGCGTTGCAGGCCGCCGCGCCGAAGTCTGCCGGGATTGCGCCGGCGCCCGGCCTTGCGCATCTGCCGCTGCCGCTGTTCGCCGCGCCGATGGGGATCGGCGGGCTCGGCATGGCCTGGCGCGAGGCGGCGCGCGTCTTCGGCGCGCCGGCGGCGATCGGCGAGGCGCTGATGGGGCTGGCGGCGGCGACCTGGCTCGTCATCTTCGCGCTGCATCTGATGCGGCTCATGCGCCATCGCGACGCCTTCGCCGCCGACATGAAGCATCCGATCCGCTCGGCCTTCGCCGGCGCGGCGACGATCGGCCTGATGCTGGTCGCCGCCGCGGCGCGGCCCTTCGCCGAGGCGGTTGCGGCGGCGATCTGGCTCGTCGCGGTGGTCGGGCATCTGGCGCTCGGCGCGGCGCTGGTGCGCGGGCTGCTGCTCGCCCCGCGCGAGGCGGCGACGCTGACGCCGGCGCTGCTCATTCCGCTGGTCGGCAATATCCTCGCGCCGTTGATCGGGGCGCGGCTCGGCTTCGCGTCTCTGTCCTGGATGCTGTTCGGCATCGGCGCGCTCTTGTGGGCGATGATCCAGCCGGTGATCCTGTGGCGGCTGATCGTCGGGCCGCCGCTGATGGACCGGCTGCGGCCGACGCTGGTCATTCTGCTCGCGCCGCCGGCGGTCGGGTCGCTGGCGCTGGCGGCGCTGACCGGCGAATGGGGGCCGGCGGCGCTCGCCGCCTACGGGCTCGCCGCCTTTCTGGCGGCGGCGCTGGTCGGGCTGCTGCCGGGGTTCCTCGCCATGAGTTTCGCCATGTCCTG
>JAEULW010000231.1 GCA_016793505.1 Methylobacteriaceae bacterium | reverse complement strand
GACGACGCCCGAGCCGTGCAGGCTGGTCAGGCGCCGCGCCTCCGCATCGACGGCGAGCGCCAGAACGCCGCCCGCCTGCGCCGCGTCGAAGACATGCAGCGTCTCGCCCTCGGGCAGGGCGCGCCAGACGATGGCGCCGCGATCGTCGCCGGCGAGCGCGCTCGCGCCGTCGGGCAGGATGATCGCGGCGCGCACCGGCGCGCCATGCGCGCCGATGTCGCGCAGCGCGACCGCCGCGCGCGTGTCCCACAGCTTCACAGCGCCGTCGGCGCCGCCGCTGACGAAGCTGCGCTCGTTGCGCGCCGCCCCGAGCGCCAGCACGGCGCCGCGATGACCGTCGATTCGCGTCGAAGCCGGCGGCGGCAGCGGCCCGCCGGCCAGCAACTCGGCGCGCTCGCGCGCCTCGATTTCCTCGACGCGCCGGGCGGCCAGGCGCCGTTCGGCTTCGTCCGCCTCGGCCTGCCGCCGCGCGTCTTCCCGCATTTTCTTGGAAGTCTCGTCCATCCGGAGTCGGTCGTCCGCGATCCGGCGCTCGGTCTCGGCCCATTGACGGGCGCGGCGCGCCTCTTCCTCTGCGCGTCGCTGCGCCGCATCGAACGGCCATATCTGAAAGTAGGCGAGCGCCGCGACGACGAGGCCGACGACGCCGAGACCCGCCATCAGCGGCGCCGCGCCATGCTCGACCACGACGGCGCGCCGCCGCGTCCCGGCGTCAGCCACGACATGCCGGACGGAGGCCGCCCGCGCGCTCGCGCCGTCTGGCGCCGCGCCGCCGAAGGCGCGCCAGCGCAACAGCACGGCCTCCCGCAATTCGTCGACCGGCGCGCGCAACAATTCGTGATGCAGCGCCACCTGCACGAGCCCGTCGCCCTCGGGAATGAACGCGCCGCTCCATCCCGGCCCGCGCATGAACGTCGAATCGAGATGGATGACGCGGTCATAGAACGCGCGCGAAACGGCGAGCGTCGTGACGTTGTCGAAGCGCGCCGTGGTCGAGCCGCGTCGCGTCGGAATATTCTCGACGATGACGTCCAGCACGCCGACGTCGCGCACTTCGCTCCACGGGATAAGGAATTCCGTTGCGCCGGGAATGCGCATCCGCGCGCCCTGCGGCGCAAGTTCGAGCAGCGGCTTCGAGGGCGCAAAGTTGCGATAGGCCGCATAGACGAGCACCGCGACGCCGACCGCGGTTCCCGCGACGCCCGGCAGGATCGTGTCGCGCCCCCCGAGCGCTACAAGTACCACGCCCGCCGCAAGGCCGAGCAGTCCGAGCGGCAGCAGGCCCAGGGCGATCGCGTTGACGCCATAGGCGACCACGGCATTCACGTCGCGCGCATTGCGACGCATCGTCGCCTCCCGCCTCGCGTCCGAAGCAGAACATCGGCCGGAGCGCGCGGACTGGCAAGCGGCGCGGCGGCGACGCGCTAGCGGCAATGATCGGCGCAGCCCGCCTCCCAGAACGGATGCGCGGCGTCGAGACGCGGAACGTCGGGTCGGCCTTTCGCGCCGGGCAGATCGGCCGGCGTCGGCGCCACCGCCTCCCACCAGCCATGCGCGCATTGCGAGCGCCAGGCCATCTCGTCGGCGAGACTCGTCCCGCGCGCCATGAAGGCCGCGTCGAGCGCCTCCGTCGCGGCGCGCAGGGTCGCGTCGGTCGCAGCGTCCGGCCGTGCGACATGATCGAGGCAGGCGGCGGTGAGCGCCTCCATCTCGCGCGCCACCGCGAGGTCCTGCGCCCGATCGACGCCCCAGGCGCCCGTCCATTCCGAGACGACGCCAGCGAGCGCCGCCTCGCGTGGGCGCCCGGCCATCTTGCGCGCCGTCGTGATCATGTGGCGGAGCAGTTCGGCGCGCGCATGCGCCGCACGCGCGGTCAGCGCGGCGCGCTGCATCTGCGCGATGGCGGCCTGCGCTTCGGCTGCAAGTTCATCGACGAAATCCGGCATCTCGATCCTCTCAGGGAAGCCGTGCGAAGGCTTCGAGCACGCGTTCGAACAGGTCGCGCGCCTCGACAGTCGCGATCACATGCGCGTTCGGCGCGCGCCTCGTCCGTCCGTTCCAGTCGATCGTCGTGCGGCCGCGCTGCGGACCGGCGGCGCATTCGACGTCGACGAAACAGTCGCGACCGGAAAAGAGTTCGGGCCAAAGCAGCCAGGCGATGACGCAGAGGTCGTGCATGGGATGACCGTCGGTTCCGAAGCCGCCGGGCCGGGGCCGCGTCAGCATGCCGTGCAGCGACCGGCCGCAGCGCCCGAGATCGCGGAACCGCGCGATCTGGTCATGCGACGCCAGCGCCTGCAAGGTGACGCCGAGGCCGAACATCACGATCGGCCGGCCGCATCCGTAAACGATCGCTGCGGCGTGCGGATCGACATAGACGTTGAATTCGGCCGCCGGCGTGACATTGCCGAGCCCGATCGCCCCGCCCATCGTGACGATGCGCTCGACCCTTGGCAGAAGCTCCGGCGCCAGGCGGAAGGCGAGCGCCAGATTGGTGAGCGGCCCGAGCGGACACAGCGTCAGGCCCGGCGCCGGCGCGGCGCGCAAGGCGGCGATCAATGCGTCGACGGCATGTTCTTCGTGCGCGGCGCGCGACGACAGCGGCAGGCCGGCGCCGGCGAGACCGTCCGGCCCGCTGATGTAGTCGGCGATCTCGAGATCATAGACCAGCGGCCGGTCGGCGCCGCGATGCACGGGCATGTCCGGCCGCTCCGCCGCGTCGAGAATGCGCAGCGCATTGGCGGTGGTGAGGTCTAGGCCGACATTGCCGGCGACAGTCGCGACGAACGTCAGATCGAGCCGGTCGCGATGCGCCAGCGCCAGCCACAGCGCCGCCGCGTCATCCTGGCCGGGATCGGTGTCGATGATGATGGGAAGGCGGCTCATGCAGTCATCCTCGCGTCGAAACCTTCGACAGTCTCATCCTTCGACTTCGCTCGGGATGAGGGTGGAGAGCTCGATGGCGCCGGAGCGCCTCACCCTGGGCCTGTCGAAGGGCGAGGCGAGTCAGGCGCCGTTGGCGCGGCGCCGTTCATGATCATGTGCGACAGATCGTCGGCGCTCAGCCCCGCCGCGGGCCGGTCCGCGATCTTCGCGCCGGCGCCCATGACGACGACGCGATCGGCCAGCGCCACGACGTCGCGCATGTTGTGACTGATCAGCAGGATGGTGCGCCCACTTGCTTTCAGACGGCGCGCCAGATCGAGCACCAGCGCGGTCTCCTTGACGCCGAGCGCCGCGGTCGGCTCGTCCATGATGATGATGTCGGCGTTCCAGCGCAGCGCGCGCGAGATCGCCACCGCCTGCCGCTGTCCGCCCGAAAGTCGGTCGACCGGGCGCGACATGTCGTCGATGCGGATCGCCAGCTGTTCCAGATAGCGCCGCGACTCCTCCGCCATCTTCTTCTTGTCGAGCAGACGCAGGAAGGGCAGCGGCGAGGGGCGCGTCAGCTCCGAGCCCATGAACACGTTCTGCGCGATCGACAGGCGCGGGGCGAGCGCGAGATCCTGATAGATCGTCGCGACGCCGCGCGCCAACGCGTCATGCGGGGATGAGAAGCGCACGCGCTCGCCGCGCACGCGCATCTCGCCCGCGCTCGGCGCCTCGGCGCCGGAGATCATCTTGATGAGACTGGACTTGCCCGCGCCATTGTCGCCGAGGATCGCCACCGTCTCGCCGGGAAAGACGTCGAGATCGACCTCGCGCACGGCGAGGACGGCGCCATAGCTCTTGCCGATCCCGCGCAGCGAGAGGATGGGGTCGGTCATGGGCGTCGCGCCGTCATTGCGAGGAGGCGGAGCCGACGAAGCAATCCACGCCGCGGCCAGGCGGCCGGGATGGATCGCTTCGCTTCGCTCGCGATGACGGAGCGGGCGCGGCGTCGCTTCCGCGCCCTTTCTGTCGGCCTGCGCCGTTCACTTCATGAAGTCCTTCACATTGGTCTTGTCGACCAGCACGGCGTTGGCGAACAGATACGGGCCGGCGGTGATCGACTCCTTCGGCTTCTTGTCGACGACGATCGCCTGCACAGCGTCGATCGCCTGCTTGCCCATCGCCTCGAAGGGAATCGCGACGGTGGCGAGGAAGGTCGAATCGGGATCGGCGATGCGGCGGTAGCTCTCGGCGCCGCCATCGACGGAGATCAGCGGAATCTGCCCCTTCTTGACGCCCTGCGCCTTGAGCAGGTCGTCGATGATGTAGGCCTGCCCGTCGAACGAGGCCCAGATCGCGTCGACCTTGCCCTGGTTCTGCAACAGAAGCGCCTGCATGCCGGCGCGCACGTCGTCGCGCCAGCTCTGGGTGCGGTTCATCGAGAACTTGCCGAGCTCCTTCACCGCCTGATTCTCCGACAGCACGACGTCGAGCACCTTGCCGCGGATGCGCGAGGCGACGTTCAGCTCGAAACGCGAGGTCAGGATATTGCCTTTGTAGCCCATCTGCCCGAGCAGATAGAGCGCGGCGTCGGCGCCGACCTGATATTCGTTGGTCTGGATGTCGAACAGCGCATGCGGGCTCGAGCCGGACTGCACGGTGATCACCGGCACGCCCTTGTCCTTGGCGGCCTTGAACTGCGCGTCGGCCTCGACCGGCTTGCCCATGGCGATGACGATGGCGTCGACCTTCTTGGTGATCAGCGCCTCGAACTGTTCGGCATGCTTGGGCAGCGAGCCTTCCGAGTTGAGCAGCGTCACCGTCCATCCCTTCGCCTTGGCCGCTTCGGCGGCGGCGTTGGCGACGCGCGCATGCGTCTCGGAGGAAAACTGGAAGCCGATGACGCCGACCTCGAAAGCGAAAGCGGAGCCGCCGAGCGCCACGAGCGCAGCGGCGGAAAGGGCCAGTTTGCGGATCAGTTTCATGCCAGTCGTCCTCCCTTGAATGCCGATCATACCTTGAACGCCGCTTTCTTCATCGCGCTCGCCGAGAAGGCGACCGAGCCGATGATGATCGCGCCGAGCACGATGTCCTGAGCGTAGTAGGGCGCGCCGAGCAGCACGAGCCCGTTGCCGAGCACCTTCAGCACCAGCGCGGCGAACACTGTGCCGCCGATATTGGGCTTGCCCGGTTCGAACATCGTCATGCCGAGCAGCACGGCGGCGATGGCGTAGAGCAGATAGTCGCCCGCCATGTTCGGCGCGGCGGAGGAGAGATTGGCGGCGAGCAGGAAGGCGGCGATCGAGGCCATCACGCCGGCGAGCAGCAGGCCGAGCCGCTTCATCCGGCCGACATCGACGCCCGAGAGCCGCGCCGCCTCGTCGGCCTCGCCCGTCGCCACCATATGCGCGCCGGTGCGCGTCCATTTCACCAGCACATAGGCGAAGGCGGTGACGGCGGCGAGCCACAGCACCAGATTGGGCACGCCGAGCGTCGTCCCGCGCGCAAGGCCGGTGAAGCCCGCAGGCCAGCGCCCGACGAAGGCGACGCCCTGCGTGATCATGAAGGCCGCGCCCTTGGCGATCGCGGCGGCGCCGAGCGTCATGATCAGCGAGGGCACCTTCAGCCGCGTCACGCCAAAACCGTTCGCCGCGCCGAAGACGAGGCCGACGGCGAGAGCGGCGGCGACCGCCAGCGCAGGATGATATTGCTTCTGCGCCAGCCAGCCGCAGACGACGGCGGCGAGGCTGGCGACCTCGGCGACCGACAGGTCGAGCTCGGCGACGGTGAAGGCGAGCGCAAAGCCGATCGCCAGAATGGCGAGGAAGCTCGTGTCCTTCAGAACATTGACGATGTTGCCCGGCGTCGCGAAATTCGGCGCGAAGGCGATGAAGAAGACGATGAGCGCGAGGCCGGCCAGCGCCGTGCCGTAGCGACCGACGATCTCGCGCATCAGACCGCCCCTTCGCGGGCGATCGCCGAGATCGGCGAGAGAATCTCGATTCCGCCTGTCACCGGCACCAGCGCGCCGGTGACGAAGGCGGCGCCGTCGGAAAGCAGAAAGGCGATCGTCGCCGCCACGTCCTCGGCGCGGCCGAGCCGGCCGAGCGGCGTGCGCGCCGCAGCGCCGGCGACGAGGCCGTCGAACTGCGCGGCAAAACCGCCCCGCACCATCGGCGTGTCGATGATCCCCGGCGCCACCGCATTGACGCGGATGCGATGCGCGCCGAGCTGCTGCGCCATGCCATAGCTCAGCGTCGCGACGCCGCCTTTCGCCGAGCCATAGGCGAGATTGGCGCCGCCATTGGCGTGCGCGATCGAGGAGACATGCACCATCGCTCCGCCCTCGCCCTGCGCGATCAGCGCCCGCGCGACGGCCTTCGAGAAGCGGAACACGGCCGACAGGTTGAGATCGACGAGGCGCTCCCATTCCTCGTCCTGCATCTCGACCAGCGGACAGGGGCGCGAGGCGCCGGCGCAGGTGACGAGCGCGTCGAGCCGGCCGAAGCGCGCCAGCGCCGCGGCGACGCAGCGCTCCGGCAGGCCGCGATCATGCGCATCGCCGGCGAGCGATGCGGCGCCGTCGCCAAGTTCGGCGCAAAGGCGCGCAAGGCCTGTTTCGTCGCGATCGGTGAGGAACAGCCGCGCGCCGCGCGCGACGAGCATCCGGGCGAGCGCGCCGCCGATGCCGCCGGCCGCCCCGGTGATCAGCGTGACCGCGCTCATGCCGCATGCTCCGTCGCCGCCGGCGCGACGAGCGTGGCGGCGTCGAAGCCGGCCAGCGCGCGCGAGACCGGCGCGATCGCCGCCTCCGCCTCGCGCCAGCGCGCATAGAGCGCGTCGTAGATCGCGGCGCGCGCCGGGTCGGGCTCGCAGCGCTGGGCGATGCGGACCATGGCGTCCTGCGCCGCCGCGAGCGAGGCGAAGCGGCCGAGGCCGACGAAGGCGAGGATCGCCGCGCCGACGAGGCCCGGCTCCTTCGCCGCGCCGGTGACGATCGGGCGGCCGCAGACATCCGCCTTGATCTGCCGCCAGCGGGCATTCGCCGCGCCGCCGCCGCCGAAGCGGATTTCATGCACGGCGCCGGTCCGCGCCTCGGCGCGCTCCAGCACGAGGCGGTTCTGGAAGGCGACGCCCTCGAGCGCGGCCCAGACGAGATCGGCCGGCCCGTGCCGGCGCGACAGGCCGACGAAGGCGCCGCGCAGGCCCGCATCCCAATGCGGCACGCGTTCGCCCGACAGATACGGCAGGAACAGCGCGGGTTGCGGATCGCGCCGGGCGGCGAGCAGCGCCTCGAGCGCGCCGACCTCGCGGCCGAGGATCGCGGCGAGCCAGGCGAGCGCGTCGGCGCCGGTCTGGCTCGGGCCGCCGAGCTGCCACAGACCGCGCCAGTCGACCGTCAGCAGGCCCTCGGCCCGCATCGGCTCCGGGCCGACCACGCCGAGCACCTCGGTGGTGCCCGAAATATTGTAGGCGACGCCGGCGCGCATCGCGCCGAGGCCGAGCACGGCGGCATAGGTGTCGTTCGAACCGCAGAACACCGGAACGCCGGCGAGCCGGTCGAAGGGGGCGGGCAGGCCGGAGCGGATGTCGCCGGTCCGTTCCCACGGCTCGCGCAGCGGCGGCAGCAAGGCAGGCGAGGCGCCGAGCGCGGCGAGCAGATCGACGCCGGCGGCGTCCGGCGTCGCCGCCGCGATCAGCCGCGCCAGCGAGACGGGATCGCTGGCGCGTTCGCCGGTCAGGTCTGCGGCGAGATAGTCCTTCGGGTCGAGCACGCAGGCGAGGCGCGCCAAGCGCTCCGGCTCGGTCTCGGCGAGAAAGGCGAGACGGGCGGCGGGATGGAAGGCGTTCAGCGCCGCCGCTTCGGGATGGCCGGGGGCGCGCGCGGCGAGGCGGCGGGCGGCCCCTTCGGCGCGGGCGTCGTCCCACAGCATCGCCGGCCGCAGCGGCCGCCCGTCGGCCTCGAGAAACACCTGCGTGCGCGTCGCCCCGCAAAGGGCGACGCCCTCGATCGCGGCGAAGGCCTGCGGCGCGGCGCGGGCGAGATCGCCGGCGAGGGCGAACAGCGCCGCGCGCCACAGCGGCGGATCGATCTCGGACGCTTCGCCGCGTCGCTCCGGGACAGGCGAAGGGCGCGCCGCCGCCGCGCGCGCCGCGCCCGTCTCGTCGATCAGGGCGGCGCGGAAACTCGCGCCTCCGAGATCGCAGGCGAGCACGATCGTCATGCGTCTCTCCGGCGCGGCATGCGCGGCGTCAGCTCTCGACGCGCGGCGTCGAGGCCGCGCCGGGAATTGATAGCGCGGCGGGAGCCGCGACGCCAAGGGCGGGATCGCGGGCCATCGCCATGCCCGCCCTGGAAGTCATGCCCGGGCTTGTCCAGGGGCGCGACGGGAGGAGCGGCGCGCAATAGACCTCCAGCTCACGCCAGCGTCACGACGACCGGCTGATGATCGGAGACCTGCGTCTCGACATCATAGCGGACGGCGCGCAGCCGCGGGACGAGATCGTCGGTCACGAACACGAAGTCGCAGCAGTGCGGCGGACCATAGCGCTGGTCGTGGACGCAGAAGGAATGCGGATGCGCCGCGGCGCCGTGCAGCGCACGCCAGGCGTCGCGCAGCGGCGGCGCATCGACGAGCGGCGCCTCGAGCCGGGCCTTCGCCGGATCGTCCGGCCGCATGTTGAAATCGCCGCACAGGATGGCGCGGGCGCTCTCGGGATGCGGCGCGAAGGGGCCGGGCAGCGGCGCCGGCGCGAGACGCGCGCGGCTCGCCGCCTGCGCATGCGCGGCGCGGATGCCCTCGGCCTGCGCCATGCGCAGTTCGGGCGAGAAATATTCAAGATGCGTCGTCATCACCCGCAGCGGCCCGTCCGGGGCGGCCAGCGTCGCCTCCAGCAGGACGCGCGGCATGTTCGAGTGGGCGTCGCCGAACCACGGCAGCGCGTGGCGCATCACGCGCAGGACAGGCCAGCGCGAAAAGATCATGTTGCCGAAGCGCCGCCGCCCGCCGCCTTCGCGCGGCAGATCGACAGCGATCGCCTCGACGGCTTCATGGTCGGGCAGCAGCGCGCGCAATTCGGCGAAACCGTCCGCGCCGTCCAGCCCTTCGAGATCGTCGAAGCCCGCCGCGACCTCCTGCACGCACAAGACGTCGAAATCCGCGAGCGCGCGGGCATGGGCGACGATGCGCGCCGGATCACGCCGCCGGTCGACGCCGAGGCCCCACTGGATGTTCCAGGTGAGCAGCGTCGAGGTCATCGTATGCCCGCCCGCATGAAGCTCTGCACGAACTGCCGCTGGAACATGAGGAAGGCGACGAGCAGCGGCGCCGCGCTGATCAGCGTCGCGGTGCAGATCACCGACCAGTCGATGCCCTGATCGACGCCGGCGAAAATCTGCAATCCGACCGTGAGCGGCCGCGCCTCGACCGAATTGGTGACGATCAGCGGCCACAGGAAATTGTTCCAGTGGTAGGAGATCGAGACCAGCGCATAGGCGACGTAGACGGGACGCGCCAGCGGGATGTAGACGCGCCAAAGGGTCTGCAGCGGGCTCGCGCCCTCGACGCGCGCCGCGTCGTCGAGCTCCTTCGGCACGCTCTTGAAGGTTTGACGCAGCAGGAAGACGCCGAAGGCCGAGGCGACATAGGGTAGCGCGATTCCGGGCGCGGTGTCGACGAGATCGAGCTTCGTCATCGTGCGGTAGTTCTCGACGATCAGCACATCCGGCATGATCATCAGCTGCGCCAGCACCAGCGCGAAGGCGACATTGGCGCCGAAGAAATCGTAGCGCGCGAAGCCATAGGCGGCGAGCGTGCAGAGCACGAGCTGGCAGGCGAGCACGAACGTCACATAAACGAAGGTGTTGAGCATGTAGCGCCCGAACGGCGCGGCCTCCAGAACGCGCGCGAAGTTCTCCAGAGTGAGCGGCGCGTTCCAGACGAAGCGCGTGGAAAATTCCTGCGGATGGAACGCCGTCCAGATCGCATAGGCGAGCGGCGCGATCCAGACGATCGCCAGGAGCCAGGCGCCGGCCGTCTCGAGCGTCAGGGCGAGGCCGCGCGGGGCGTAGGGGTCTGGTCGGCTCATCGCCTCACCGGTAATGCGCGCGCCGCTCGATCACGCCGAACTGCACGGCGGCGATCAGCGCGAGCGCGATCAGGAGAACCATGGTCAGCGCCGCCGCATAGGCGGTGTCCCAGAATTTGAAGCCGACTTCGTAGACGTAATAGAGCAGCAGCGTCGTGGCGTTGTCCGGCCCGCCATGCGTCAGCACGAAGATGTGGTCGACCATGCGGAAGGCGTTGATCGCCGCGTTGACGAAGACGAACAGCGTCGTCGGCATCAGCAGCGGCCATTGCACGCGGCGGAAATAGGTCCAGCGCGAGGCGCCCTCCAGCGCCGCCGCCTCGCCGAGCGTCGGCGAGATCTGCTGCAGCGCGGCCAGATAGAAGATCATGAAGAAGCCGGCCTCCTTCCACACCGCGACGACGATGACGCAGGCGAGCGCCGTCTCGGCCGAGCCGAGCCACGGCCAGGGCTGGCCGCCGAACAGGCCGCGCAGCTGGTCGAGCAGGCCGTAATCGGGCGTGAAGAAGAACAGCCAGATGTTCGCCACCGCGATCATCGGCAGGATGGTCGGCGTGAAATAGGCCATGCGCAGCAGCGTCCGGCCTGTCAGCCTGTCGTTGACCCACACCGCCATCAGCAGCGCCAGCGCGATCGAGGCCGGCACGGTGCCGATCGCGAAGATCAGATTGTTCCACGCCGCCTTCCAGAACACCGGATCGGACAGCATGTGCTGATAATTCTCGGCGCCGACGAAACGCGCCGGCCGCCGTCCCTTCGGCGTCGACCAGAAGCTGTCGATGAACGTGGCCAGCGCCGGCCAATGCGTGAACAGCGCCAGAAACGCCATCGCCGGCAGCACCAGCAGCCAGCCGGTGACGTGGCGCGAGAGGCGCGTCATGCGCAGGGCGCGCCTGGCCTGGCTCTGCGAGCGGCCGCTCTGTGAACAAGTCTTGTCCTGTCCGTCATTGCGAGCGGAGCGAAGCAATCCACCTGCCGGCGCGCCCGACGCCCGGCGTGGATTGCTTCGTCGGCTCCGCCTCCTCGCAATGACGGCGAGGCTTCAGGCCTTCGGGCGGCGTCTCCCCGCATGCAGGGAGAAGCCGCGCTCGACATCACTTGTAGTCCTTCAGGATGCGCATCGCCTCGGTCTGCGCGTCCTTCATCGCCTGCGCCGGCGGCTTGGCGCCGGTGATCGCCGCCTGCAACCCGTCATTCAGCGCCTTGGTGACGCGCTGGTTGTCGTGCGTGGAGAATTCGGCGACCGCGTGCGGCAGCTGGTCGCGCGCCACCGCGGCGGCGGGGAAGCCGGCGACATAGTCCTTCATCGCCGGCGTGTCCCAGGCGTCGGCGCGCACCGCGACATAGCCCGTGTCGATGCCCCAGCGCGCCGCGCGTTCCGGCGTCGTGATCCACTTGATGAAGTTGAACGCCGCCTGCTGCTCGGCCGGCTTCGACTTCTTGAAGATGTAGAAATTGCCGCCGCCCGTCGGCGAGCCGCGCCGCTTGCCGGCCGGCAGCATGGCGACGCCGAACGGGAACTTGGCGTTGTTGCGGACATTGGTGAGATTGCCCGTCGTCGTCCACATCATGGCGATCTTGCGCTCGAAGAAATCCTTCGGCGTGGTGCCCCATTCGGTGACGCCGGGCGGATGCACCTTGTGCTTCTGCGCCAGATCGATCCAGTACTGCAGCGCCTCGACCACCTCCGGCGCGTCGAGCTTGACCTCGTTGCCCGCGGCGTTGGCGAGGATCGCGCCGGCCTGCGTCGTCAGACCCTGGAACAGCCAGTAGGGAAAGCCCGACGAGGGAATCTGGATGCCCCATTGCGTGACGTTGCCCGCCGCGTCGCGCTTCGTCAGCTTCTGCGCGAAGTCGAGCTGCTCGGCCCATGTCTGCGGCGGCTTTTCAGGATCGAGGCCGGCCTCCTTGAACGCCTCCTTGTTCCAGTAGAGCACGACGGTCGAGCGCTGGAACGGGATGCCCCAGGTTTTGCCGCCGGTCTGGCTGTTTTCCATGAAGGCGGGATAGAAGGATTTGAGCCACGCCTTGTCGGCGTCGGTCTTGACGAACTCGTCGAACGGAATGATCGCGTCCTCGTCGATCAGCGTGAACATGTCGGTCGACAGCAGCACCGAGGTCACCGGCGGCGTGCCGCTCTTGTGCGCGGTCAGCGCCTTGACGATCGTCTCCTGGTAGGAGCCGGCATAGATCGGCTTCACCGCGACGCCCGGATTGTCCTTCTGGAAGTCGGCGGCGTAGGCGTCGATCAGCTTGGTGATCGGCCCGCCGACGGCGACCGGATAGAAGAAGGAAATCTCCTGCGCCGCCTGCGCCGAGACTGCGCCCGGCGCCATCGCGCCGACAGCGAGCGCGCTGGCGCCGCCGATGAATTGCCGTCTGTCCATCTTCGTTCTCCCTGTGATCGTCAGTGTTCGACGCGCAGACCCTGCGGCCCTGCGAACCATTGCAGCCCCGACCGGTCGATGGCGAGGCGGATGTCGTCGCCCGCCCGTGCGCGCGTCGCGCCGGGATGACGCACCAGCACGCTGCGACCTTCGACCGTGCATTCCAGCAGCGTGTCCGCGCCGAGATACTCGGCCGCGATCACCCGCGCCGGCAGACCCGTGTCCGCGAGCCGGGCGTTCTCGGGCCGGAAGCCGAACTGCAGATCCTCGAGCGCGGGCGCGATCGGCGCCGCCTCGGCCAGACCGCCCGCCAGACGCGCCGGCAGCACGTTGGTCGGCGGCGTGCCGATGAAGCGCGCGGCGAACACCGTGCGCGGCCGCGCGTAGAGATCCTCCGGCGCGCCGTCCTGCTCGATCCGGCCCCGGTTCATCAGGATGATCCGGTCGGCCATGGTCATCGCCTCGACCTGGTCGTGCGTGACATAGATCATCGTCATGCCGAGCCGCTTTTGCAGCGCGCGGATTTCGCGCCGCATCTCGGCGCGCAGCTGCGCGTCGAGATTGGACAGCGGCTCGTCCATCAGGCACACCGGCGCCTGCGCCACGATGGCGCGGCCGAGCGCCACGCGCTGCTGCTGCCCGCCCGAGAGCTGCGCCGGCTTGCGGTCGAGATAGGGCGCAAGGCCGAGCAGATCGCACGCCGCGGTCAGGCGCCGCCGCATCTCCGCCGCGCCCGTCTTGCGCACGCGCAGGCCGAACAGGATGTTCTCTCGCACGTCGAGATGGGGAAAGAGCGCGTAGCTCTGGAACACCATGGCGACGCCGCGCGCCGCCGGCGCGGCCTGCGTGACGTCGCGCCCGCCGATGAAGATGCGGCCGGAGGTGACGCTCTCCAGCCCGGCGATCATCCTGAGCGTCGTCGACTTGCCGCAGCCCGAAGGGCCGAGCAGCGCCACGAAGGCGCCCTGCTCGGCCTCGAAGCTCGCCGACTCGACCGCGACCTGATCGCCGAAGGCCTTGGAGACCGCCTCGAGGCGGATGTCCGCGCGCCGCTCCATGCCCGATCCGCTCTCCCGCCCCGCGTCTGCGCGCCGTCTTGGACGACGGTCATATGACAGCGCCGTGACGGCCCGCGCAAGCGCCGGCCGGGGCGGTCAGAGATCGAAGTCGGCCAGCACCGGCACATGGTCGGACGGGCGCTCCCAGCCGCGCGCGTCCTTGAGCACCCGCAGGCTGCGGGCCTCCGCCGCGACATCGCCGCTCGACCAGACATGGTCGAGCCGGCGGCCGCGATCGGCGGCTCGCCAGTCGGCGGCGCGATAGCTCCACCACGTGTAGAGTTTTTCGTTTTCCGGCACGAACCGGCGCATCACGTCGACCCATGGCCCGGCCGCCTGCGCCGCCGCGAATTTCTCGACCTCGACCGGCGTGTGGCTGACCACTTTCAGCATCTGCCTGTGGCTCCACACGTCGTGCTCGAGCGGCGCGATGTTGAGATCGCCGACCAGGATCGCCTTCTTCTTCGCGACGCCGTCGGCGCCGAACCAGTCCCGCATCTCGTCGACGAAAGCGAGCTTATGGGCGAATTTCTCGTTGATCACGGGATCGGGCTCGTCGCCGCCCGCCGGCACATAGACGTTGTGGAGCGTCACGCCCTTCGCCGGCCCGTCGAGGAATTTGGTCGACAGATGGCGGGCGTCGCCCTTGTCGCAGAAACCGCGGCGCTCCACCGCTTTCATCTTCCAGCGCGAAAGCGTGGCGACGCCGTGATAGCCCTTCTGCCCGTTGATCTCGATGTGCTCGTAGCCGAGCTTGCGCAACGCCGCGAGCGGGAACTCGGCGTCGCGGCACTTGGTCTCCTGCAGGCACAGCGCGTCGGGCCGCTCCGCCTCGAGCAGCTGCGCCACGATCGGCAGGCGCAGGCGCACGGAATTGATGTTCCAGGTGGCGAGTTTGAAGGTCACGGCGGCCGGTCCGGTGGCGACCTGCACTCCTCCCATTCCGCCGGCCCGGCGGCAAGCCATGCGGCCCCGCCGCCCACCGCGACGAAAAAAAACGCCCGGACGGGGCGGACCGCCGTCCGGGCGCTCGCGGCGGGGCACGACGCATCCGCTGGCGTCGCAACGCCGGCGGAAGCGCGCGGAAGGCGGGCCGTCACGGGGGAGAAACGGGCCGCCGCGTCGCGCGGCTTGTACCTAAAGTGGTGAGCCCGGCGAAAGGTTCAAGGTCTTCACCGATTCGTATTCAACATTCGCTCGGTGTTGATCTTGAAGACGGCCGGATCGGGTTTCCGCCCGGTGTCGACATTGAACAGGGAAACGACCGTGTCCGAGCCCTGCGGATCGTTGACCGTCCACTGCTTGAGCGTGAAACTCGCCGGATCGAACACCAGCTTGATGCGCGAGGTGCCGCCCAGCGTCGCCTTGTCCTCGATCATCACGAACACCGCGTTGGGCGTCGTCTGCACGTCGAGCACCTTTGTGTCGCGCGAGATGTCGATGCGGTCGCGCAGCAGGAATTTCAGCGGCGTCTGGCCGATCAGATAGACGTCCTGGGTGGCGAGCTTGCGGTCGCGCACCGCCACCGAGGTGCCGTCCGAGACGATCTCCAGCGTCGCCGGACGGGAATATTCGAAGCGCATGCGCCCCGGCTTCTGCACGTAGAGCTTGCCCTCCGAGCGCCGCCCGTCGCCGGCGATCTGGACGAAATCGGCGATCATCGTCTGGACGCTGTTGAGGTGGGCGTTGGCGCGCTGCACCGCCTCCTTGTCGTCGACCGCGGCGGCCGGCTTCGGCGCAGGTTTCGCGGCGGCGGGCTTGGCCGGCTGCAACTGCACCGGCGCGCCCTGCGCCAGCGCGCCGGCGGCGAGGGCCGTGACGAAGGCCGCGGACAGAAACAGCTTCCCGATCATCGACGTCATACTCCTCGGCCCGTCCGCCGCATCCCTGACGCGCTGCGATGGCTTTTCCAAGACGGCGCGTCAAGACGGCGCGTCAAGGCGGCGCGGCCTTGGCCGGCGGCGGCCTCAGTCGTCGCCGTCCGGATCGAAGGCGCCGCGATCCACCCCGCCGCCGACCAGAATCTCGCGCTTGCCGGAATGCGAGGGCGGGCTGACGACGCCTTCCTTCTCCATCCGCTCGATCAGCGAGGCGGCCTTGTTGTAGCCGACCGACAGACGCCGCTGGATGTAGGAGGTCGACACCCGCTTGTCGCGCAGCACGATGTTGACGGCGCGGTCGTAGAGATCGCCGCCCTCCTCCGCGTCCATCGAGCCGACCGGCCCCGGCGCGTCGTCCTCCTCGTCGGACGGGCCGTCATCCTCGGTGATGGCGTCGAGATAATCGGGCTGGCCCTGCGCTTTCAGATGCGCGACCACCTTCTCGACCTCGGCGTCCGACACGAACGGCCCGTGCACGCGGCTGATGCGCCCGCCGCCGGCCATGTAGAGCATGTCGCCCTGGCCGAGCAGCTGCTCGGCGCCCTGCTCGCCGAGAATCGTCCGCGAATCGATCTTCGAGGTCACCTGGAAGGAGATGCGCGTCGGGAAATTCGCCTTGATCGTGCCGGTGATGACGTCGACCGACGGGCGCTGCGTCGCCATGATCAGATGGATGCCGGCGGCGCGCGCCATCTGCGCGAGGCGCTGGATCGCCCCCTCGATGTCCTTGCCCGCGACCATCATCAGGTCGGCCATCTCGTCGACGATGACGACGATGTAGGGCAGCTTCGAGAGCTCCATCTCCTCGTAGTCGTAGATCGGCTCGCCGGTCTCGCGGTCGAAGCCGGTCTGCACCTCGCGGGTGATCGTCTCGCCCTTCGCCTGCGCCTCGGCGACGCGGGCGTTGAAGCCGTCGATGTTGCGCACCCCGAGCTTCGACATCTTGCGGTAGCGATCCTCCATCTCGCGCACCGCCCATTTGAGCGCGACGACGGCCTTCTTCGGATCGGTGACCACGGGCGTGAGCAGATGCGGAATGCCGTCATAGACGGAGAGCTCCAGCATCTTCGGATCGACCATGATGAGCCGGCACTCGGCCGGCTTCAGCCGGTAGAGCAGCGACAGGATCATGGTGTTGATGGCGACCGACTTGCCCGAGCCGGTGGTGCCGGCGACAAGCAGATGCGGCATCTTGGCGAGATCGACCAGCACCGGCTCGCCGCCGATCGTCTTGCCGAGCGCGATGGCGAGCTTGTGTTTGGTGTCGGCGAAATCGCCGCTCGCCAGCAATTCGCGCAGATACACGGTTTCACGCCGCGCGTTGGGCAGTTCGATGCCGATCGCGTTGCGCCCCTGCACCACCGCGACGCGCGCCGAGATGGCGCTCATCGAGCGGGCGATGTCATCGGCGAGGCCGATGACGCGCGAGGATTTGACGCCCGGCGCCGGCTCGAGCTCGTAGAGCGTCACCACCGGTCCGGGATGGACCTTCATGATCTCGCCCTTGACGCCGAAATCGTCGAGCACGCCTTCGAGCAGGCGGGCGTTCTGCTCGAGCGCGTCCTGCGAGATGCGGCTCGCCTGCCGCTTCGGCTCGGCCAGCATCGTCAGCGCCGGCATTTCGTAGGCCTGCGGCGCGGCGGCGCGCGCCGCGCGGCGGGCGGGCGTCGACGCCCGATGCGGCGCGGCGACAGGCGCGGGCTGCGCCGGCGCGGCCTGCGCAGGGGCGGCCTGGACCGGCGCGAACTGCGCCGTCGCCGCCGGCGCGAGATCCGGCACGTCGAAATCGTCATAGTCCGATCGCGGCCGCGGCGCCGGCGCGATGGCGCGGCCGGGCGGCGCATAATCCTCCGGGTCGAAGGCCGGCTCGAGCCGCGGCTGCGGTTCGCCGCGCGGCCGCGCCGGCCGCTCCGGCGGCAGCGCCAGATCGTCGCGCGCCTTCGGGTCGAGCCACAGCGCCCGCGCCTCAGCCGGCGCCCGCGCCGCCCGCGCGAACAGCGCGCCGAAGCGGCGGGTCAGCGCCGCCTTGGCCACCAGCGCGCCATGGATCAGCGCGCCGAGGGTGATCAGCGCGACGCCCGGCTCGCCGTCGGCGTCGTCCTGCTCCTGCGCCGCGGCGCGCTTGCGCGTCGGCGCCGGCTCGTCCTCTTCGTCATCCTCGTCTTCGTTCGCCGCGCGTTCGGCGAGGCCGAAGCCGGAGGCGCCGGTCAGCGCCAGAATGGCGACCCCGGCGAGCGCGAAGCCGCAGACGATGAAGCCGGCGCCTTCGCCGAACAGCCGGCGCGGCAGCGCCAGCATGGCGTCGCCGACGACGCCGCCGAGCCCGGTCGGCAGCGGCCAGCGGTCGGTCGCCGGCAGCAGCGAGGCGACGCCGGCCGCCGCCAGCGCGCCGACCAGCAGCAGCGTGACGCGCAGCCCGACGCGCCCGAGGCTCCGGTGCGTCAGCAGCCGCCAGCCCCACAGCGCCGGCGGCGTCAGCAGCGCGAAGGCGGCGACGCCCATCATCTGCATGACGACGTCGGAGACGATCGCCCCTGGCGCGCCGAGCAGATTGCGCACCGGCCCGTCGACGGCGTGATTGAGGCTGGGATCGCGCGACGACCAGGTGACCAGCGCAAGGCCCGCCGCGACGCAGACCGAAATCAGCGCGAGCCCCGTCAATTCGGCGGCGCGCCGCTTGAGGAAATCGACCAGCGCTTCCGGAATCCGGTCGACAAGCGTCTGGGTGGTCGTCGTGGTGCGCATGAACCCGTCCGGCGCGAGGGCGGAACGCCCGGCCCTCGCAGCCTAGAAGCACCCAGTTAAAGCCGGATTAACCTTGACGGGGCGACAAAAAAGAGCGGGCTCATCGCCCGCTCTCTCCGCCTCTCGCAGCGTCAGCCGAAGCTCACATCGTGTAGGCGCGCTCGCCATGTTCGGCGAGGTCGAGGCCCTCGCGTTCGCGGTCGGGGGCGACGCGCAGGCCGACGATCAGATCGACCAGCTTGAACAGGATCGCCGAGCCGACGCCGGACCAGACCAGCGTGAACAGAACCGCCTTCAGCTGCGTCCAGAACTGCGCGCCGACGCCGGGATAGCTCGACGCGCAGCCCGAGAAGGTGGCGACGCCGTCCGCCACCGCCTGCTTGCAGGTCGAGTAGTCGACGATGTCGGTCCCGCCGAGGCCGGACGACACGAGGACGCCCGTGCCGAGCGCGCCGATGATTCCGCCGACGCAGTGGATGCCGAACACGTCGAGCGAGTCGTCATAGCCGAGCGCGTTCTTCAGCGAGGTGACGAAGAGGAAGCACACCACGCCGGCGACGAGGCCGAGCACGATCGACCCCATCGGCCCGGCGAAGCCCGAGGCCGGCGTCACCGCCACGAGACCGGCGATCGCGCCCGAGACCATGCCGAGCAGCGAGGGCTTGCCCTTGGCCGCCCATTCGGCGAACAGCCAGGCGAGCGCCGCCCCGCAGGTGGCGACGAAGGTGTTCATCATGGCGAGCGCGGTCAGCCCGTTCGCCTCGAGGTTCGACCCGGCGTTGAAGCCGAACCAGCCGACCCACAGCAGCGAGGCGCCGATCATCGTCATGGTCAGCGAATGCGGGGCGAGCAGCTCGCGGCCGTAGCCGATGCGCTTGCCGAGCATCAGCGCGCCGACGAGGCCGGCGATGCCCGCATTGATGTGGACGACGGTGCCGCCGGCGAAATCGAGCGCGCCCCACTGGAAGAGCAGGCCCGCATCCTTGGCGTTGTAGGCGCTGACCGCGTCGGCCGCCGCGGCCGCCGCCTTGGCCGCGTCGCCGCCCGCCGCAGCCGCCGCCTTGGCCGCCTCCATCGCCAGCGTGTCCGGCCCGCCCCAGTACCAGACCATGTGCGCCATCGGGAAATAGATGAAGGTCAGCCACAGCACGGTGAACAGGAGCAGCGCCGAGAACTTGATGCGCTCGGCGAAGGCGCCGACGATCAGCGCCGGCGTGATCATCGCGAAGGTCATCTGGAAGGCGATGTAGACGAGCTCGGGCACGTAGACATTGTTCGAGAAGGTCGCCGCCACGGCGTCGACGATGGTCTTGCCCTCCGGCGCGATCTTCAGGAAGGCCTTGTCGAAGCCGCCGACGAAGGAGTTGAGCGCCCCGCCATTGGTGAAGGCGAGACTGTAGCCATAGGTCACCCACAGGATGCCGGCGACGCAGACGATGGCGAACACCTGCGTCAGCACCGACAGCATGTTCTTGGCGCGCACCAGGCCGCCGTAGAACAGGGCGAGGCCCGGAACCGACATCATCAGCACCAGCGCCGTGGCGATCAGCATCCAGGCGGTGTCGCCCTTGTTGACGGTCTGCGCCGCGGTGACGGTCTGCGCCGCCGCGCCCTGCGCCGCCAGGGACAGCGCGAGCGTCGCAGCGCCGGCGCGAAGCCACTTGTTCGACATTCTCGGAACTCCTGTCTCAGAGGAACGGAGGGGCGCGCTCACAGCGCTTCCCCGTCGCGTTCGCCGGTGCGGATGCGGACCGCCTGATCGAGCGGCGTGACGAAGATCTTGCCGTCGCCGATCTGGCCGGTGCGCGCCGCCGCGCTGATCGCCTCGACGACGCGGCCGACGAGGCCGGCGTCCACGGCCACCTCGATCTTCAGCTTGGGCAGGAAGCTGACCGCGTATTCGGCGCCGCGGTAGATTTCGGTGTGGCCCTTCTGCCGGCCGTAGCCCTTCACTTCCGTCACCGTCAGCCCGTGCACGCCGAGCGCGGTGAGCGCGTCGCGCACCTCGTCGAGCTTGAACGGCTTGATGATCGCCATCACGATTTTCATGTCGTCGCGTCCTTGCTGGCCTGTCCCCGCGCGCCGACTCGTCGGGTTTGGCGCGCGGCCCGTCCGCCGGCCGCCAAACAAGCCGCGTGCCAAGCCGCAATGCAGCTATTAACGATTTGATAAAGCGATAAAATTCAGGATTGCTGCAACGCAGCGCGGGGCGGACGCGCCGGCTTGCGCCGCCACTGCTCAGGAATTGGGCGACGCGACGACGAGGCGCCTAATCCTTGGGCGAGTCGGCCTTGCGCAGGCGGATCAGCCCTTCCTGCGCGAAGGAGGCGAGCAGCGACCCCTCGCGCGAAAAAATCTGGCCGCGCGTCAGGCCGCGCGCCCCGCCGGTGAACGGGCTGTCCTGGACGTAGAGCATCCACTCGTCCGCCTTGATCGGCCGGTGGAACCAGATCGCATGATCGAGGCTGGCGGCCTGGATCGCGTTGGAGAAGATCGAGCGGCCATGCGCGACGAGGGCCGTGTCGAGCAGCGTCAGGTCGGACAGATAGGCGAGGATCGCCCGGTGCGTCGCCTGCGACTCCGGCAGAGGCCCGAGCGCGCGCAGCCACACCTTCTGCTCCGGCCGGCGCTCGCCGCCGCCGAGATAGCGGGTGAGATCGACCGGCCGCAATTCGAACGGCCGCGGCCGCGTCAGATAACGCCGCACATTCTCGGGCATCAGCGCGCCGAACCGTTCGGCCAGTTCGCGCTGGCTCGGCAGACTGTCGGGATCGGGCGCCTCCGGTATGGCGAAGGCGTGCTCGAGCCCCTCTTCCTCGACATGGAAGGAGGCCGACATGCTGAAGATCGGCCGGCCATGCTGGATCGCCAGGACGCGTCGCGTCGTGAAACTGCGCCCGTCGCGCACCCGTTCGACCTCGTAGACGATCGGCGCGGTCGGATCGCCGCCGAGCAGGAAATAGCAATGCATCGAATGCGGCGCCCGGCCCTCGACCGTGCGCTCGGCCGCAACCAGCGACTGCGCCACCACGAGCCCGCCATAGACGCGCTGCCAGCCGACATTCGGCCCGACGCCGCGAAAGATGTTCTCCTCGATCTTTTCCAGATCGAGGATCGACAGCAGTTCGGCGACGGGATCGGTTGCGGAATCGGTCATGGCGCGGCGTCCGGAGGCGCGAGGTTTGTCGCGGCCCGCGCCGCCTCCGTCAAGCGCCGGCGCGCAGCGCGGCGAGGATTTCGAGCACGCGCTCGCGCGGCCCGCGCCGGCCGATGGCATAGGCCGGGCCGACCAGTTCGTCCCACATCGCCTGCGCGTCGGCGCGCATGAACACGGTCTCGCAGATGCGCTCCGTCGCGCGGATGTCGGCGTCGCTGACGAAACCCTCGATCAGGATGCCGATCATCGCGATCTTGGTGTCGTTGGAGAGCCCTCGCAGATCGGCGACCGAATGGGTGCGGATCCAGTTGCGCACGCGATCATCCGCCTTGCCTCGCCGCGGCGCGGTCTCGTCGGCGAAATCGACGAGATTGCGCGCCTCCAGCGCGCCCTGATCGACGGCCATGATGTTGCCGGCGTAGCCCGCGTCGACGCTCGTCGTCCGCTTGCCGCCGAGCGCGCCGCGAATCTTGCTCGCCAGCGATTCCGAATAGCGGTCGTCGAGGCCGAGGATGTGGCCGAACTCGTGCGCCGCCGTCCAGTTGAAGGCGTCGGGATCGCTGACGTTGAGCTTCATCGCCCGGCCGCGCGGCGTCTCGTGAACATAGGACGGGCCCTTCATCGCCAGCGCCTCGATCTGGGTCACCGGCGAACGCGCGACGCCCTTGGGTCGATGCCGCACGACGATCGTGCAGACGACGGACGTTCCATCGGCGAAGCTCGATGTCCAGGTCGTGTTGATCGAGGTCTGCGCCGTCGCCGCGCGGGCCGGCGTCGATTCCGGCCCGTGCATCTCCATCGCGCCGGCGATGGTCGTCTTCTTGCCTGTGCGGTCGACGAACAACCCCGGCGACGGCGAGAAGCGGTCGATCGAGAGCGGCGAACCTTGGCCCATGTCGCAAATCCTGCGCGCGACGAGCCCCCCGCAGCCAAGTCTAGCCGCTTCGCCGCCGCCCGCCGTGCGCCCTCGCACGGACGCCAGACACGGCGCGCTGCGCCGTCACTGGTGCAGCGCCTCGCCATGCAGCGCCAGATCGAGCCCCTGCCGCTCGTCCTCGTTGCTGACGCGCAGGCCGATCGTCACGTCGATCAGCTTGAGCGCCGCCCAGGTCGCGACCGCGCACCACACCGTCACCACGACGACGCCGACCGCCTGCACGCCGAGCTGCGCGGCGTTGCCGTCGAGCAGGCCGGCAAGTCCTGGCGCCTCCGGCGTCGCGCTGACCGCGGCGGTGGCGAAGACGCCCGCCATCATCGTGCCGATGAGACCGCCGACGCCGTGCACGCCGAACACGTCGAGCGAATCGTCGTAGCGCAGGCGGTGCTTCAGCGTGATGCAGCACCAGTAGCAGACGCCGCCCGCCAGCGCGCCGATGACGACGCCGTGCCAGGGCAGGACATAGCCGGAGGCCGGCGTGATCGTGCCGAGCCCGGCGATCGCGCCGGAGATCAGGCCGAGCACCGACGGCTTGCCGCGCTGCGCCCATTCGAGCGCGCTCCACACCACAGCGCCGGCGCAGGCCGCCAGATGCGTTGCGACGATGGCGAAGACGGCGCGCGAGCCCGCGCCCAGCGCCGAGCCGCCATTGAAGCCGAACCATCCGACCCACAACAGGCCGGTGCCGACCACCGCCAGCGACACGTCGAACGGCGCCAGATTTTCGCGTCCGTAGCCCTGCCGGCGCCCGAGCACCAGCGCGGCGACGAGGCCGGCGACGCCGGCGTTGATATGGACAACCGTGCCGCCGGCGAAATCGAGCACGCCCATCGAACCGAGGAAGCCGCCGCCCCACACCCAATGCGCCGAGGGGACATAGACGACGAACAGCCACAACACGCAGAAGGCGAGAAAGGCCGAGAACTTCATCCGGTCCGCCACGGCCCCGCCGACCAGCGCGCAGGTGATCACCGCGAAGGTCATCTGATAGGCCATGAACAGGAGTTCGGGGATCGTCTTGGCGAGCGGGCTGATCGTCTCGACGCCGACGCCGCGCAGGAACAGCCGCGCCCCGTCGCCGAGCCAGGCGCCGTCGCCGGAAAAGGCGAGGCTGTAGCCCGCCGCGAACCACAGCAGCGAGACAAGCGCCAGCGCGGCGGCGCTCTGCGCCATCGTCGCCAGCACGTTCTTCTTGCGCACCATGCCGGCGTAGAACAGCGCGAGGCCCGGCAGCGTCATCATCAGCACCAGAGCGGTGGCGACGATCATGAAGCCGGTGTCGGCGGCGTCGATCTTGGGCGCGTCGGCGGCGCGGGCGCCGGCGGCGCCGGCGATGAGCGCGCCGGAAAGGCTCGCGGCGCGAAGGGCGGGCTTGAACATGAGCGGTCTCGCTGCGACGGAGGAGAAGGAAGCGCTCAGAGCGCGTCGTCGCCGGATTCGGCGGTGCGGATGCGGATCGCCGCCTCGAGCGGCTGCACGAACACCTTGCCGTCGCCGATCTGCCCGGTGCGCGCGGCGGTCTGGATGACCTCGACGACGCGCCCGACCGCCGCGTCGGCGACGGCCACCTCGATCTTCACCTTGGGCAGGAAGCTGACCGCATATTCGGCCCCGCGATAGATTTCGGTGTGGCCCTTCTGCCGGCCATAGCCCTTCACCTCGGTGACGGTCATGCCGTGGATGTCGACGCTCTGCAGCGCGTCGCGCACCTCGTCCAGTCGAAACGGCTTGATGATGGCGACGACCAGTTTCACGGCGCTCCCCCCGGCCCGCCGGACGCGGCGGTTCGTCCGAGCTGCATTCAAGACCGGCGCCAGACGCCCGTTTTCGCGGCGCCTTGCGGCAATCATCGACGGATTGGCCGCCGGCGCCCCAAAGAAGGGCGCCGTCTGCCGAAAAATCAGGCGTTGCGCCCGGTCATGCGGCGCCGGGCGCCGTTGTGCGCCGCCGCCGCCTGTGCGAGGCAGGGGGCGACGCCTGCGCCGCGGAGCCTGACATGGGCCGAACCCCCGCCGAACCTCCCTTCGACGTGCTGGTCGCCGGCGGCGGCATGGTCGGCCTGGCGTTGGCCGCGGCGGTCAGGGACGCGCTGGGCGACGCCGCGCGCGTCGGCCTCGCCGATCCCGCCCTCGACGGCGACGTCTACGGAACCCGCGCTTCGGCGCTGGCCGCCGGTCCGCGGCGGATGCTGGAGCGGCTCGGCGTCTGGTCGGCGATCGAGCCCTCGGCCCAGCCGATGCGCGCCATGATCGTCACCGACTCGCGCGCCGGCGACGCGGTCCGCCCGCAATTCCTCGAATTTTCCGGCGAGTTCGAGCCGGGCGAGCCCTTCGCCCACATGGTGATGAACGCCGATGTCGTGACCGCGCTCGCCGCCCGCGCCCGCGCGCTCGGCGTCGAGACGCTGCGCGCCGCGATCGTCGATTTCCGCGACGGCGTCGAGACGATCGAGGCGACGACCGACGCCGGCGCGCGTCTGTCCGCGCGCCTGCTCGTCGTCGCCGACGGCCGCCGCTCGCGGCTGCGCGATCTCGCCGGCGTCGGCATGGTCGGCTGGGACTACGGCCAGGCCGGAATCGTCGCCACCATCGGCCATGAGCGGCCGCATGACGGCGTCGCCCGCCAGCATTTCCTGCCGGCCGGCCCCTTCGCCATCCTGCCGCTGAAGGGCGAACGATCCTCGATCGTCTGGAACGAATCCGTCGAGGACGCGAAAAACATCTGCGCGCTGGACGCGGAGGATTTTCTCGCCGAGCTGCAGCCGCGTTTCGGCCGCGAGCTCGGCGCGCTGACCCTGCTCGACGCGCCGCGCTGGTTCCCCTTCGGCCTGCGCGTCGCGCGTCGCTTTGTCGACCGGCGCCTGGCGCTGATCGGCGACGCCGCCCATCTCGTCCATCCGATCGCCGGGCAGGGCCTCAATCTCGGCCTGCGCGATGTCGCGGCGCTGGCCGAACAGATCGTCGACGCGATGCGCCTCGGCCTCGATCCGGGATCGCCCGAGACGCTGCGCGGCTACGAACGCGCCCGCCGCTTCGACACGCTGACCATGGGCGCGGCGACCGACGCCCTCAACCGGCTGTTCTCGAACGACCTGCCGCCGCTGCGCGCGCTGCGCGATCTCGGCCTCGGCCTCGTCGACCGCGCGCCGGGGCTGAAGCGCTTCTTCATCCGCCAGGCGGCGGGCGCCGAGGCCGGCGCGCGTCTGCTGCGCGGCGAGGCGCTGTAGCCCTCAACTCTCGATGTAGCGCATCGTCGTGAACCGGCTGCGGAACGCCGTCACGTCCGTGGCCACCTTCTCGGGCTCTTCGTTGCCGACGAGCGCCCGCGCGATCAGTCGCGCCAGCTCCGGCATGTCCGCCGCGCTCATGCCGAAACGCGTGATCTCCGGCGTGCCGAGACGCAGGCCGTTGAGATCGCCCTCGACCTCGGCGACCGGCAGGCCGATTCCGCAGGCCAGGATATTGGCGCGCCGCAGCCGTTTCGACGCCGTCTGCCCGCCGCCGAAGCGCGCCGCCTCCAGCGCGAACTGGTGCGAGGTCGTGCCCCCGCGCGCCGCCGCATGCACCGGCAGCCCCTCGCCGATCAGCGCGGCGACGAGCGCCTTCGCCGTCCCGACCATCGCAGCGGCGTAGGCCGCGCCCTGCGCCCGCCAGTCGACCAGCGTCATCGCCAGCGCGGCGACGCGGCCGACGTCGAAATTGGCGGTCAGGCCGGGAAAGGCGATTGCGTCGAGCCGCTCGGCCAGGCCCGCGTCATGGGTGACGATCAGCCCGCCCGGCGGGCCGCCGAGGCTCTTGTAGGTCGACATCGTCATCAGATGCGCGCCCTGCGCCAGCGGATCGGGCCAGGCCCCGCCGGCGATCGGCCCTGACAGATGCGCGGCGTCGAACAGCAGCTTCGCGCCGACCTCGTCGGCGATCGCCCGCGCGTCGGCGACCGGATGCGGAAACAGGTTGAGACTGCCGCCGAGCGTGATCAGCCTGGGCCGCGTCCGCCGCGCCAGATCGCGCAGCCCCGCGACGTCGACCGTGTAGCCATCGGCGGCGACCGGCGCGGCGTGGATGACGAGGCCATAGAGTCCCGCCGCGCCCGGCGCGTGATGCGTGACATGGCCGCCGATCGCCGCCGGCGGGACGACGATGGCGTCGCCGGGCCTGGCCGTCGCCATGAAGGCGTAAAGATTGGCGAGCGCGCCGGAAGCGACGCGGAACTCGACGAAGCCGGCGCGGAACACATCGGCCGCCAGCGCCGCGCACGCCACCTCGATCTCCTCGATCGCCTCCAGCCCCATCTCGTATTTGTCGCCCGGCCAGCCGAGCGAGGGGCGCGAACCGAGACCGGCCGCCATGAGCGCCTCGGCGCGCGGATTCATCGCGTTGGTCGCCGGATTGAGATTGACGCAGTCGCGCTCGTGAATGGCGCGGCTGGCGCGCGCCGCCGCCTCGATCATCGCCGCGACGCCGGCAGGCGCGCGGCCCTGCATCTGCGCGAGGATGTCGGCGACGCGCCCCTCGCACGGCGCGGGAACCCAGGGGCGGCGCGCAAGACCAGTCATGCTTCGTCCGATCGCTTCACGGGAATTGACGCGACACTGGCGCCGAAACGCGCGGCGACGCAACCGCTCGGCTTGACTCGGCTCGCCCCGGAGCGGATTTTGCCGACCAACGGACGGCCGAACCGTCCGCAGGGAGGACTTGCATGAAAAAATTCGCCCTCGCCGCGCTCGCGGCGGCCGCCATAGCGCTGCCGACCGGCCTTGCGCAGGCCCAGACCAAGCTCAAATGGGCGCATGTCTACGAGACGTCCGAGCCCTTCCATACCGAATCGGTCTGGGCGGCCGAGGAGATCAAGAAGCGCACCAACGGCAAGTATCAGATCGACGTCTTCCCGGCCTCGCAGCTCGGCAAGGAGACCGACATCAATCAGGGCCTGACGCTCGGCACCGTCGATATGATCATCTCGGGCTCGAGCTTCGCCGCCCGCTCCTTCCCGCCGATCGGCGTGACCTATTATCCCTTCACCTTCCGCAGCCCCGAGCACCTGCTCGCCTATACCAAGAGCGACGTGTTCAAGGAGATGGCGTCGGGCTACGCCGAGAAGACCGGCCACCAGATCATCGCCGTCACCTATTACGGCACGCGCCACACCTCCTCGAACCGGCCGATCAAGGCCTGCGCCGACATGAAGGGCCTGAAGATGCGCGTCCCCGACGTGCCGGCCTATCTCGCCATGCCGCGCTCCTGCGGCGCCAACACCGCGCCGATCGCCTTCGCCGAGGTCTATCTCGCGCTGCAGAACGGCACCGTCGAGGCGCAGGAGAATCCGCTGACCACGATCGAGGCGAAGAAATTCTACGAGGTGCAGAAGCACATCGTGCTCACCGGCCACATCGTCGACCACCTCAACACGGTGATCGCCAAGGGCCTGTGGGACAAGCTCTCGGCCGACGAGCGCAAGATCTTCACCGACGTGGCGCAGGAGGCGGCCGCCCGCGCGACGAAGCAGATCCAGGCGAGCGAGCAGAAGCTCGTGCAATTCTTCAAGGACAAGGGCCTGACCGTCACCGAGGTCGACAAGGCCGAGTTCCTGAGCGCGGTGCAGAAGGGCGTCACCTTCGAGCAGTTCGGCTACCGCAAGGCGGACTGGGACAAGATCCAGGCGGTGAAGTGATCGCCGCGCACGACTGACGCGCGCCCCGGCGTTCGCGCCGGGGCGTTCTTTTCGGGGGCAGGGGTTTGGCTCAGGAACAGCATACGCAGGTCACCAGCGCCGAGATCGCCCAGACCTTCGACGCGGAAACCGCGCCCGTCTCGCTCCAGCCCTACGCGCCGGAAGACTGGCTGACGCTCGCCGCCTTCTGGCTGATGGTGGCCGCCGTCATCGCCCAGTTCGTGACGCGCTACGTGCTCAACGACAGCCTCGCCTGGACCGAGGAGATCGCCGTCTATGCGCTGGTCGTCGTCGTTTTCATGGGCTCGGCGATGTGCGTGCGGCGCTCGCGCCACATTCATGTCGACTTCATCTACCGCTATCTGCCGCGGCCCGCGGCGCGCGCCCTGTCGACGGCGATCGACGTCCTGCGCATCGCCTTCTTCGCCTATGCGACGCGGCTCGTGTGGAAATACGCCGCGCTGATTCCCGACGAGATGATGACGACGGTCGATCTGCCGAAATCCTGGGTGTTCAACGCCGTCATTTTCGCCTTCGCCCTGATGACGCTGCGCGCCGTGATCGTCGCCGTGACCAACTGGCGGCGCGGCTTCTCCGCGCTCGACGATCCCGCCGCTTTCGAGGAAGCCGAGGCCGCCTGACATGTGGGTTCTGCTCGGCTCCTTCATCGCCCTGATGATCCTCGGCCTGCCGGTGGCGCTGGCGCTGGCCGTCTCCTCGCTCGCCTATCTCCTGCTCTACACGACGACGCCGGACGTCATCGTCGCCCAGCGCATGATCGCCGGCGTCGAGAGCTTTCCGCTGCTCGCCGTGCCCTTCTTCATCCTCGCCGGCAACCTGATGAACATCGCCGGCGTCACCGGGCGCATCTACGGCTTCGCCGTGGCGCTGGTCGGCTGGATGCGCGGCGGCCTCGCCCAGGTCAACATCATCGGCTCGGTGATCTTCTCGGGCATGTCCGGCACGGCGATCGCGGACGCGGCCGGCATCGGCACGATCGAGATCAAGGCGATGAAGGATCACGGCTACCCGCTCGACGTCGCGGTCGGCGTCACCGCCGCGTCGGCGACGCTCGGTCCGATCATTCCGCCCTCGCTGCCCTTCGTCATCTACGGCATGATGGCGAACACCTCGATCGGCGCGCTGTTCCTCGGCGGCGTCATCCCCGGCGTCATGATGACGCTGTTCATGATGATCACCGTGGCGGTCTTCGCCCGCAAGCGCGGCTGGGGCTCGGACTCGCCCTTCTCCTGGACGAAGATCGGCGAGGCGGGGCTCGAGATCGTCGTCGTCGCCGCCTTCCCGCTCGTCGCCTTCGGCCTCGTCAAGGCGGGCCTGTCGGTCAACGCGGCGATCATGATCGCGCTGGCGGCGCTGATCACGCTCGACTGGTGGTTCGACTTCTCCGCCGTGATGGCGCTGATGACGCCGGTGATCCTGATCGGCGGCATGACCCTCGGTCTCGTCACGCCGACCGAGGCGGCCTGCGCCGCCGTCATCTGGTCGCTCTTCCTCGGCCTCGTGCGCTACCGCTCGATGACGCTGAAGAGCCTCGCCAAGGCGACCTTCGACACGATCGAGACGACGGCGTCGGTGCTGTTCATCGTCACCGCCGCCTCGATCTTCGCCTGGCTGCTGACCGTCTCTCAGGCGGCGGCGACCCTGTCAGACCTCATTCTCTCGCTCACCCAGAACAAATGGGTGTTCCTGCTCCTGGTGAACCTCTTGCTGCTGTTCATCGGCTGCTTCCTCGACACCATCGCGGCGATCACCATCACCGTGCCGATCCTGCTGCCGATCGCCCTCAAGCTCGGCGTCGACCCGATCCATTTCGGCCTGATCATGACGCTCAACCTGATGATCGGCCTGCTGCATCCCCCGCTCGGCATGGTGCTGTTCGTGCTCTCGCGGGTGGCGAAACTGTCGGTCGAGCAGACGACGATGGCGATCCTGCCCTGGCTGGCGCCGCTGTTCGCGGCGCTGCTCGCCATCACCTTCATTCCCGAGATCACCCTCTGGCTGCCGAAGACCATGGGTCTGGCGCGCTGAAGCCCAGCCCGGCCCCCGCCGTCCGGGCGCCCTTCACAATGCCGTCACGGCGCCGTTAGACTTGTCGGGCGCGGGAGATTCTCTCCCCCCGAGGGGAATGTCGGCTTGACCCTTCATGTCCCGACCCCGGTGTCGCCGGAGGCCTGTCCGGCGCTCGTCCTCAACGCCGATTTCCGGCCGTTGAGCTACTATCCCTTGTCGCTGTGGTCCTGGCAGGACGCGATCAAGGCGGTGTTCCTCGACCGCGTCAACATCGTCTCGCAGTACGACAAATGCGTGCGAAGTCCGACCTTCGAGATGCGTCTGCCCTCGGTCGTCTCGCTGAAGACCTACGTCAAGCCGTCCCGCCACCCCGCCTTCACGCGTTTCAACGTCTTTCTGCGCGATCGTTTCACCTGCCAGTATTGCGGTTCCCGTGACGATCTGACCTTCGACCACGTGATCCCCCGCTCCAAGGGCGGCGTCACCGAATGGGAGAACGTCGTCGCCGCCTGCTCGCCCTGCAATCTGAAGAAGGGCGACCGCCTGCCGGCCGAGGCGCACATGCACCCGGCGATGCGCCCCTTCCAGCCGAGCGTCCACGACCTGCACCAGAACGGCCGGCTGTTCCCGCCGAACTATCTGCACGAGAGCTGGCTCGATTATCTCTACTGGGATTCGGTGCTCGAACCCTGAGGCGCGAGCCCGCCCGGCGGACAGACCGGCCGGATCCCATGCGCCGGCCCCGGCCGCGGATCGGCGCGGCCCGCATGGGCCAGCGCCCCGCGACCCATCGCCGCGACCAGCGCCAGATTTTCACGATCAGCGAACGTGTAATACGGCTGCAGGTCGAGCCGGTCCGAAATGCGCGGCGACGGCCGCGCCGCGATCGTCGTCGAGACTTCGCCGATCAGATCGTCATACGGCTTCCAGCGCGCGCCCGCCGCCGCCGCCGCGAAGCGCTCCAGCCTCAACGCGATCTGATGGGCGCTCGGATAGGTGGTCGCATAGTCGGCCAGGATCGCCTTCTCGACCCGCTCGTGCAGCGTCAGCAGCGGCCCGACCGGGATCATCCTGCCGCCGCGCCGGGCGACCATCGGGATCGAACAGTCGATGAACACGTAGTCGGCGGCCTCGCGGTCATAGCCGGCGACATAGGGAACCTCGAAAGCCCGGTCGATCCGGCTCGACCTCCACAAGAGGTCCAGCGCCGCCGCCGCCGCCGCCCGGCGCGCCGCCGGCGCGGGCCGGGCGAGCCCCGTCGCCGCCAGATAGGCGGGGCGCGCGAGGCCGGCGAGATCGAGCGCCTGCGCCTCCATTTCCGCCGCCAGAGCATCGGCGACCGCGTCCGGCAGACCGAGCCGGGCGCGAAACGTCGCCGCCAGCCGGTCGTGGAACAGCCGGAAGGCGAGCGCCGGGGCCGGCCCGACGCGGGACGTCAGGACCGGGCCGGCGGCGACCGCCTCCAGCCCGCGCGCCACGATCGCCTTCTGCGCCTGAACGAAAACGCGCGGATCGAAGCCCAGCGGATCGGCCGGGACGCGATGGCGACGCATCCATCGGTCAAAATAGGCGTCGAAAACCGCGCCGCGCGGCCCGGCCTGCTCGGCGTCCTGCGCGGCACGGAACGGCGCCAGCGGATCGGCGGTCTGCGCCTCAGCCGTCGCGACGGTCAGGGCGAACAGGGCGGCGAGCGTCGAGGGCCGGATCATGCCGCGACTATCGCCGCGCCGGCCGGCGACGCAAGCGCCGGCGTTGACAGCCGCCGCCGCTCTCGCCCATCTGGCCGCCGCCCCGAGGCCGGATCGATCCCGCGTGACGAAGCGACGTCTGTTCCAGCGTCCCCGCTTTCTCGACCGCGCCAAGAAGGCGGAGCGGCCGCGCGCCGTTTCGGCGCTCGACGCAGTGCGCCCCTTCCGCGCCCGCATCGGCCTGACCTACGCGCTGACCATCATCGAGGACCTGCTCGAGCTGTCCTACCCCTGGGCCACGGGCCTCGCCATCGACGGCCTGATCTCGCACGACTGGCGCGCGATGATTCCGATCGTCGCGGCCTGGACCGGGCGCGGCGCGATCGGCTGCTTCCGCAAGATGTACGACACGCGCGTCTACAACGACGTCTACAACGCCATCGTCATCGAGACGATCGCCCGCCAGCGCGCCGCCGGCGTCGGCGCCTCGGGCGTCGCCGCGCGCTCGGCCATGGCGCGCGAATTCGTCGCCTTCTTCGAGCGCGACGTGCCGGTGATGGCGACCTCGATCATTGGCATCTTCGGCTCGGCGGCGCTGCTGTTCTGGTACGATCTGTGGATCGCCGCGGCCGCCTGCGCCTTGTTCGTGCCGGTGTTCCTCATCAACCGCGTCTACAGCGCCCGCAGCTACGCGCTGAACCGCGATCTCAACAACCAGCTCGAACTGGAGGTCGGCGTCATCGAGCGCGCCGATCCGGCCGAGGTGCGCGACCACTACGCCGCTCTGCGCCGCGTGCGCGTCAAGCTCTCCGACGCCGAGGCCTTCAACTGGACGTCGATCGAAATCCTGTCGATCTTCGTCTTCATCGCCATCCTGGCGCGCGCCACCTTCCTGCCGCACACCGAGACCGGCGACATCTTCGCCATCCTCTCCTATGTCTGGCGTCTGATGGAGAACCTCGACAACGTGCCGATGCTGGTGCAGCAGGTGGCGCGGCTCGTCGACATCCGCCGCCGCATCGATCAGGGCGAGTCGATCGAGGCGATCGGCGCCGAACTCGAGAAACACGAGCGCGAGGACAAGGAGGCGCCCTGACGCCTCAGCCCCGCCGCGCCCCGGCGGCGGCCGCCGCCGCCAGCCCCGACGAGAGGATCGCGTTCCAGCCCGCCAGCGACAGGCCGAGAATGCGGATCGCCGGCTGGTCGCAGCGCACCACGCGCACGGTTTCGAGCTGCCTCAACAGGTCCTGCGCCGAGCCGCCGGTCGGCGCGCCGCCGGTGCAGCCGGTCGGCCCCGCCCAGGCCCCCCATTCGACGCCGGCGTGATAGACGCCGAAGCCGGCGGACACGACGAAGACCAGCGCCAGGCCGATCAGCGCCCACCGCGCCAGCCGCGCCGGGGCCAGCGCCCCCGCCGCGCCGACGAGGATCGCCGCGTAAAAGGGCTTGCGTTGCAGCAGGCACAATTCGCACGGCGCATAGCCCGCCCATTCGAACGTGTAGGCCCCGGCGATCGTCGCCGCCGCGGCGATCGCGAGGGCGGCGCACAGCCGCCGGGCGTCGAGCGAAGCGATCACGCAGGCCCTCTCAGATCACGCGCGCGGCGAGCCAGAAGCCGCCGACGATGGCGACGAGGATCAGCACGATGAACAGGGCGAAATGACGGTCGAGCAGCCGCTTGATCGGCTCGCCGAACTTGTTGAGCAGGCCGGCGAGCAGGAAAAACCGCGCCCCGCGGGTGACGATCGACAGCAGCACGAACAGCCAGAAATTGTAGCCGAGCAGGCCGCTGACGATGGTCACCAGCTTGTAGGGGATCGGCGTCAGCCCCTTGATCAGGATGAACAGCGCCCCCCAGGTGGCGTAGAAGACGCGCAGATCCTCGACCCGGTCGCCATAGCCGTAGAGGCCGATCAGCCATTTGCCGACCGTCTCATAGGCGAGCGCGCCGATGGCGTAGCCGAGTATGCCGCCGGCGACCGAGGTGATGGTGCAGATCGCCGCATAGCGCAGCGCCTTCTCCGGCCGCGCCAGCGACATCGGCACCAGGATGACGTCGGGCGGGATCGGGAAGAACGAGCTTTCGGTGAACGACACCGCCCCCAGCGCCCACGGCGCGCGCGGGCTTTCGGCGAGCGACAGCGTCCAGTGATACAGGCGCTTGAACATGGGCGATTCCAGCGGCGACGACGGCAGGGAGGTAGAGGCAAGAGCCGCGGATGTCCACTGCCCGCCGGCGACGGCCGTCCCGCGCGGCGGCCTGTCCCGTGAGCCCCGACAGACGCTTGACCGGTCCGGCCAAAGGCCGCAGAAGAGCGCCGTCGCGGGCGCCTGCGACGGTCAGGGATACGGACGATCATGGACAAGTTCACCACGCTCACCGGCGTCGCCGCGCCGCTCGAGATCATGAACGTCGACACCGACATGATCATCCCCAAGCAGTATCTGAAGACGATCAAGCGCACCGGCCTCGGCGCCGGCCTGTTCGCCGAGATGCGCTTTCGCGAGGACGGTTCGGAGAACCCGGATTTCGTGCTCAACAAGCCGGCCTATCGCAAGGCCGAGATCCTTGTGGCGCGTGACAATTTCGGCTGTGGCTCGTCGCGCGAGCACGCGCCCTGGGCGCTGCTCGACTTCGGCATCCGCTGCGTGATCTCGACCAGTTTCGCCGACATTTTCTACAACAACTGTTTCCAGAACGGCATTCTGCCGATCAAGGTGTCGCCGGAAGACCTCGAGAAGCTGATGGACGACGCGCGGCGCGGCGCCAATGCGACGCTGACGGTCGATCTGGCGGCGCAGGAGATTCGCGGCCCGGACGGCGGCGTCGTCAGGTTCGACATCGATCCGTTCCGCAAGCACTGCCTGCTGAACGGCCTCGACTCGATCGGCCTGACGATGGAGAAGGCCAAGTCGATCGACGCCTTCGAGCGCAAGGCTGCGGCCGCCGCGCCCTGGCTGTGACGGCGTCGCGCCGGCCGCAATTCCAGCGCATTCCGCGGCGAGCGTAGCGCTTCGCAAGCCTTCCGCCGCGCCCGGACCGTGACCGCCGCATCCTCATCCCTCGCCGCCGCCTTCACGCCGCGCGCGCCGCGGCCGCGGGCGGAAACAGCCGGCCTGCTGACGCGGCTCGTGCTGCTCGCCCGCAATCCGATCGAATTGTGGACCGAGCGGCATTTCTCGGCCCCGGTGGTGATCGAGCGCGGCGTCACCGGCTATCCCTTCGTCACGATCAGCGATCCGGCGGCGATCCGCCGCGTCTTCGTCGACAACGCCGCCAATTACGAGAAGGACGCGCTGCAGCTGCGCGTCCTGCGCGCCGGCGCGCCCGACAACGCCGGCGAGGGCCTGTTGGTGGCGCGCGGCGAATTGTGGCGGCGCACGCGGCGAACGCTCGCGCCGTTGTTCACGCCGCGCCGCGTCGCGACGCTCGCGCCGGCGATGCGGGCCCCGGCGGAAGCGTGCGTCGCAGGCTGGCTCCGGCGCGGCGCGCGCGCCGTGGCGATCGACGTCGAGATGACCGAGCTGACCTACGCCATGCTGTCGGCGACGCTGTTCTCAGACGCCTTGTCGCGCGACGCGGCGGCGACGGCGCGCGAACTCGGCGCGCTGCTCGATTCGATCGGCCGCGTGCATCCGTTCGATGCGCTCGCCCTGCCGGCCTGGGCGCCGCGCTTCGGCCGCAGCCGGGCGCGCGCGGCGCGCGCCTGGTTCAGCGCGGCGATCGACCGGCTGATCGCCGAGCGGCGCGCCATGATCGCGGCCGGCGCCGCGCCGCCCGCCGACATCCTGACCGCGCTGATCGAGGCCGCCGATCCGGAGACCGGCGCCGGCCTGTCGCCGGCGGAAGTCGCGGCCAATCTCTTCACGCTGATCGCGGCAGGCCACGAGACCACGGCGCGGGCGCTGGCCTGGACGCTGCATCTGCTGGCGCGCGCCCCCGACTGGCAGGCGCGCTGCGCCGCCGAGGCGCAACAGCTGGACGACGATCCGGCGCAATGGCTGGACTCCGCCCCGACGCTGCGCGCCGTCTTCGAGGAGGCGATGCGGCTGTTTCCGCCCGTGCCCTTCATGAGCCGGGCCGCGCGGGGCCCGGACCGGCTCGCCGGCGTCGAGATCGGCCAGGGCGCGCTGGTCTGCGTCGCGCCCTGGGTGCTGCATCGCCATCGCCTGCTGTGGCGCGATCCGGACGTGTTCGATCCCGCGCGCTTCCTGCCCGGGGCGCGCGAGGCGATCGACCGCTTCGCCTATCTGCCCTTCGGGGCCGGCCCGCGCATCTGCATCGGCATGGGCTTTGCGATGCAGGAGGCGATCATCGCGCTGGTCTCGATCCTGCGCCGCGTCAGCCTGAAGCCGATCGGCGAGGAGCCTGACGTCGTCCACCGCATCACGCTGAAGCCGGGGCGCACCCTGCGGCTGGCGATCGCGGCGCGGTGAGTTCCGCAGCGCGGCAAGAATCGGTTAACCATATTCGGGCGAAGTCGCGCGGACGGACGGCGGCGGAGATCGACATGGCGGGCACAAGGGTTCGGACGCGCATCGCGGCGGCGCTGGCGCTCATCCTGCCGGCGCTCGGCGCAGCGCCTGCGCTCGCGGACTTCGAGGGATGCCTCGCCGGCATCCGCGCGCAAGCGGCGAGCCAGGGCGTGCCCGGCGCGGTGTTCGACCGGATGATGGCGGGCGTTGCGCCCGATCCGAAGATCATCGAGCTGATGAACAACCAGCCCGAGTTCAAGACTCCGATCTGGGACTACCTCGCCGTGCTCGTCGACGACGAGAAGGTCGCCGAGGGCCGGGCGATGATGAGCCGCCACGCCTCCGCGCTGGCCGCCGCCGAACAGCGCTTCGGCGTCGACCGGCACGCCATCGCGGCGGTGTGGGGCGTCGAGAGCGACTTCGGCAAGATCGCTGGCCGCTGGTCGCTGCCGCAATCCTTGTCGACGCTGGCCTGCACTGCGCCGCGCCGGCGCGACTATTTCCGCGGCGAATTGCTGGCGACGCTGAAGATCGTGGCGCGCGGCGATCTCGCGCCGGAAAAGCTGCGCGGCTCCTGGGCCGGCGCCTTCGGCCAGACGCAGTTCATGCCCTCGACCTATCTGCGCCTCGCGGTCGACGGCGACGGCGACGGGCGCCGCGATCTCGTCGACTCGGTCGCCGACGCGCTGCACTCGACCGCCAACTTCCTCGACAAGGCGGGCTGGGTGTCGGGCGCGACCTGGGGCTACGAGGTGATCGTGCCGGACGCCTATTCCGGGCCGAGCGGACGCAGCGCCAAACAGCCGGTCTCGGCCTGGGCGGCCCGCGGCATCACCCGGGCCGACGGTTCGGCGCTCACCGGATCGGGCTCGGCCGGGCTGCTGCTGCCGGCCGGCCGCGGCGGGCCCGGCTTCCTCGTCTTCAAGAATTACGACGCCGCCTACGCCTACAACGGCGCCGATTCCTATGCGCTGGCGATCTCGCTGCTGTCCGACCGGCTGCGCGGCCGGGGCGGCCTGCGCGGCGCCTGGCCGACCGACGATCCCGGCATCTCGCGCGCCGAGCGCAAGGAGCTGCAGCGCCTGCTGATCGCGCGCGGCTACGACGTCGGCGAGCCGGACGGCGCGATCGGCGCCAAGACCCGGGCGGCGATTTCCGACGTGCAGGCCAAGCTCGGCTTCAGGCAGGACGGGCGGCCGGGCCGCAAGGTGCTGAACGCGCTCCGCGGACGCTGAGGATCACGCGCCGGGAGACGGCGCCAGCGCCGGCGCCAGCACCGGCGCCCGCCGCGCCCGGGCGCGCACGGCGAGCGGGCGGTAGAGCTGTTTGGTCGCCTCGACGATGTGCACCCCGGCGCCGGGCAGCGACAGCGCCGCGCCGACGCGCTCGAAGGCGCCGGCCGCCTGCAACAGCAGGCTGCGCTCGAACGGCGGCACATACAGCGCCTCGGCGGTGTAGATCGGCGAGAACAGCGTCTTGCGCATCAGATCGCGCATCTGGCTGCGCGAATAGGGGCGGCCCTGGCCGAAGGGCGTGGTGTCGCGCCGCGCCCACAACCCGCGCCGGTTCGGCGCGATGACGATCATCCTGCCGCCGGGGCTGAGGACGCGCCAGGCTTCGGCCAGCAGCTCCTCGGGATCGTCGGCGATCTCGAGCGCATGCGCCATCAGCAGGCGGTCGACGCAGGCGTCGGGCAGGGGCAGACTGGTCGGCTCGACGAGGGCGGCGGCGTTCGGCCCCTGTTTGGGCCAGACGACGACGCCCTGCTGGCCCGGCATCAAGGCGAGGACGCGCACCGCGCCGTCGCGGCATGCGCCGAGATAGGGCGTCGTATAGCCGAGCCCCATCACCGACTGGCCGACGCAGTCCGGCCAGCGCGCCGTGACGATTCGGCCGAGAAAGCGCCGCGCGACGCGGCCGAGCGGCGAAGCGTAGAAGGCGCGCAGATCGACGACGTCGAGCGACATGACGGCCATTCTAGCAAAGCGCGGCGGAATCGCGATCCGCCGCGGTTTGACCCTCCCGGCCCCCGCCGCTAGCTTCCGCCGCGAAAGGGCACAGCCATGGCCGCGCAAATCCATCAGTTCACCTGCCTGTCCGACAATTTCGGCGTGCTGATCCACGATCCGGCGAGCGGCGCGACCGCCTCGATCGACGCGCCCGAGGCGGTGGCCGTGCAGCGCGCGCTGGCCGAGCGCGGCTGGACGCTGACCGACATTCTCGTCACCCACCACCATGCCGACCACGTGCAGGGCATTCCGGCGCTGAAGGCCGCCTTCCCGAAGGCGCGCGTCGTCGGGCCGGCGAAGGAGGCGGGCAAGATCCCCGAGATCGCCGAAACGGTCGCCGAGGGCGATGTCGTCGCCGTCGGCAAGCTGAAGGCGAAGGTGATCGAGACGCCGGGCCACACCGCCGGCCATGTCGCCTACTGGTTCGAGGCCGACGCCGCGCTGTTCGCCGGCGACACGCTGTTCGCCATGGGCTGCGGCCGGGTGTTCGAGACGCCGATGGCGGTGATGTGGGATTCGCTGAGCAGGCTCGCCGCCCTGCCGCCGCAGACGCAGGTCTATTGCGGGCACGAATACACCCTGTCCAACGCCCGATTCGCCATCGGCGTCGATCCCGCCAATGCGGCGCTGGCGGCGCGGCTGAAGGAGGTCGAGGCGCTGCGCGAGGCGGGCCGGCCGACGCTGCCGACGACGATCGGCCGCGAGCTCGAGACGAACCCTTTCCTGCGGGCGGACGATCCGGGCGTGCGCAAGGCTGTCGGGCTCGAACGCGCCGACGCGGCCGCTGTGTTCGCCGAGGTGCGCGAACGCAAGAACCGGGGCTGAGCCGGGCGTCAGCCCGACAGCTTGTCGAGCCGCTTGCGCATGTCGGAGAGCTCCTTCTTCAGGGCCTCCAGATCCTGCGGCGAAGGCTTGGCCGGCGGCGCGTCCTCGCTGGCGTCCGGCGCGTCGGACTGGCCGTGGCCGGCCATCGCCGCGAACGGATTGAACATGGCGAAGGCCTGCTGGAACATCGCCATGTTGTTGCGCGTCATCTCCTCGAGCGAGCCGAAGCCCTGGCCGGCGAAGGGGCTCTGGCCGAAGGCGCTGGTCATCTGCTCGCGGAACTTCTGCTGCTCGGCGGTCAGCCGCTCCAGCGAGAACGACAGATAGTGCGGCACCAGCGTCTGCATGCTGTCGCCATAGAAGCGGATCAGCTGACGCAGAAAGGCGATCGGCAGCAGGTTCTGGCCGACCTTCGTCTCCTGCTCGAAGATGATCTGGGCGAGCACCGAACGGGTGATGTCCTCTCCCGTCTTGGCGTCGAAGACGAGGAAATCCTCGCCCTTCTTCACCATCTGGGCGAGGTCCTCGAGGGTCACGTAACTGCTGGCGCCGGTGTTGTAGAGCCGGCGGTTCGCATATTTCTTGATCGTGACCGGTTCTTTTCCGTTCATGTCGTCGCCTTCGATCGCCCGGGGCGGGCCGCCCGCCGCCGGACGCCGCAGGATAGGCGGATTCCGCACCGCCGCAAATCCCCCTCGCAGCTGCGTCAGGCGGCGGTCCAGCCGCCGTCCATCGACAGGTTGGCGCCGGTGATCTGGGCGGCCGAGTCCGAACACAGGAAGACGGCGAGGTCGGCCACCTGGTCGACGGTGACGAACTGCTTGGTCGGCTGGGCGGCGAGCAGCACGTCGCGCTTGACCTGCTCCTCGGTCATGTTGCGGGCCTTCATCGTGTCGGGGATCTGCTTCTCGACCAGCGGCGTCCAGACATAGCCGGGCGAGATGCAGTTGACTGTCACGCCGAAGGTGGCCAGCTCGAGGGCGACGGTCTTGGTCAGGCCGGCGACGCCGTGCTTGGCCGTGACATAGGCCGACTTGAAGGGCGAGGCGACCAGCGAATGGGCCGAGGCGGTGTTGATGATCCGCCCCCAGCGGCGCGCCTTCATGCCCGGCGTCACGGCGCGGATGCCGTGAAAGGCGGCGGACATGTTGATGGCGATGATCTGATCCCACTTCTCGATCGGGAAATCCTCGACCGGCGAGACGAACTGGATGCCGGCGTTGTTGACGAGAATGTCGACGGTTCCGAAGGCCTTGTCCGCCTCGGCGATCATCGCGGCGATCTCGGCCGGTTTCGACATGTCGGCGCCGGAATGGACGCAGCGCACGCCGAATTCCTTCTCGATCGAGGCGCGCGCGGCCTCGATGTCGGCGGCCGGCCCGAACCCGTTGATCGTCACATTGGCGCCGGCCCGGGCGAGCGCCCGCGCGCAGGCGAGGCCGATGCCGCTGGTCGAGCCGGTGACGACGGCGTTGCGGGACTTCAGGCTCATCTGGGCTGTCTCCGGTCGGATCGGGAGGCGACGCCTCGCGGCTCGCTTCCGTTCGGCGCGGACACTATAATGGGCGGCGCAGCAAAGCCATGTCGCATGACCTCATCCCATAGACACGGTCCCGACGCGACCGAGACCGGCCTGACGCCGCTGCGCCGGCAGGTGCTCGAGGCGCTGCGGAGCGAGGGCCGGCCGCTCGGCGCCTACGACATCATCGCCCGGCTCGGCGCCGGCGGCGGACGCAGTCTGGCGCCTGTGTCGGTCTATCGGGCGTTGGACCATCTGCTGAAGCAGGGCCTCGCCCATCGCCTCGCCTCGCGCAACGCCTATATCGCCTGCGGTCACGGCCATTGCGCCGGCGAGAGCGTCGCCTTTCTGATCTGCGAGGCCTGCGGGGCGGTCGCCGAGGCGACGTCGCCCTCGCTCAAGGGCGATCTGGCGACGCTCGCCGCGTCGGCGGGCTTCGCCGCGCGCAACGAGACGATCGAGATCCTCGGCCGCTGCGCCGCCTGCCGCGCCGGGCCCGGCGGTTGACCTTGACGCCGAACTTCGCCACTGCGGTGGCGCGATCATAGGTTCGAGCCCCGGAGAGCGCGCCATGGAACGTCTCGACGCCTATCCCGCCGAACGCGCCGCGCCGGCCGAACGCCGCCGCACCGTCGGCGTGCGCGTCGGCGAAGGCGCTGCGGCTGTCATGGTCGGCGCCGGCGCGCCGATCGTCGTCCAGTCGATGACCAACACCGACACCGCCGACATCGACGCGACGGTGGCGCAGGTCGCAGCGCTCGCCCGCGCCGGCTCGGAAATCGTGCGCATCACGGTGGATCGCGACGAAGCGGCGGCCGCCGTGCCGCACATCAAGGAGCGGTTGCTGAAGCGCGGCGTCGCGGCGCCGCTGGTCGGCGATTTCCACTACATCGGCCACAAGCTGCTGGCCGATCATCCCGCCTGCGCGCAGGCGCTCGACAAGTACCGCATCAATCCCGGCAATGTCGGATTCCGCGAGAAGCGCGACCGGCAGTTCGGCGCCATCGTCGAACTGGCGATCCGGCACGGCAAGAGCGTGCGCATCGGCGCCAACTGGGGCTCGCTCGATCAGGCGCTGCTGACCGCGCTGATGGACGAGAATGCGCGCAGCCCGGCGCCGCTCGACGCGCGCGCGGTGACGCGCGAGGCGATGGTGCGCTCGGCGCTCTATTCGGCGCAGCGCGCCGAGGAAATCGGCCTTTCCCGCGATCGCATCATTCTGTCGGCCAAGGTCTCGGCGGTGCAGGATCTCATCGCCGTCTATCGCATGCTGGCGGCGCGCGGCGACTACGCTCTGCATCTCGGCCTGACCGAGGCCGGCATGGGCTCGAAAGGCATCGTCGCCTCGTCAGCGGCCATGGGCGTGCTGCTGCAGGACGGGATCGGCGACACGATCCGCGTGTCGCTGACGCCCGAGCCGGGCGGCGACCGCACGCTGGAAGTCAAGGTCGCGCAGGAGCTGTTGCAGACCATGGGCTTCCGCACCTTCGTGCCGCTGGTCGCCGCCTGCCCCGGTTGCGGTCGCACGACGTCGACGACGTTTCAGGAGCTGGCGCGGGACATCCAGACCTGGATCTCGACGTCGATGCCGGGCTGGCGCGAGCGTTATCCGGGCGTCGAGACGCTGAACGTCGCGGTGATGGGCTGCATCGTCAACGGGCCGGGCGAATCCAAGCACGCCGACATCGGCATCTCGCTGCCCGGAACGGGCGAGGCGCCGGCGGCGCCGGTGTTCATCGACGGCGCCAAGGCGGCGACGCTGCGCGGCCCGACCATCGCCCGCGACTTCCAGACGATCGTCGCCGACTACATCGAGAAGCGCTGGGGCCGCGCCGACGCCGCCGCGTGATCAGATCAGGCTGGCGGAGATGTTCACCGTCAGGCCGAGCACGGCGAGATTGTAGAAGAAGGCGAAGACGCCCTGCGTGACCGCCAGTCGCCGCATCGCGCGCGACACGATCGCCACATCCGCGGTCTGACTCGCCACCGCGATGACGAAGGCGAAATAGACGAAGTCGGAATAGTCCGGCGTCTGTTCGCCGGGGAAGTCGAGACCGCCGCGCGCCCCATCCTCGCCGTCGCCGAAATACTCGTGCGCATAGTGCAGCGTGAAGACGAGATGCGTCGCCGCCCAGCCGCTGACGATGGTGGCGACGACGAGCCCGACATGGGCCGCCTTGTCCCAGCCTTCGAGACCCTTGCTCGCGCCGAGCTGGGCGACGATCGCGCCGAGGCTGGCGAAAGTCGCGACGACGACCACCAGAACGATCACGAAAGGATTGACGTCCTGTCGCGCGGCGCGGCGGCGGATCGTCGCTTCGTCGGCGTCGCGCATGAGCCAGAGCAGCGCGGCGATCAGCGCGAAGGCGCCGGCGTTCCAGGCGACGAGCAGGCGCGTGGCGGACGGCAGGGCCGCCGGAGCGAGAAGCCAGGCCGCCAGCGCCATCGCCAAGGCGAAGGCGAAGCGCGGATAGGCGCGCGCATAGCGCAGCGCAAAGAAGGCCCGCGTTGCCCCGCTCACCGGTCACGCGCGGCGACGAATCGCGCCGTCTCGCGCAGGATCGCCGCGTCGCGGCCGGAGAGCGCGTCGAGCGCCGCCAGCGCCTCGTCGGCCAGCGCGTCGCGCCGCGCCCGCGCCGCCTCGAGGCCGAGCGCCGACACGAGCGTCGCCTTGTTGCGGTCCGCATCCTTGCCGGCGCGCTTGCCGAGCGTCGCCGCGTCGCTCTCGGCGTCGAGAATGTCGTCGGCGATCTGGAAACAGGCGCCGAGCGCGCCGCCGTAACGGGCGAGCGCCTCCGACTCGACCGCATTCGCGCCGCCGATCCGCGCGCCGGCCTCGATCGCGAAGGCGAGCAGCGCCCCCGTCTTCATCGCCTGCAGGCGCGTCACCGCCTCTGCCTGCAGCGGCGTCGCGCGCGCCTCGGCCTCGAGATCGAGCGCCTGGCCGCCGGCCATGCCGCCGAGGCCGGCGGCGCGGGCGAGGCCGCGCGTCAGCGCCAGCATTGTCGCGGCTTCGACCCCGGCCTGAGGTTCCGCGATGACGTCGAAGGCGAGCGTCAGCAGCGCGTCGCCGGCGAGGATCGCGGTCGCCTCGTCGAAGGCCTTGTGGACGGTCGGCCGGCCGCGGCGCAGATCGTCGTCGTCCATCGCCGGCAGATCGTCATGCACCAGCGAATAGCAATGCACGAGTTCGAGCGCCGAGGCGGCGCGCCAGGCGGCCTCGTTCGCCGCGCCGAACAGCCGCGCGGTCTCGACCAGCAGGAATGGCCGCAGACGCTTTCCGCCGCCGAGCGCGCCATGACGTATGGCGGCGAGCAGACGCGCCGGCCGCTCGCTCTCGCCGGCCGCCGGCGCCGACGCGAGCAGCGCGTCGAGGCGGCGTTCGATCTCGTCGGCGCAGCGCCCGAGCGCGGCGTCGAAGCGGCGGCCGTCATCATCGCTGGCGCGCTCGTTCATGCGCCCGGCTTGCCGGAGCGGGCGCGGCCGGTCAAGGGTGCGC
>JAEULW010000222.1 GCA_016793505.1 Methylobacteriaceae bacterium | reverse complement strand
GGAGATGTGGCGGCTGGAGCCGAGGCGCGAACGACTGTGGATCGCGCCCGCTTTCTCGCGCGTCGCCTTCGTCAGCGATGTCGGCCCGACCCTTGCGCTGTGCAATCCCGGCGCGAATCTGCTGCCGCTCGAGGCCACTGGCGCCAGCGTCGTCGTCGCCTTCTGGCGCGACGGCGCGCTGAAGCGCGAGGTGCGATTGTCGGAAGTGATGGAGCCCGGCCGCCTGCGCCGCACCGTCTCGCATTACGCCTGGGCGCATCTGCAGGGCTTCGACGCGCGCGGCCGTCTGCGCCTCGAGACGGTCGACGGCGAGCGCGTGCTTCTCGAACCTTGACCGGCGGGGCGCGCCGCACCCCCCGCGCCCCGCCGGGCCGCGCTCACTTCGGCCAGGGCACGCCCTGTGAGCCGCGCGGCTGTTTCGTCACGCCCTTGAAAACGAATTTCTGCAGGCGTTTTCCCTCGTAGGTCTCGGTCGTATAGACATGGCCTTTGGAGTCTGTGGCGATCGAATGCACGCCGTAGAACTGGCCGGGCTGGCGCCCGCCGTCGCCGAAATTCGTCAGCTCCTGCAGGCTGTCGCGATCGACGATGCGCACCTTCTCGTTCTGCCCGTCGGCCATGATGATGAAGCGTTGGCCGGCGTCGCGCGAAAACGCGATATCCCACACCGCGCCCGCCGCCAGCGTGTTCTTGGCGTAGAATGCCTCCTTGACGAAGGTCCCGTCGGGACGGAACACCTGCAGCCGGTTGTTGGCCCGGTCGCAGACATAGACGAGCCCGTCATTGGCGCGTTCGACGCAATGCACCGGGTTGCGGAACTGCTGCGCCGGCGCGGCGGCGGGGCTGTAGGGCCCGAGGTTTTCGTCGCTCGGCTTGTTGCCGTAGGCGCCCCAGAAGCGCTTCATCTTGCCTGAGTCGGCGTCGAGCACGGCGACGCGCTTGTTGAGATAGCCGTCGGCCACATAGGCCTCGTTGGTCTGCGGATCGACCCAGATTTTCGCCACGCGGCCGAAATTGTCGGGGTCGGAACTGCCCGCGTTGCCGCCCGATTTGCCATATTGGGCGAGGAACTTGCCGTCCTTGGTGAACTTCAGGATGTGAGCGTCCTTCTCGCCATTGCCGCCGATCCAGACATTGCCCTTGTGGTCGACATGGACGCCGTGATTGGAGGCCGGCCACTCGTAGCCTTGTCCCGGCCCGCCCCAGGCGCGCACCAGATTGCCGGCCTGATCGAACACGAGAATGGGCGGCGCGCCGCGACAACATTCGGCGATCGGCGGATTGAGTTCGGCGCCCTTTTCGTTGTTGTGCAGCGTCGCCGACGTGCGATGCACGATCCAGACGTGATCCTGATCGTCGACCCACACGCCGATCGCCATGCCGAGCAGCCAGTTGTTGGGCAGCGGCTTCGGCCACAGCGGATCGACCTCGAAGCGCGGCGCCTCGACCTCCGCGCCCTGTGCGACCGCCTGTCCTTTCAGCCAGTGATGGACGCCGCCGAGCCCCGCCAGCGCGGCGACCAGAGCTGCGACGATGAGCGTGTCGCGGCGTGTTGCGCGTCTTGCCATGCGTCCCTCCCGCCTGTTGCGACGACCGCGCCCGGGACGCTCGTAGGGCGACCTTGCCGCGCCTTGCCCCTGTGACGCATCATGCGCAGGGACGCCCAGCGCGGGAGGCGGACGTGCCAGTCGAGCATGCTAGTCGCGGCGTCGCGGGCCTGACCATCGCGATTTTCGCGCTGCTCCTCTGCTTTTTCGTGCGGCCCGCCGACGCGCACGAAATGCCGGTGGACGCCCGCTTCCACGTCTGGGTCAAGCCCGGCGACGGCCGCCTCGAGGTCCTCGTGCGCGCCCCGCTCGAGGCGATGCGCGACGTCGATCTGCCGCTGCGCGGCAACTACCTCATCGTCTCCAAGGCCGATCGCGCCATCGCCCACGCGGCCCAGATCTGGATCGCCGACCAGATCGAGGCGCGCGCCGACGGCAGGCCTCTCGGGCCGCCGCGCCTCGTGGCGACGCGCGTCGCGCTCGCGTCCGATCGCGCCTTCGCCGCCTTCGAGACCGCCCGCGCCGGCGTGTTCGCGCCGCCCCTGCCCGATCATCTCGACCTCGTCTGGCGTCAGCAATGGCTCGACGCGCTCATCGAATGGCCCTTGCCGTCCGACGGCGCGGCGATCGCGCTGCATCCGCGTTTCGACCGGCTGGCGCAGCGCGTCGCTGTGACGCTGCGCTACGCGCCGCCGGGCGGGCCGTCCCGCGCCTTCGAACTGCATGGCGATCCCGGCCTCGTCGAACTCGAGCCGGGCCCGCTGCAGACGGCGCGGCGCTTCCTCGCCGACGGCGTGCGCCACATTCTCGTCGGCGCCGATCATCTGCTCTTCCTCGCCTGTCTGGTGATCCCGTTCCGGCGCTGGCGGCCGCTGGTCGTCATCGTCACCGCCTTCACCATCGGCCATTCGATTTCCCTGACCGCGGCCGCGCTCGGCCACGCGCCGCAGGCGCTGTGGTTCCCGCCGCTGGTCGAGACCGCGATCGCCGCCAGCATTCTCTGCATGGCGATCGAGAATGTGCTTGGCGCGAGTCTGGCGCGCCGCTGGGGCTTGGCGCTCGCGTTCGGCCTCGTCCACGGCTTCGGCTTCGCCTTCGCGCTGCGCGAGGAGCTGCAATTCGCCGGCGACCATCTCGCCCTGGCGCTGCTGTTCTTCAATCTCGGCGTCGAGGCCGGGCAGCTCGTCGCGCTCGGCGTCATGCTGGCGGGCCTCGGCCTCGTCTTCCGCCTGGCGCGGGCCGAGCGTCTTCTCGTCGCGCTGATGTCCGCGCTGGCCGGCCACGCCGCCTGGCACTGGATGGTCGATCGCGCCGCCGAGCTGTCGAAGTTTCCGCCGCCGGCTGTCGACGCCGCCTTCCTGGCCGGCGCGATCGAGGCGGCCATGGCGGCGCTGGCGATCGGCCTCGCCGCCTTCGCGCTGCGCGGCCTCGTCGCGCGCTGGATGGCCGGCGCCCCGCCCGCGCCCCGCGACGCGGCTCGCCACGGCGGAACCGCTCGTGTATAAGCCGCCCGCCGCCGGGCAGGGCCGCGGGCGCGACCGGTCGACGATGGAGCGTGGAGCAGGGTGATGACGGAACCGCGTTGGACTCCCGACAGCTGGCGGAGCCTGCCGATCCAGCAGGTTCCGGCCTATGCCAACGCCGGCGATCTCGCCGCCGTCGAAAAACAGCTCGCCGGCTTTCCGCCGCTCGTTTTCGCAGGCGAGGCGCGCAAGCTGAAGAAGGCGCTGGCCGGCGTCGCCGCGGGCGAGGCCTTCCTGCTCCAGGGCGGCGACTGCGCCGAGAGCTTCTCCGAACATTCGGCCGACAACATCCGCGATTTCTTTCGCGTCTTCCTGCAGATGGCGGTCGTGATGACCTTCGCCGGCGCCTCGCCGGTGGTGAAGGTCGGCCGCATCGCCGGCCAGTTCGCCAAGCCGCGCTCCTCGCCGGTCGAGAAAGACAAGGCGAGCGGGCTCGAGCTGCCGAGCTATCGCGGCGACATCATCAACGACATCGCCTTCACGCCGGAGTCGCGCGAGCCCGATCCGCGCCGCCAGCTCGAGGCGTATCGCCAGTCGGCGGCGACGCTGAACCTGATCCGCGCCTTCGCCACCGGCGGCTACGCCAATCTCGAAAACGCCCATCGCTGGATGCTGGGCTTCGTCAAGGACAGCCCGCAGAGCCACAAATACGAGGAGCTGGCCGAGCGCATCACCCAGACGCTCGATTTCATGCGCGCCATCGGCCTCGACGCCGAGCATCATCAGGAGCTGCGCCAGACCGACTTCTACACCTCGCACGAAGCGCTGCTGCTCGGCTACGAGCAGGCGATGACGCGCGTCGACTCGACGACGGGCGACTGGTACGCCACCTCCGGCCACATGCTGTGGATCGGCGACCGCACCCGCCAGCCCGACCATGCGCATGTCGAATTCCTGCGTGGCGTGAAGAATCCGATCGGCCTCAAATGCGGCCCCTCTCTGACGCCGGACGGGCTGATGCAGCTGATCGACAGGCTGAACCCCGACGACGAGGCGGGCCGCCTGACGCTGATCTGCCGCTTCGGCGCCGACAAGGTGGGCGATCATCTGCCCGGCCTGATCCGCGCCGTGCAGCGCGAGGGCCGCACGGTCATCTGGTCCTGCGATCCGATGCACGGCAACACCATCACCGCCGGCGGCTTCAAGACGCGGCCCTTCGATCGCATCATGGGCGAGATCCGCGCCTTCTTCGACGTCCACCGCGCCGAGGGAACCTATGCCGGCGGCGTGCATCTGGAGATGACCGGCAAGAACGTCACCGAATGCATGGGCGGCGCCCGCGCCATTTCGGAGGCCGATCTGGCCGGCATGTACGACACCTCCTGCGACCCGCGGCTCAACGCCGACCAGTCGATCGAGGTCGCTTTCCTGCTCGCCGACTCGCTGAAGGCGATGCGCGCCGCCCAGCCGCGTCCGCGCCGCGTCGCCGCGGCGGAATGAGCGCTGGTCCGCGCGAACCGGCGCGGCTCTGGCGCGCCTTTCTCAATTCGCGCGACGGGCTCGCCTTCGCCTGCCGCAGCGAGGCGGCGGTGCGACTCGAAATGTGGCTGCTCGCCGCCTCGATCCCGGCCGCGCTGCTGGCGACGCCGGACTGGGGCCGCCGCGTCGCCCTCGTGGCGACAGTGCTTTTCGTATTGGCGATCGAACTGCTCAACACGGCGATCGAGAAGCTCTGCGATCACGTCACGCCCGATCTGCACAATCAGATCAAGATCGTGAAGGATGTCGGCTCGGCCGCCGTGCTGATGGCCGCCCTCGCCGCCTGCGGCGTCTGGATCGCGGTGCTCGCGGGGCTGTAGAGGACGGCGGACCGCCGCGACGATCCGGAAGCGCCTCACCCTGAGCCCCGTCGAATGGCGAGGCGCGTCAGGCGCGGCGGCGATGACGACCGGGCGGCGTCCGGCGCAATTGCGTTCTTGCGCATGCGCAACGGCGCCATGGCGCGCACTTTCTTATATGGGCGCGGACACGAACCCGAAGAGACCGTCATGACCCTGCCCACCATTTTCGTTTCGCATGGCGCGCCCAACCTCATCCTGCGCAATTCGGCGGCGCGCGACTTCCTCCTCGCCTATGGAGATGAACTGACCCGCGCGCATGGCCGGCCGAAGGCGATCCTGATGGCGACCGCCCATTTCGAGGCGGCCGAGCCGACGCTCACCGCCGACGAGAAGCCCGGCACGATCTACGATTTCGGCGGCTTCGAGCCCGAGCTCTATCAGATGACCTATGACGCGCCCGGCTCGCCCGCGCTCGCCCGTCGCGCCGCCGAATTGCTCGCGGCCGCCGGCCACGCGCCGCGGCTGGCGACCAATCGCGGCTTCGATCACGGAACCTGGGTGCCGCTGAAGCTGCTCTTCCCGAAGGCCGACATTCCCGTCGTCCAGCTCTCGGTGCAGCCGCAGCGCGACGGCGCCTGGCACGCCGCGCTCGGCCGCGCGCTGAGCCCGCTGCGCGAGGAGGGCGTGCTGATCATGGGCTCGGGCACGGCCACCCACAATCTGCGCGAGATCTTCCGGCTGTTGCGCGCCGGCGACGCGAATGCGCCGGCCCCCGAATGGGTCTCTGCCTTCAACGACTGGCTGCACGAGAAGGCCGAGGCCGGCGCCATCGACGACATCGCGCACTATCTCGAGCGCGCCCCCTATGGCCGCGAGAACCATCCGACGCCCGATCACTTCCTGCCGCTGCCTTTCGCCATGGGCGCGGCCGGCGCGGGCGCGAAGGGCCAACGCGTCCACGCCTCGCAGCAGTTCGGCGCGATGATGATGGACGCCTACGCGTTCCACTGAGCGGGGACAGCCTCCCCGTCATTGCGAGCGCAGCGAAGCAATCCACGCCGGGCGGCGAGCGCGGCGCCATGGATCGCGTCGCTTCGCTCGCGATGACGACGAGCGGGCCGCCGGCTCAGCGCGGCTCGCGCCGCGCCCGCGTCAGCATCGGCGCATACATATATAAGAAGAGCGCCATCGCCCCGATCCAGGCGAGGGCGGCGACATGGAACAGCGCGAAACTCGCCGCCGGGAACACGCCGGCGGCGACGCGCGCCGCCACCGCGAGCATCAGCAGGAGATAGAGCAGCGTCGTCGCCCGGTCCGCCGCGAGCGCATGGCCGGTGTGGCCGCGCGTCGCCCGCGTCATCACCGCCATCGTCGTCAGCCCGACGAGCCCGACCGTCCAGGCGTGCAGCGCCGCCGTCGGCGCGAGCGCGTCCGGCGCGACGATCGCCACGGCGCAGAGCAGGAAGCCGAGCGGCGCGAAGCCGTAGGCGAGGTGCAGCGACCAGACGAGCGGCTCCGCGCCGGTTCGCTCGCCAGCCCAGCGCGCCAGCCGCAGCGCCTGCATCAGCCCCGCGATCAGCAGCGCGGCCGCCGTCGCCCGCGCCTCTGGCAGAATGATCCACAGACCGAGCGCCGCCGCCGAGGCGGCGATCGTCGCGCCGTCGAAGCGGCCGAACGGCGCCGGCAGCCGGCCTTGGCCGCGCCGCGCCAGCCAGTTGCGCGTGAAGCTCGGCACGATTCGACCGCCGATCAGCGATACGAGCAGCACGGCGCCTGCGATCGCCATGCGCGTCCCGTACGCGGCGCGGCCCTGCGTCGCCGCCTCGACATGGAAGACGATGTTCGCAGCGCCCAGGAACAGGACCAGCGACAGCACGCGCAGATTGCGCCAGTTCTTGCCGGCGACGATCTCGCGCGCCGCCAGCGCGGCGAGCGCCAGCAGAAAGGCGACGTCGATCGTCGCCGCGGCGACGGCGCCGATGACGCCCGAGATCGCCACTGCGACGCGGCCGGCGATCCACAGCGACCACAACAGCGCCAGCGGCCGCCCGGCGACCGGCAGACGCCCGGTCCAGTTCGGGATCGCGGTCAGCAGGAAGCCCGCCATCGCCGCCCCGAGATAGCCGAACAGCAGTTCATGCGCGTGCCAGTCGACCGGCGCGAAGGCCGAGGGCAGGGCGAAATGCCCTTCCCACATCGGCAGCCACAGAGCGATCGCCGCGAGGCCGACGACGCCGGCGCCGAGAAAGAACGGCCGGAAGCCGTAGGAGAACAGCGTCGGCGCAGCGCGCCGGCGCCAGTTCTGCGGACTGTCGGCGCGTCGCGCCGGGGTCGGGGTGTCGCTGCTCATCGTGAATTGCCTCCGCGCCGGCCATCGCAACGCCGCCGCAGCTGCGCCTTGTCGGGCGTCAAGCCGTCTTCTAGAACGCGCTCGACGGTCGGCTGACGACGCCGACAAAGGCCATGGATGGCGATCATGAACGAGCGCGCGCAGCCTTCGAAGCTCATCAAGGGCGCAACCGGCGATTGGGAAGTCGTCATCGGCATGGAAATCCATGCCCAGGTCAATTCGAAGGCCAAGCTTTTTTCCGGCGCCTCGACGGAGTTCGGCGGCGCGCCCAACAGCCATGTCTCGCTGGTCGATGCGGCGATGCCCGGCATGCTGCCGGTGATCAACCGCGAATGCGTGGCGCAGGCCGTGCGCACCGGCCTCGGCCTCGAGGCGAAGATCAACCTGCGCTCGGTCTTCGACCGCAAGAACTACTTCTATCCCGATCTGCCGCAGGGCTATCAGATAT
>JAEULW010000153.1 GCA_016793505.1 Methylobacteriaceae bacterium | reverse complement strand
ACCGATCCCGGCGCAGCGTCGTGATGATGTCCACCGTGGCAGGGAGGGCGAGCGAACCGGGAAAACCCCATCATGGCCATCACCCCGTCGATCGCCGGCGCGGATTTCGATTCGACGCTCGACCTGCCGACCAGCGGCGATCCGCGCCACAACGCGACGCTGACGCTGACGGTGCGCTATCGCCTCGTCTTCGCCGACAGCAAGAACCGGGCGGGGATCATCGTCACGGTCGAAGGCTCGCCGCGCGCCCGCGACGGCACGGGATTCCGGCATTTCATTCTCGACTGGGACGGGCCGACGCGCCTGAAATTCACCAGGGCGCTGTGGCGGGCCGAGCGGATCTGGAGCTTCAAATTCCTGCTGACGCCGCCGATGCGCTACGACGGGCTCGATCTGCCGCATCCCAACAAGGGCTGGAAATTCCGCCCGAACGTGCTGTGCGCGTTCCGTTTCGTCCCCGACGACAAGCCGCACATCACCGTCACGGCGGTGCGCGCCGAAGGCGCGATGGCCGGCGCCTTCACCAGCCATGCGGCGCGCGCGACGCCGCGCGACATGGTGCTGGACTACAACGATCCCTGGCGTCCCACGCTCGGCCATGAACTCGGCCATGTGCTCGGCATGCTGCACATCCTGGCGCTGAAAGGCGACAAGGCGTGCCTCGCCGACGCCAACGCCGAGCGCTGCTACGGCGAGAAGGACTACGAGAAGGCCAACATCATGGGCTCGGGCCGCGAGTTGTGGCCGCTGAACGCCCTGCCGTGGCGCGAACGCATCGCCGCCCACACCGGCGTCGCGGCCGACGAATGGAGCGTCTCGATGGACATGACGCGCGCGCCGACGGTGATCGGCAACGGCAGTTCGCTCCTCGACATCTGAGCGCGCGCCCTCACGCCTCTGTCGGCATCAGCACCAGATCGGTGTCGCCCGGCTTCGCGCCGGCGGCGGTGAGCATGGCGTGAACCTGGCCGCGGTGATGAGTCTGGTGGTTGAAGAAATGCACGACCGTCGGGCCGCGCGGCGCCGCCATGTCGCGCCCGGAGCTGGAGCGCCAGCGCATGTCTTCATCGAGCCAGTCGCGCGTGACGCGGCCGGCCCAGTCGAGGATGGCGACGTCGAGCGCGGCGCGCGTCGCCTTCAGCGCTTCCCAATCAGGATGGGCGTCGGCCGAGTCGGGAATGACGCCGGCCGGCTTCGGCGTTCCGTCGAAGCGATGCAGCCAGCCCGCATCGGCCCAGGCGAGATGCGACAGCGTGCCGTGGATCGAGCGGAAGAAGGCGCCGCGGTCGAGCCGGCGGGCGGCGGCGTCGAGCGTTTCGGCGGCCTCGTAGAGATTGCGGTTCTGCCAGCGATTGTAGCGCGCCATCAGGCGGACATAGGCCGGATCGATCATGGCGCCTCGCAAAATGAAAAGGGGCGGAGGTTTCCCTCCGCCCCGATCCTATGTCGCGATGATGCGTCCGCTCAATGCGCGAGAATGGCGAGCAGCAGCAGCGCGACGATGTTGGTGATCTTGATCGCCGGGTTGACGGCGGGGCCGGCGGTGTCCTTGTAGGGGTCGCCGACGGTGTCGCCGGTCACCGACGCCTTGTGCGCGTCGCCGCCCTTCAGATGCTTGACGCCGTCCTTGTCGACGAAGCCGTCCTCGAAGGATTTTTTCGCGTTGTCCCAGGCGCCGCCGCCGGAGGTCATCGAGACCGCGACGAACAGGCCGTTGACGATCACGCCGAGCAGCGAGGCGCCGAGGGCGGCGAAGGCGTTGGCCTTCGAGCCCGAGATCGCCAGCACGCCGAAATAGGCGACGACCGGCGCCAGCACCGGCAGCAGCGAGGGCAGGATCATCTCCTTGATCGCCGCCTTGGTCAGAAGGTCGACGGCGCGCGCATAGTCCGGCTTCTGCGTGCCCTGCATGATGCCGGGCATCTCGCGGAACTGGCGGCGCACTTCCTCCACCACCGAGCCGGCGGCGCGGCCGACCGCGGTCATGGCGATGCCGCCGAACAGGTAGGGGATCAGACCGCCGAAGATCAGGCCCGCCACGACATAGGGGTTCGACAGGTCGAAGGAGACGTTGCCGATGCCCTTGAAGTAGGGGCGGCCCTCGGCGATGAAGGCCTGCAGGTCGTTCGTATAGGCGGCGAACAGCACCAGCGCGCCGAGGCCGGCCGAGCCGATCGCATAGCCCTTGGTGACCGCCTTCGTCGTGTTGCCGACCGCGTCGAGCGCGTCCGTCGAGTGACGCACTTCCTTCGGCAGGCCGGACATTTCGGCGATGCCGCCGGCGTTGTCGGTGACCGGGCCGAAGGCGTCGAGCGCGACGATGATGCCGGCGAGGCCGAGCATGGTCGTCACCGCGATCGCCGTGCCGTAGAGGCCGGCGAGCTGGTAGGTCGAGATGATGCCGGCGACGATGACGATCGCCGGCAGCGCCGTCGATTCGAGCGACACCGCGAGGCCCTGGATCACGTTGGTGCCGTGACCGGTGACCGAGGCCTGGGCGATCGACACGACCGGGCGCTTGCCGGTGCCGGTATAGTACTCGGTGATCCAGACGATCAGGCCGGTGACGACGAGACCGATCAGGCCGCACCAGAACAGGCTCCAGCCGGTGACCACCGTGCCGGTCGAGGTCGTGCCGAACACGCCCCAGCCGGTGACCAGCGAGGTCGCCGCGCCGAGGCCGAGCACCGACAGCGCGCCGGCGGCGATCAGGCCCTTGTACAGCGCGCCCATGATCGAGTTGTCGGCGCCGAGCTTGACGAAATAGGTGCCGGCGATCGAGGTGACGATGCAGGCCGCGCAGATCGCCAGCGGATACATCATCGAAGCGAGGACGAGATTGGCGTCCTTGGCGAAGAAGATGGCGCCGAGAACCATGGTGGCGACGACCGTCACCGCATAGGTCTCGAACAGGTCGGCCGCCATGCCGGCGCAGTCGCCGACATTGTCGCCGACATTGTCGGCGATGGTCGCCGGGTTGCGCGGATCATCCTCGGGAATGCCGGCCTCGACCTTGCCGACGAGGTCGGCGCCAACATCGGCGCCCTTGGTGAAGATGCCGCCGCCGAGACGGGCGAAGATCGAGATCAGCGAGGCGCCGAAGCCGAGCGCGACGAGCGCGTCGATCACCGTGCGGGAATTGGCGGCAAGGCCCATGCCCTTGGTGAGGATCGCGAAGTAGACCGCGACGCCGAGCAGCGCGAGGCCGGCGACCAGCATGCCGGTGACCGCGCCCGCCTTGAAGGAGATGTCGAGGCCGGCGGCGAGCGACTTCGAGGCGGCCTGCGCCGTGCGCACATTGGCGCGCACCGAGACGTTCATGCCGATGAAGCCGGCCGCGCCCGACAGGATCGCGCCGATCAGGAAGCCGACCGCCACGGCGCCGCCGAGCAGCAGCCAGATCGCCGCGAAGATGACGACGCCGACAAGGGCGATCGTCATGTACTGGCGCTTCAGATAGGCCTGCGCGCCCTCGGCGATCGCCCCGGCGATCTCCTGCATGCGCTGCGAGCCGGCGTCGGCCGCCATCAGCGCCTGAATGGTCACGAATCCGTAGACGACCGACAACAGGCCGCCGATGATCACCAGCCAGATCATGGGTTCATCGCCCTTCTTGCTTTTCCCCGCCCGCCCAACGGCCGGCCTCGCGACCCTCGGTCGCCCGCCTCGCGGCGGCCGCCTTGTGCCAGAAAGTTGCGGGCGCCGCAATGCGCCGAAGGGCGCGATCTGCGACGAAAGTCCGGCGCGTCAGATCGGCGCGGCGCGCCG
>JAEULW010000200.1 GCA_016793505.1 Methylobacteriaceae bacterium | reverse complement strand
GTGCGATACGGTCGTCGCCCATGGCTTCTTACGCGCGCTTCTCCCGGCTCGGCGCCCTGCTCGCGCTCGCCCTCCTCGCCCCCGGCGGCGGGACCGTCGCCAATGACGGGGCCGGCGTCGCGATCGGCCCGGTCGGCCCGCGCGTCACCTATTCGCCGAAAGCCGGCGGCGGGCCGGCGCGGCCCGGACAGCGGGATCGGTCGGCGTTGCAGAACGCGATGGAGGCCGCTCCCGACACGGCCTGGCGGCCGCTGTCGACGGTCGCCGATTCACCCGCCCCGCCGGTCGCCGCGCCGAGTCTCACGCCGGTTCCTCCGGGCGCCCCTGTGCCCCTGTCCACGCCGCAGGCGCCGCCCGCCAAGCCGACCCCGGCCGCGACGGCGCCGACGCCGCCCCCGTTCGTGGCCAGTCCCGCCCTGTCCGCGCCGGCCCGCCCCCCGGGCGAGCTCGCCGCCGCGCCGCCGGCGGCCGCTTCGGCAGCGTCCCCGCCCGCAGCAGCGATCGCCGCCGACCCGCCCCCGGTCGCCAGTCCGCCCGCCCCGACGCTGGCGAGGATCGACGCCGACGCAGCGCCCGTCGAGGCCGAGGTCGCAGTCGCGCCCGTCGAAGCCGAAGTCGCCCTCACGCCCCCGGCCCCCGCCCGCCGCCGCGTCGCAGGCTTCGCCGAGGTCTCCCGCCAGATCGCGCCGGCGGCGCCGGCCGAGCCGCCGACAGCCGAAGCGAACGCGCCGGCCGAGCGAATCGCCTCCCTGCTCGAGCCCGCCGCGACGACCCCTGACAGCGCCCCGCAACGCTTCCGCGACGCCTGCCGCGCCTCCCGCGGATCCCTGGTCGGGCGTGGAAGCTTCGGATTTTGCGTGCTGAATTGACGTTTCCGGCCCCCTTCCGGCGTCGCATTGCTGCGTTGCACAAAGTCGAATTGCGCGCCGCGCCCGGCACAGGCATCCTTTGCCGTGAGGAGCCTGAGATGCGTGCAGCCAGGAAGAAGCCGCGCCCCGCCGTCCGAGTCCGCCACGACCCGCCGACGCTGCCCGAGGCCGTCTTCGCCGCCCAGGGACTGACCGACGACCCCGAGCATCAGGCTCAGATCGCCGCTGAACTGATGGGCGTCGACATGGAGGAGGCGCGCGCCGCCGTCGCCGAGGCCGAACGGCTCGCCGAGGCCGAAGCGCGCGAGGCCGCCCGTCGCACGGTGGTGACGCCGGCGCCGCGTTTCGGCGCGCCGCAGGATGCGCCGCGCCGCGGCGTCATCGTCGAGCGCCGTCCGAGCCGCAATTTCATGACCGTGCCGCGGCCGACCACCATCCGCCTGACGCCGCGCTGAGGCGGCGCCGGCCATTCACAGCGACTTGCGCCACACCGCTGCGAGTTCGCCGATGACGCCACGCCGGAACGCCAGCACGCAAACCACGAAGATCACGCCCTGCATGATCGTCACCCACTGACCGAAGGGCGACAGATACTGCAGCATGGCGATGATCACGAAGGCGCCGACCACCGGGCCGAAGATCGTGCCCAGCCCGCCGATCAGCGTCATCAGCACCACCTCGCCGGACATCGACCAGTGCACGTCGGTCAGCGAGGCGTTCTGCATCGCCAGCGACTTGGTGGCGCCGGCGAGGCCCGACAGCGCCGCCGACAGCACGAAGGCGGCGAGCTTGTAGCGATCCACCGAGTAGCCGAGCGAGACCGCCCGCGCCTCGTTCTCGCGGATCGCCTTCAGCACCTCGCCGAACGGCGAATGGATGATCCGGTAGATCAGCAGGAAGCCGGTAAGGAAGATCGCCAGCACGAAGAAATACATCGACAGATCGACGGAAAGGTCGATCCCGAGCAGCTTGCCGCGCGGCACCGACTGGATGCCGTCCTCGCCATGCGTGAACGGCGCCTGCAGGCAGAAGAAATACACCATCTGCGCCAGCGCCAGCGTGATCATGGCGAAGTAGATGCCCTGGCGCCGGATGGCCAGCGCCCCGACCAGCAGCCCGAGCAGCGCCGAGCAGACGACGCCCGCCGCGATCGCGACCAGCGGCGGCAGCGGCCCGAACCGCCAATGCGGCCCGACGCCGATCAGCGGCAGGGTGAAGTCGATCGAGCCGACCTTCGCCAGATGCGCGGCGATGTAACCTGCAAATCCCATGAACATCGCATGGCCGAAGGACAGCAGCCCGACATAACCGATCAGCAGGTTGAAGGCGCAGGCGAACAGCGCGAAGCACAGCGCCTGCATCAGGAACACCGGATAGACGACGAAGGGCGCGGCGATGAGCAGCGCCGTCATGATCGCGAAGGCGATCCTGAAATCGCGCGCGGCGTCCGGCGCGGCGATCGCGGCCTGCGCCGCAGCGGCGGGAGCGGCGGCGCTCATCAGGCCGCCCGCCCGAACAGGCCAGCCGGCTTGATCAGCAGCACGACGGCCATGATGACGAAGATCACGATGTTGGACGCCTCGGGATAGAACACTTTCGTCAACCCCTCGCAGATGCCCAGCGCGAAGCCGGTGACGATCGAGACCATGATCGAGCCCATGCCGCCGATGACCACGACGGAGAAGACGACGATGATCAGGTCCGCGCCCATCAGCGGCCGCACCTGGTTGATCGGCGCCGAGAGCACGCCGGCAAGGCCCGCCAGCGCCACGCCGAAACCATAGGTCAACGTGATCATCAGCGGCACGTTGATGCCGAAGGCGCGCACCAGCGTCGGATTCTCGGTCGCCGCGCGCAGCTTTGCGCCGAGGCTCGTCTTCTCGATCGCGAACCATGTCGCCAGACAGACGGTCAGCGAGAACACCACCACCCACGCCCGATAGTTGGGCAGGAACATGAAGCCGAGATTCTGCCCGCCCGTGAGCTGCGGCGGAATGGCGTAGGGCTGGCCGGACGATCCATAGACGTTCTGGAAGCCGCCCTGGATGATCAGCGCCAGGCCGAAGGTGAGCAGCAGGCCGTAGAGGTGATCGAGGCCGGCGAGGCGCTGCAGCATCGTGCGCTCGATCACGACGCCGAGCGCGCCGACGACGAGCGGCGCCAGAACGAGCGCGCCCCAGTAGTTGACGCCGAACCAGTTGAGCAGGAACCAGGCGACGAAGGCGCCCATCATGTAGAGCGCGCCATGCGCGAAATTGACGATGTTCAGCATGCCGAAGATCACCGCCAGGCCCAGACTGAGCATGGCGTAGAAGGAGCCGTTGATCAGCCCGAGCAACAGCTGGCTGAAAAGGGCCTGCGTCGGAATGCCGAACATCGCTGCAGCCGCGTTGGAGTGTCTGTGTGGGAAACGCGCGCCCCGCGCCGGGCGGGGCGCGCGGCGCCTCAGCCCTTCACCAGCGGGCAGCCGCCGTCCTTCATCGGACGGAACGCCTCGTCGGCCGGCACGGTCGCCTTCAGCTTGTAGTAATCCCACGGGCCCTTGGATTCGGCCGGCTTCTTCACCTCGAACAGATAGACGGGATGAATCTTGCGGCCGTCCTGGCGGATCGTCCCCTTGCCGAAGATCGGATCGTCGGTCGGCATCTCTTTCATCTTGGCGACGACCTTGGCGCCGTCTTTCGGATTGCCGCCGAGCGCTTCCAGCGCCTTCAGGTAGTGCAGCACGGCCGAATAGGTTCCGGCCTGCACCATGGAGGGCTTGGCCCCGCCCTTCGAGCGCTTGGCGAAGCGGTCGGAGAAGCCGCGGGTCTGCTCGTTCAGATCCCAGTAGAAGGACTCGGTGAAGGTCAGCCCCTGCGCCACGTTGAGACCGAGCGCATGCACGTCGTTGACGAACAGCAGCAGCGCGGCGAGCTGCTGGCCGCCGGAAGCGATGCCGAACTCCGACGCCTGCTTGATCGAGTTGGTCGTGTCGCCGCCGGCGTTGGCGAGGCCGATGATCTTCGCCTTCGAGGTCTGCGCCTGCAAGAGGAAGGAGGAGAAGTCGGGCGTGTTGAGCGGATGGCGCACCTTGCCGGCGACCTTGCCGCCCGAGGCGAGCACCACCGCCTCGGTGTCGCGCTCGAGCGCATGGCCGAAAGCGTAGTCGGACGTCAGGAAGAACCAGCTGTCGCCGCCGGCCTTGACCACGGCCTTGCCGGTCGTGTTGGCGAGCGCATAGGTGTCGTAGGTCCAGTGGATCGTGTTGGGCGAGCAGGCCTTGCCGGTCAGGTCGGAAGAGGCCGCGCCCGAATTGAGGAACACGCGGTTCTTGTCCTTGGTGATCTGGCTGACGGCGAGCGCCACGCCCGAATTCGGCGTGTCGACGATCAGGTCGACATTGTCGACGTCGTACCACTGCCGCGCGATCGAGCCGCCGACGTCCGGCTTGTTCTGGTGATCGCCGCCGATCACCTCGATCTTCCAGCCCTTGGCGACGAGGCCGGAATCCTCCGCCGCCATCTGCGCGGCCAGCGTCGAGCCCGGCCCGCCGATATCGGCGTAAAGGCTCGACATGTCGTTCAGATTTCCGATCTTGACGGTCTTGTCCTGGGCTTGTGCGCCAAAGGCGCCGAGCGTCAGCGCGGCGATGGCGGTTGCGGTCGTCAGGCGCATGTTGTTCCTCCGATGCGTGTCAGGCGAAGCGTCCCGGCGTCACACGCCGAGATAGTCGTGCAGCTTGTCCATGTTGGCGGCAAGCTCGGCGTTGGCGAAGGCGTCGATCACCTTTCCATGCTCCATCACGTAGTAGCGGTCGGCCACTGTCGAGGCGAAGCGGAAATTCTGTTCGACGAGCAGAATGGTGAAACCCTGTTGCTTCAGCCGCGCGATGGTGCGGCCGATCTGCTGGATGATGACGGGCGCCAGACCCTCGGTCGGCTCGTCGAGCAGCAGCAGCCGCGCGCCGGTGCGCAGGATGCGGCCGATCGCCAGCATCTGCTGCTCGCCGCCGGAGAGCTTGGTGCCCTGGCTGGCCAGCCGCTCCTTGAGATTGGGGAACAACTCGAAGATCTGCTCGACGCTGAGGCCGCCCGGCCGCACCAGCGGCGGCAGCATCAGATTCTCCTTGACGTCGAGGCTCGAGAAGATGCCCCGCTCCTCGGGGCAGAAGGCGATGCCGAGCCGCGCGATGCGGTCCGAACTCGCCCCGATCGTCTCCTGGCCCTCATAGGCGATCGAGCCCTTGCGCTTGCCGACGATGCCCATGATCGATTTCAGCGTCGTCGTCTTGCCCGCGCCGTTGCGGCCGAGCAGCGTCACCACCTCGCCCTCGCGCACATCGAAGCTGACGCCGTGCAGCACATGCGATTCGCCGTACCAGGCCTCGAGTTCGCGCACCGCGAGCAGGGGGGCGGCCATCGTCGTCAATGTCCCGACCCCATATAGGCCTGTTGCACGCGCGGATCGCTCGACACGGTCGCGTAATCGCCCTCCGCCAGGATGCGCCCGCGCGTCAGCACGGTGATGCGGTCGGAGAGATTCGCCACCACGCTCAGATTGTGCTCGACCATGAGAATCGTGCGCTGCGCCGCGATCTTCTTGATCAGCGCGGCGACGCGATCGATGTCCTCGTGGCCCATGCCGGCCATCGGCTCGTCGAGCAGCATCATCTCCGGCTCGAGCGCCAGCGTCGTCGCGATCTCGAGCGCCCGCTTGCGTCCATAGGGCATGTTCACCGCCGGCGTCTGCGCGAATTCGGTCAGGCCGACCTCGTCGAGCAGCGCGGCGGCGCGATCGTTCCATTGCGCCAGCACGCGCCTGGAGCGCCAGAAATCGAACGACTCGCCGCGTTCGCGCTGCAGCGCGACGCGCACATTCTCGAGCGCCGTCAGATGCGGAAAGACGGCCGAAATCTGGAAGGAGCGCACCAGACCCATGCGCGCCACCGCCGCCGGCTGCGCCGCCGTGATGTCGCGGTCCTTGTAGAAAATCTGCCCGCGCGTCGGCGCCAGGAACTTGGTCAGCAGATTGAAGCAGGTCGTCTTGCCCGCCCCGTTGGGGCCGATCAGCGCGTGGATCGTGCCGCGCCGGATCGACAGATCGACGTCCTCGACCGCGACGAAACCTTTGAATTCGCGCGTCAGCTTCTGGGTGCGAAGAATGATGTCGCCCGCCACGCCGCGTCGCCCCCCACGGTCATTCCATGTTGCGCCGCAACATTCTCGACCGGACCGTTTCGCGCGCCCCTTCGTTCGGGCGCGCCACAACTTTCTGATTAGTGGCTGGCCCGGCGCCATGCAAGGGGTCGGGGCGCGGCCAGGCGCCGCTCCGATCCACACGGCCGCGTCGCGAATTCAGGCCGCCGACGCGCCCTTGCGCGCATGCATTGACGGGCCGGACGCGCAATTGTCTGCTGGCGCGCCGGCGACGCCCGGCCGAACGAGGAGTGGTCCGTTCAGATGAGGTCCGTCAACGCCAGCGCGCCGGGCGGCGTCGCCCGCATGTCGCATCGCGCGCCCAACCTTGCCTATCTGGTCACCCGCAACGCGCGGCGTTTTCCCGATCGCGTCGCGCTGCGCTGGGGCGAGAAGACCTGGTCCTGGCGCCAGATCGACGCCGCCGTTTCGAGCCTCGCCGCCGCCCTGCGCGCGCGCGGCGTCGTCAAGGGCGATCGCGTGCTGGTCCATGCGCGCAATGGCGACGAGATGTTCGTCTCGATGTTCGCCGTCTTCCGCCTCGGCGCGGTATGGGTGCCGACCAATTTCCGCCTGATGCCCGACGAGGTGGTGTGGCTGGCGACGTCCTCGGGCGCGCGCGCCTTCCTGTGCCATGCCGACTTCCCCGACCACGCCCGCGCCGTCGCCGCCGGCGCCCCGGCGATCGAATTCGTCTGGAGCCTGCAGGGCGAGGGTTTCGGCGAGACCTCCTGCGCCCGCGCCATGGCGGCGCAGGCCGGCGCCGCGCTGGCCGATGCGGCGGTGGACTATGACGATCCCTGCTGGTTCTTCTTCACCTCCGGCACCACCGGCCGCTCCAAGGCGGC
>JAEULW010000039.1 GCA_016793505.1 Methylobacteriaceae bacterium | reverse complement strand
AAGATGCTGATCGACGCTTCCCACCCGGAAGAAACCCGGGTGGTGGCGCTGCGCGGTAACCGCGTCGAGGAATTCGATTTCGAGTCCGCCAACAAGAAGCAGCTGCGCGGCAATATCTATCTGGCGAAAGTGATCCGGGTCGAGCCGTCGCTGCAGGCCGCCTTCGTCGACTACGGCGGCAACCGGCACGGCTTCCTCGCCTTCGCCGAGATCCATCCCGACTACTACCAGATCCCGGTCGCCGACCGGCAGGCGCTGCTCGAGGAAGAGGCGCGCGCCCAGCGCAGCGAGGACGAGGAGAGCGAGCGCCCGCAGCGCCGCAGCCGCCGCAACCGCCGCGACGGCGCCGAAAAGCGTCGCCGCGACGAGGCGATCGCGGCGCCCGTGGACGACGCTGCGCCAGGAGCGGCGGACGTCGCCGCCGAGGGCGAGACCGACGAAGCCGCGCCGACGCCCGCCGTCGCCGACCGCACCGCCTACGAGCCGCGCGACGAGGACATCGATCCCCACGCCGCCTCGCTGCAGGCCCCGGTCGTCGACGACGCGCCGCTGGTCGCCGCCGCGATGGCCGCGCAGGACGCCGCCGACGCGGCGCGCGACGACGAGCCGACCGACGCCGCGCGCGACGAGGCCGCGACGCAGGCGACGGACGACGCAGCTCCCGCAGCCGCCGACGCGGCGCGCCCGGCCGACGACGACGACGCCGAAGGCGACGAGGAGGACGAGGGCGAGGAGACCGAGGCCGACGTCGTCGAGCAGATGGGCGGCGACGCGATGGAGGAAGTCCCCTATCGCCCGGTCCGGACCCGCCGCCAGTACAAGATTCAGGAGGTCATCCGCCGCCGTCAGGTGTTGCTGGTGCAGGTGGTCAAGGAGGAACGCGGCAACAAGGGCGCGGCGCTGACCACTTACCTTTCGCTCGCCGGCCGCTATTCGGTGCTGATGCCCAACACCGCCCGCGGCGGCGGCATTTCCCGCAAGATCACCGACGGCGAGGACCGCAAGCGTCTCAAGGCCATCGCCCAGGAGCTCGAGGTTCCCGACGGCATGGGCGTCATCGTCCGCACCGCCGGCGCGGCCCGCACCAAGGCGGAGGTCAAGCGCGACTTCGAATATCTGATGCGCATGTGGGAGACGGTGCGCGAGACGACGCTGCGCTCGACCGCCCCGACCCTCGTCTACGAGGACGGCTCGCTGATCAAGCGCGCCATCCGCGATCTCTACAGCAAGGAGATCGAGGAGATCCTCGTCGCCGGCCAGGACGGCTTCCGCGAGGCGCGCGACTTCATGCGCCTCTTGATGCCGAGCCACGCCAGGCATGTGACGCTCTATGGCGAGCCGCAGCCGCTGTTCGCGCGCTACGGCGTCGAGCAGCAGCTCGACGGCATGTTCTCCAACCATGTGACGCTGAAGTCCGGCGGCTACATCGTCATCAACCAGACCGAGGCGCTGGTCGCCATCGACGTCAATTCGGGCCGCTCCACCCGCGAGCACAACATCGAGGACACCGCGCTGCGCACCAATCTGGAGGCGGCCGACGAGGTCGCCCGCCAGCTGCGTCTGCGCGATCTCGCCGGCCTCGTCGTGGTCGACTTCATCGACATGGAGGAGAGCCGCAACAACCGCGCCGTCGAGCGGCGGATGAAGGAGGCGCTGAAGAACGATCGCGCCCGCATCCAGATCGGCCGCATCTCGCATTTCGGCCTGCTCGAGATGTCGCGCCAGCGCATCCGCACCGGCGTGCTCGAGGGTTCGACCATCCAGTGCCCGCACTGCATGGGCGCCGGCACCGTGCGCTCCACCGCCTCGATCGCGCTGCACGTGCTGCGCGTGCTCGAGGACGCGCTGATGCGCTCGGCCGCCTACGACCTGACGATCCGCACGCGCTCGCCCGTCGCTCTCTACATTCTCAACCAGAAGCGCGCCCATCTTCTCGATCTCGAGATGCGCTTCGGCGTCGCCCTGTCGATTGTGGCCGACGACAGCCTGACCGGGCCGACCCTGCATGTGCTGGAGCGCGGCGAGCCGGCCTCCGGCGTCGTGCAGACCCGTCTGCTCGGCGCCGCCCCGGCGATTCCGCAGGAAGACGCGGACGCCGCCGACGAGGCCGACGCGCCCGAGGCGGAAGAAGAGACCGCCGAAGTCGGCGACGACGAGGCGACGGACGGCGAGGACGCCGATGGCGGCCGCGACGAATCCCGCGCCGATGGCGAGGAGGGCGAGAACGGCCGGCGCCGCCGTCGCCGTCGCCGCCGCCGCGGCCGCGGCGACCGCCCGTCCTCCGGCGTCGCCGCCGACGCCCCGCAGCCCTCCGACGACGCGCTCGCCGAGCTCGCGCTGATCGGCGGCGACCTGCCGGTCGCCACGGTCGACGCCGAGGACGCCGACGCCCCGCGCGAGGACGGCGCCGCCGACTCCGGGCGCGAGGGCGGCCGTCGCCGCCGCCGTCGCGGCGGACGCGGCGCCTGGCGCGGCGACGCCCAGCCGCTCGAATCGTCCGGCTGGCGCGACGAGGCCGCAACCGATGCGCCCGCCGCCGGGATCGCCCCCGACCCCGATCCGGCCGCGTCCGGACCGACGCCCGACGAGGCGCCGGCCGCCGAGGTCGCTGCGCCGATCCCGGCGCCGATCCCTGCGCCCGAGCGCTTCGAGCCGCATCTGGCCCCTGCGCCGGGTGACGACGCGACGCCCGAGCCGCCGCCGGCGCCGCGCCCCGACGTCGAGAGCCTGCCCGAGGCGGCGCAGGATCCCGCCCGTCCCAAGCGCAGCGGCTGGTGGCAGCGCGCCAAGGCTGGCTTCACCGGGGGCTGATCGCCCCGACGCCCGACGCGGTCGCGACGCGGCCGCAATATTGTCCGACCCTGGGATTGCGGCGCGCCCCGCGCGCCGCCCTCGCGGAGCGAACCATGATCTTCACACGTTCCCTTCGTCGCCTGCGCGCTCCGCTCGCTGCGGCGGCGGCGCTCGTCGCCCTCGCCGCGCCGGCCCTGCCGCAGGTCTCGCCAGCCCAGCGCGCCGAATTCGAGACGATCATCCGCGACTACCTGCTCAAGCATCCCGAGGTGCTGCGCGAGGCGCTGATCGAGTTGCAGCGTCGCGAAAAGGCCGAGGAGGCGGCGGCGCGCGACAAGGTCGTCGGCGACCCCGCCAGCCCGCTCTACGTCTCGGACAACCACGCCGTGGTCGGCAATCCGAAGGGCAAGGTCACCATCGTCGAGTTCTTCGACTACAATTGCGGCTACTGCAAGCGCGCCCTCGACGACCTCAACAAACTCATCAAGACGGACCCGGAAGTCCGTGTCGTACTTAAGGATTTTCCGGTTCTCGGGCCAGGGTCCGTCGAGGCGGCGAAAGTCGCCCAGGCGGTCAAGCGCCAGCTCAAGGGCGACAAGTTCTTCGACTTTCACCAGAAGCTGCTGCTGATGCGCGGCCAGATCGGCAAGGGTCAGGCGCTCGCCGCAGCCCGCGATGCCGGCGTCGACATGGACAGGCTGGCCAAGGACCTCGACTCGCCGCAGATCGTCGCCGGCATCGAGGAGACGATCAAGCTGGGCGACGCGCTCAGCATCACCGGCACGCCCGCCTATGTCGTCGGCAAGGAGGTCGTCGTCGGCGCGGTCGGCTTCGACCGGCTGAAGACGCATGTCGCCAACGTCCACAAATGCGGCGTCGCGATGTGCTGAGGCCGGCGGCCGCGACGCCGCGGCGCTTGCGTCGCGGGCCGAGACGCCCGACCTTCGCCGCAACTGCCGGCGCGACCGAATCGAGAGCTGATCCATCATGAAACGATCCCGTCAGAAGGGCGCCGCGCCGACCGCAAAGGCCGCGGGCGCCGATCCGGCG